>DASQEB010000156.1:0-14254 GCA_035633875.1 Thermoanaerobaculia bacterium
TCCGGACTTCGTCGCCCAGTATACGGTCACCTGGTACGGCCAGGACCAGCGGGCGAAGACGTTCGTGGTCGGGGGCAACTACCAGGACTGCCCCGCGGAAACCCGGCGGATCCTGGACGCGATCTGCGCCTTCACCTGGGAAACCCTGGGCTCCGCCATCGAGCTCTGCGCGCCACCTGCTCCGTAGACAGGCCGAACCCCCACCGGGAAACCTCATCCCCTGTCCCCCTCTCCCATCCCCCAACCGGGCGAGGGGGGACCCGGTCCATCAGGTTTCCGTGTGTTTTGAGGGATCTCTTCGCAACCCTTCCCCGGAGACCAGGGTGTCATCCGGCAATGCTGCCCGCAGGCGTTCCCCCTCTCCCGGGGGATGGGAGGGCGATGGGAGAGGGGGACAGGGGGTGAGGTTTCGGGGCGCCCGACCCCGCCGGTGTAAAGTTGTCGTGATGATGAACCCCGCCTCCCCCCGCCCCCGCATTCTGATCGCCGACGACCAGCGAGAGGTGCGGGAGGCGCTGCGCCTGCTCCTCAAGGCGGAGGGGTTCGACAGCGAGACGGCGGCCTCGCCGGTGGAGGTGATCCAGGCGGTCACGTCCCGGGAGTACGACGCGGTGCTGATGGACCTGAACTACACCCGGGATACGACGTCCGGCCGGGAGGGGCTGGACCTCCTGGCCAAGCTACGGACGGTGGACGAGACGCTCCCCGTGGTGGTGATGACGGCCTGGGGGAACGTGGGTCTGGCCGTGGAGGTGATGCGCCAGGGGGCGCGGGACTTCGTGGAGAAGCCCTGGGACAACAACCGGCTGATCTCCATCCTGCGCACTCAGGTGGACCTCGGCCGGGCGCTGCGCCGGGGGGAGCGCCTGGAGGCGGAAAACGAGCTTCTGCGGGGGGTGGGCGATTCCGTCCTGGTCGCCGAGTCGGACGAGATGAAGCCGGTGCTCGACCTCATCGCCCGGGTCGGCCCGTCGGAGGCGAACGTGCTGATCACCGGCGAGAACGGCACCGGCAAGGGGGTGGTGGCCCGGGCCCTCCACGCGGTTTCGCGCCGGGTGGACAAACCCATGGTGACGGTCAACACCGGCGGGCTCTCCGAGTCGGTCTTCGAGAGCGAGCTCTTCGGGCACGTCCGGGGCGCCTTCACGGACGCCAAGACCGACCGCGTGGGCCGCTTCGAGCTGGCCGACGGCGGCACCCTGTTCCTGGACGAGATCTCGAACATCACCCTGGCCCAGCAGGCGAAGCTCCTGCGGGTGCTGGAGACGGGAGAGTTCGAGCGGCTGGGCTCGTCGAAGACCCGCACCGCGGACGTACGGGTGTTTTCGGCCACCAACGCGGACCTGCGGGAGGAGGTGGCCGCCGGCCGGTTCCGGCAGGACCTCCTGTTCCGGCTGAACACGGTGGAGATCCGCCTGCCCCCGCTGCGGGAGCGGCAGGCCGACATCCTCCCCCTCGCCCGGCACTTCCTGGAGCAGCATGCGGCGCGGTACAGAAAGGGCCTGCGCGACTTCGAGGAGAACGCGCGGCAGTCCCTCCTCTCCCACTCCTGGCCGGGCAACGTCCGGGAGCTCGACCACGCCGTGGAGCGCGCGGTGCTCATGTCCCAGGACACCCTGGTGCGGGCGGCGGACCTGGGCCTCCAGCCGGCGGCGGCCCCCGGTGCGCCCGCGACCCAGCGTCTGGAGGACCTGCCCTTGGAGGAGGTCGAGCGGGTGCTCATCCAGAAGGCGCTGGCGCGCTACGGCGGCAACGTCAGCCACGCGGCCCAGGCCCTGGGGCTCTCCCGGAGCGCACTCTACCGAAGGCTCGAGAAGCATGGCCTCTGACGTCCGGGTCGACCGCGGAGACCGGGGGGCGCCCCGGCGCTTCGCCCTCCCCAGCCTCCTCCTGCGCGGCGGCCGGGCCCTGGGCTTCGAGGAGCGCGTCCTCCTGCTGACCCTCTCGGCCAGCGCGCCGGCCCTCGTGGTGGCCCTGCTGCTCCTCTGGACAGGGGACCACAACCCGAAGCTCCAGTGGTCGCTGACCGTGGTGCTCCTGTTCTTCTGGTGGTGGCTCGCCGAGAACCTCCGCTATCGGGTCGTCCGTCCGCTCCAGACGCTGGCCAACCTGCTGTCGGCCCTGCGGGAGGGGGACTTTTCCCTGCGCGCCCGCCAGACGACGGAGGCCGACGCCCTGGGCCAGGTGGTCCAGGAGGTCAACGCCATCGGCGAGATTCTTCGCGAGCAGCGCCTGGGGGCGGTGGAGGCGGCCGCCCTCCTCCACCGGGTGGTGGAGGAGGTGGACGTCGCGGTCTTCGCCTTTGACGACGCGCAGGTGCTCCGCCTGGTCCACCGCGCCGGCGAGCGCCTGCTGGTCGCGCCGGCCGACCGCCTGCTGGGCAGGCCGGCCGGCGACCTCGGGCTCGCGGACTGTCTGGAGGGCGACGAGGCGACGGCCCGGATCCTCTCCCGGACCTTCCCCGGCGGTCCGGGCCGCTGGGAGATCCGGCGCAGCACCTTCCGGGAGGGAGGGCTTCCCCACCGGCTGCTGGTGATCACCGACCTGTCGGAGACCCTCCGGGAGGAGGAGCGCCAGGCCTGGAAGCGCCTGATCCGGGTGCTCGGCCACGAGCTCAACAACTCGCTCGCGCCGATCCACTCGATGTCCTCGACCCTCGCCCGGCTCGTGGAGCGCGAGCCCCGGCCCGACGACTGGAAGGAGGACATGCTCTCCGGCCTGGACCTGATCGGGAACCGGGCCGAGGCCCTGATCCGCTTCATGGCGGCCTACGCCCGCCTGGCCCGCCTCCCCCCGCCGCGCCTGGCGCCGGTGGAGCTCTCTACCCTGATCCGCCGCACCGCCGCCCTCGAGACCCGGCTCGCCGTGTTCGTCGAGCGCGGCCCGGAGGTGACGATCCAGGGGGACGCGGACCAGCTCGAGCAACTCCTGATCAACCTGGTCCGCAACGCCGTGGACGCCGCTCTCCTCACCCACGGGACCGTGGGGGTCGGCTGGACCGTCAACGGCACCCACGTGGAGGTGCGGGTGGAGGACGAGGGTCCGGGGATCACCAACGCCGATAACCTGTTCGTCCCCTTCTACACCACGAAGCCGGGCGGCACCGGCATCGGCCTCGCCCTCTCGCGGCAGATCGCCGAAGCCCACGGCGGGACCCTGACGCTGGAGAACCGCACGCCCGAACCGGGGTGCAAGGCGGTTTTGCGGCTGCCGGTTTGAACCTCACCCCCTGTCCCCCTCTCCCATCGCCCTCCCTTCCGCCGGGAGAGGGGGAACGCCTGTGGGCGGTCTTGCCGATGGGTGAGACTACTGCTTCAAGTACTCCAGCATCTCCTTCGCCGACGCCGCGTCGGGGTCGTTCGGGGCGAGGCGCAGGAAGGTCTCCAGGTGCTCCCGGGCCTTGGCCTTGTCCTCGGCCTTTTCGCTCTTGGCGTAGGTGAGGCCCACGACGTAGTGGCCCTTGATGAACCGGGGATCTTCGGGGGCGACGGCCAGGGCGTAGCCGAACCAGACCGCGGCCTGGTCCAGATCGCCGGTGCGGGTGGCCTCCGCGCCCTCGTTGTAGAGGCGCACGGCCGTGTCGAGGGAACGGTCGGCGGCGGCCAGGGCCTGGAGCGCTTGCCGAGCTTTCTCCTTGTCGCCCATCGCCTTCAGGGCGTCGTAGCGGGCCTGGAGCCCCCGGACGTCGCCCGGGCGAATCTCCAGGTACCGGTCGGCGGCCGCCAGGGCCTTGGCGGGCTCGCCCAGCTCGAGGCTCAGCTCGGCGATCACGGCGTGGGCTTCCGGCAGCTTCGGATCGAGGGAGGATGCCTGCTCGAACTTTGCCAGGGCGGCGGCGTTGTCGCCGCCCTTGAGGATCTCGACCCCCTCGTTGTAGGCGAGGACGGCCTTCGCGTTCCCCTCCAGAGCCTTGGCTGCGGGATCTTCCACCGGTGCCGCCGGAGCGGGCTTCGCCAGGGTGAACGTCAGGCGGAGCGTATCCTGGATCTTGGGCTTGACCGGCCCCTCCATCGGGAGATAGCCCTCCTTGTCGACCCGGAGCTGGTACTCCTGGGTGGCATCCAGGACGAGCAGCACGAACTGCCCCTTTCTGTCGGTCGTCTTCTCCAGCTTGTAGCTCGTCTCCGCCCGGGTGAGGACCACCTTCGCGCCGGCGATCGGCGCCCCGGTTTCGTCCACCACGGTCCCGAGGATGCGCCCCTCCTCGGCGGCCTCCAGGGCTCCGGCGAGGGACAGGGAAAGAGCCAGCGCGGCGAGGAGCGCGCGATGGATTCGGTTCATGGGTGCCTGCCTTTCTGGTCGAAGAGAGAAGCCTCTCGATTTTAGAACGATCCGGCCTCGGCCGTTCCGGTGCTTCTGCTCCCGGCGTGATGGTAAACGTCTGATACCATCTGGACCTTCCAGGAGGGGGGTGCCATGCTGGCCGACCGGATTCCCGCCATTCAGTCCGCCCTGGCCGAAGCCGGCCTCGACGGTTGGTTCTTCGCCTGTTTTCAGCAGAACGATCCCATCGGGATGGATCTCCTCGGGCTCGCCGGCAAGTTCGTGAGCCGCCGGTGCTACTACATCGTTCCCCGGGAAGGGGAGCCGAAGAAGCTCGTCCACTCGATCGAGTCGGGCATGCTCGACCACCTTCCCGGCTCGAAGGCGGTCTACCACACCTGGCAGAAGCACGGGGAGGAGGTCGGCAACCTGGTCTCGGGCTTCAAGCGGCTCGCCGCCCAGTACAGCCCGAACAACGAGCTGCCCACCGTCTCCCGCCTGGACGCGGGCACGGCCGAGCTCGTGCGCGGCTTCGGCGTCGAGCTCGTCTCCTCCGCCGACCTCGCCCAGAAATTCGTGGCCACCTGGACGGCTGAGCAGCTCGAAGGGCACCGCCGCGCCAACGTCCACCTCCACCGGATCGCCCTGGAGGCGTTCAACCGGGTGGCAGACCACCTCCGGCGGGGCGACACGATCGACGAGTACACGGTCCAGCGCTTCATCGTGGACGCCTTCGACCACGCCGGCCTGTGGACCGAGTCGGACCCGATCATCGGCGTCAACGCCCATGCCGCCGACCCCCACTACTTTCCGGAGGCGGCGGGGTCCTCGCGGATCCTCCCCGGGGACTTCCTGCTCATCGACCTGTGGGCCAAGGAGAAGACGCCGGGGAGCGTCTACGCCGACATCACCTGGTGCGGCGTCTGCGCCGCCTCCCCGGCCGACCGCCACCAGGAGGTCTTCGCCACCGTGGCCGCGGCCCGGGATGCCGCCTGGGAGCTGGTCCGCAGCCGCTATCCCCACCAGCCGGTCCGCGGCTTCGAGGTGGACGACGCAGCCCGGACCGTGATCCGGCAGGCGGGCTACGGCGACCTCTTCGTCCATCGCACCGGCCATTCGATCGGGATCACCGACCACGGCCAGGGTGCCAACATGGACAACCTGGAGACCCACGACACCCGCCAGCTCCTGGCCATGACCGGCTTCTCGATCGAGCCCGGCATCTACATCCAGGGCGACTTCGGCGTGCGCAGCGAGATCAACGTCGCACTGACGCCCGAGGCCGCCGAGATCACCGGAGGGGAGCCGCAGCGGGAGCTGCTGCGGTTGCTGGCGTAGAGATCCCGGGTGCCGGGCTGCTACGCTTGAGGCGATGACCTCGGAGTCCGGTCGTCCGCCGCGTCCCCCTTCCCGCCAGTCGCTCCTCGGCACCGGCCCAGGCGCGCCCGACTCGCGCGAGCGGCGCCCGGAGGGACCCGAGGCGAAAGAATGGCGGGCGGACTCGCTGGCCCACAGCCACCACAGCCGCCTCGACGCAGAGATCAGCCGGCCGAAGGAGGACTTCGACGAGGAGCGGGCGGCGCTGCTCTGCGCCGGTATCGTCCGCGAGGTCCTCGGCGACTTCGCTCCCGCCCTGCTGCTCCTGCCCACGACCGAGCGGCGCCGCGCCCAGGCCCTGCTCGCCTACGCCCACACCCTGTTCGACTTCGCCCGGCAGACCGGGACCGAGGGGGAGCGGCTGGCGCAGATCAACCGCTGGGAGTTCACGCTGGAGGCGGCCTTTTCCGGTCAGCCCGTCGGGCAGCCGATCTTCGTCCGCATGGCGCGGGAGAACGAGCGCCGCCGCTGGCCCGTGGACGCTCTGGACGAGCTCGCCGCAGCCGCCCGCCGCCGGGCCACCCGGCCCCGGCCGGCCACCCTCGCCGACGCCGAGGCGGACGCCCGCTCCCTGAGCCGGGCCCTGGGCACGGCCCTCCTGGAAAAGGGCCTTACGGCCGAGATCAACGACCTGGCGAGCGCCCTCGTCCGTCTCTGGGGGCTCCAGCACATCGGCGAGGAGGTCCGGCGGCACCGCTGCCCGCTCCCTGAGAGCGAGCTCCCGGAGGACGGCGACGGCGGGCTCGACCCGGGGCGGCTGCTGGCGGCCGTCCGTACGGAATGCGCGCGCCTGCGCCCCCGCCTCCTCCGCTCCCCCCGCGGCCTGGTCGATCTCCCCCACGGCTATCGCCGCGCCGCCGTCTTCGCCCTCCTGGCCGGGCTGCGCCTGCTCTCCGACATCGAGGATTCCGACGCCGGCCTCCTCCAGACTCCGCCCCGGCTCGGCGTCGGCTCGCGGATCGGATTCCTGCTGCGGGCGCGGTGGTTCGGAACGGCAGGATCTTGACAGCATGACTTTTATGGCATTGGCACCCATGCGACGGAAGGTGCTGGAGGCGGGGAGCTAGTCTAGGCCGGCTCAACGAAGATCTTCGACGCCGCCCGGAACCCCAGTGTCATCACCTCCCCGGACTCCAGGCGCAGCTCCACGGCATCGGCCGCCTCGTCCCGGCCGTGGACGGTGAGCCGGCTGCCCGGCTTCAGGCTCCGGCGTTCCAGGAGCTGGAGGAACTCGCGGCTCTGGTCTCCCACCCGCGCCACCCGCAGGGGCATGCCCGGGGCGCAGTCGAGGAGACTGGGGAGGACGACCTCCTCCACCTTGCCGTGGACGTCCGGAATGGGGTCGCCGTGCGGGTCCGTGGACGGGTAGCCCAGCATCTCGTCGATCCGCTCGATGAGGCGCTCCGAGACGGCGTGCTCCAGCTCCTCGGCCTCGGCGTGGACCTCGCTCCAGTCCATCCCCATCACCTTCACCAGAAAGAGCTCGATGAGCCGGTGCCGCCGCAGCACGTGCATCGCGAGCTGCAGCCCGGAGGAGGTCAGGCGGACGCCGCTGTACGGCTCGTAGCTGACCAGGCCGCTGTCCGCCAGGGTCTTGACCATGGCGGTGACCGTCCCCGGCGCGACGGACAGGGCGGTGGAGATCTGGCGCATCGAGACCAGGGCCTCGGGGTCCTGCTGCTGCTCGAGCAGGATGCACTTCAGGTAGTCCTCGACGGTGCTCGTCGGCATCGCAGGTAGGGTACAGCAGATTTGAGCCCGTCGCACGCTTGACATTTCACCCGCCCCAGAGGATTATTTTGGAATGTCAAAATTCAGGATTCTCCCACTCGTCATTCTTCCCCTCGTCCTGGCCCTGGCGGGCTGCGGTGGCGAGGGTCGATCGCAGACGCGCCGGGAAGGTCCGTGGCGCGTCGTCGCCACCACCGGGATCGTCGCCGACACAGCCTCGCGCATCGCGGGCGAGCACGCGAAGATCGAGGCCCTGATGGGCCCGGGCGTCGATCCCCACCTCTACAAGGCCAGCGAGAGCGACGTCCGCCGCTTGGCCGAGGCCGACCTGATCCTCTACAACGGCCTTCACCTGGAAGGGAAGATGGGCGACATCCTCACCAAGATGGCCAGGAGCCGCCCCGTGGTGGCGGTGACCGAGGCCATTCCCGAGGACCTGCGGCGGGAGCCGCCGGAGTTCGCCGGGCAGTACGACCCGCACGTCTGGTTCGACGTGTCGCTGTGGAAGCGGACGCTCGATCCCGTCGCCCAGGCGCTCGCGGAGCTCGACCCGGAGCACGCGGAAACCTACCGGACCAACGCGGAGGTGTTCGGCCGGGAGCTGGACGAGCTGGACGCGTGGGTAAAGGGACAGATCGAGAGCGTCCCGCCCGACCAGCGCATCCTGGTCACCGCCCACGACGCCTTCGGCTACTTCGGGCAGCGCTACGGCATGGAGGTCGTGGGGATCCAGGGGATCAGCACCCTCTCCGAGGCGGGCCTCCACGACGTGGACCGGGTCGTGCAGTTGATCCTGGACAAGAGGGTGAAGGCGATCTTCATCGAGTCGAGCGTCCCCCGGCGGTCGATCGAGGCGGTTCAGGCGGGCGTCAGGGCGCGAGGCCAGGAGGTGGCCATCGGCGGTCAGCTCTACTCGGACTCGCTCGGCGCCGCCGGCAGTCCGGAGGGGACGTACGTGGGAATGGTCCGGGCGAACGTGAATACCATCGTGAAGGCTCTGAGGTAAGGAAGGCAGTCATGGCGATTCCAGGAATTTTTCGCGCCCGCGTGGCCCCCGAGACGGCCGCAGCCGGGGAGGCCGAGGAGGCTGCCCGGCCGAGGGTCGCGGGTGCAGCGCCGGCCGTCGAGGTGCACGACCTGACGGTGGCCTATCGCACCCAGCCGGTGCTCTGGGACGTGGACCTCCAGCTTCCCGAGGGGAAGCTCATCGCCATCGTGGGACCGAACGGCGCGGGCAAGAGCACGCTGCTCAAGGCCATCCTGGGGCTCGTACCGGCGGTGACCGGCTGGGTGCAGATCTTCGGCGAGCCCTATGCCCGTCGCCGCTCCTGGGTAGGGTACGTGCCGCAGCGGGAGAGCGTGGACTGGGACTTCCCGACGAGCGCTCTGGATGTGGTGACCATGGGGCTCTACGGCCAGATCGGCTGGTTCCGGCGGCCGGGGAAGCGCCACCGGGAGACGGCCCTCGCCTCTCTGGAGAAGGTGGGGATGCGGGAGTATGCCCACCGGCAGATCAGCCAGCTCTCGGGCGGCCAGCAGCAGCGGGTCTTCCTCGCCCGGGCCCTGGCGCAGGACGCCCGGCTCTATCTCATGGACGAGCCGTTCGCCGGCGTGGACGCGACGACCGAGCGGGCGATCCTGACGCTCTTGAAGGAGCTGCGGGCCACGGGCCGCACCGTGGTGGCCGTCCACCACGATCTCCAGACCGTGGCCGAGTACTTCGACCACGTGGTGCTCCTCAACATGCGCCTGGTGGCGGCCGGACCGGTGACCACCACCTTCACGGCGGAAAACCTGCAGCGCACCTACGGCGGCCGCCTGACCGTGCTCACCCAGGCCTCGGAGGCGCTGCTCCAGAAGCGGTCCGTCGAAGGGATCGCCGCGGGCGGCACCGGGGAGGGGGAGCCGTGGAGCTGAGCCTCACCGCCAGGAACGTCCTCCTGGGAGCGACGATGCTCGGCGCCCTCGGGGGCATGCTCGGGAGCTTCGCCCTGCTGCGGCGCCAGAGCCTGCTGGGCGACGCGCTCGCCCACGCGGCTCTCCCGGGGGTCTGCCTCGCCTTCCTCCTCACCGGCTCGAAGTCTCCTCTCCCCCTTTTCGTCGGAGCGCTCGTGGCCGGCCTCGCCGGGTCGCTCCTCATCCTCGCCACCGTCCGCTGGAGCCGGATCAAGGAGGACTCGGCCATCGGCATCGTCCTCTCGGTCTTCTTCGGGATCGGGATCGTCCTCCTCACCTACATCCAGAAGCTGCCCACCGGGAACCAGAGCGGTCTGGACAAGTACCTCTTCGGTCAGGCGGCGACGCTGGTCAAGGAGGACCTCCAGGTGATGGCGGTCCTCGGGGCAGTGGTGGTGGCCGCCGTCGCCCTCTTTTACAAGGAGCTCAAGGTCCTCTCCTTCGACCCCGGCTTCGGGGCGAGCCTGGGTCTCCCCATGAAGCGGCTGGAGATCCTGCTCACCCTGCTCCTGGTGATCGTGGTCGTGGTGGGCCTGCAGACCGTGGGCGTGGTGCTGATCGTGGCGACCCTGATCACGCCGGCCGCGGCGGCGCGGCAGTGGACGGACCGGCTGGGCGCCATGGTGCTCCTCTCGGCGGGCATCGGGGCGGTGGCGGGGGTGATCGGCTCGCTCGTCAGCGCCACGGTGCCGCGCCTGCCCACCGGCCCGGTCATCGTGGTGGTGTCGAGCGGGGTGCTCATCGTTTCCCTCCTCTTCGCGCCGCGCCGGGGGCTCCTCTGGGCGCTCCTCCAGGAGCGCCGGGTGGCCGGCCGGATCCGCCGCGAGAACCTGCTGAAGGACCTCTACCTCGCGGGCGAGCGGGAGGGGAGCTTCGCAGGATTCGTCTCCTGGCCGCAGCTCATGGGTGTCCGGGGACAGACGAGCGGCGAGCTCGCCCGCAGCGCGCGTCCTCTCGAACGGGCCGGACTGCTGGAGCGCGAGGGCGACGCCCTGCGGCTCACCCGGGCGGGCCTGGCGGAGGCCGAGAGCGTCGTCCGTAAGCATCGCCTCTGGGAGCTGTATCTCACCCGGCGCCTGGAGCTGCCGAGCGACCACGTCCACCGGGATGCCGAGGCCATGGAGCACGCCTTGACCGACGAAGCGGTGGAGCGCCTGGAGGAGCTCCTCGGCTTTCCCGCGGTGGACCCCCACGGCCGGCCCATCCCGGCGAGAGGGAGAGCGGCATGAGCCCGACCCTGGTGATCCTTCTCGTGGCGAGCTGCGTCGCGGCGAGCTGCGCCCTCGTGGGTTCCTTCCTGGTGCTCCGGAAGATGGCCCTCCTGGGGGATGCCATCAGCCACGCCGTGCTCCCCGGCATCGCCATCGCCTTCCTGGTGACCGGCGACCGGGCGGCCCTGCCCATGGTGCTGGGGGCGGGGGCCCTCGGTCTGATCACGGTGATGCTCGTGGAGCTGTTCAATCGCAGCCGGCGGCTGCGGGAGGACGCCTCGATCGGCGTGGTCTTCCCCGCCCTGTTCTCCCTGGGGGTGATCCTCATCAGCCGCTACGCCTCCCAGGTAGACCTGGACCTCGACTGCGTGCTCTACGGCGAGATCGCCTACACGCCATGGGACACGCTGACCGTGAGCGGGAGCGACGTGGGTCCCAAGGCGCTGTGGGTCAACGGCGCCATCCTGCTCGCCAACCTGGTCTTCGTCAGCCTCCTCGGCAAGGAGCTCAAGCTGTCCACGTTCGATGGCGGGCTTGCGGCGTCCCTGGGGTTCTCCCCGACGGTCCTCCACTACCTCCTGATGAGCGCGGTGTCAATCACCGTGGTGGGAGCCTTCGAGTCCGTGGGGGCCATCCTGGTTGTGGCGATGCTGGTCGTGCCGCCGGCCACGGCCTATCTCCTCACCGAGCGGCTGGGGTGGATGATCGGGTTGGCCGTAGCCCTGGGGGTGGCCTCGGCGGGGGCGGGCTATGCCATTGCGCGGTGGCTCGACTGCTCGATCGCCGGAGCCATGGCGAGCGTCGCGGGGCTCATGTTCGTCGCGGCGCTCCTCTTCTCCCCCGGCCACGGGTTGCTCGCCCGGCTCCTGATCCACCGCCGCATGGGCAACCGGCTCGCTGGCGAGCTCCTCCTCCTGCACCTCCAGAAGGGTGGGGAGGGGCTCCCGGTCGTCACCCTGGAGCGGCGCTTCGGGTGGGACCCGCGGCGGCTCCACCGGGTGCTCGGCCGGCTCCTCCGGCAGGGCTGGGTAGAGCGGGCAGGGGAGGGCCTGCGCCTCACGGCCCGGGGCGCCCAAGCTCTGGAGGCGTCCGGACGGGCCCAGCTTGCGCATAGACTGTAAGCATCGACAACGAACAAGGGAGGAGAATGGGATGGGTTTCCGTCTTGCTGTGATCTGCCTGCTCGTCGCCGTGCCGGTCGCGGCACAGGATTTCTCGGGGCTTGCCGAGCCGCTGACCAGCGACCGGCCGGACTTCACCGAGAGCACGTCCATCGTCCCGCGGGGCCACGTCCAGGTCGAGGGCGGCGTCACGTTTTCGCGCGTGGAGGAGGAGGACGCCCAGAGCTTTGGGGAGGTGCTGGTCCGCGTTGGCGTGGGAGAGAGGGTGGAGGCCCGGATCGGAGCCGGGTCCTACAACCGGATCGACACCGGCGTGTCCGGCGCCGACCGGATCACCGGCTTCGAGGACCCGTCCCTGGGGATGAAGGTCCGGCTCACCCCGGGTGACCCGAACCTCCTGCCCCCGGGCCGGCCGATGATGGCCTTGATCCTGGCCGCCAGCATCCCGGCCGGCGACGACGAGTTGACGACCGACGAGTGGGTTCCGGAGGCGAAGCTCGCCCTCTCCTGGGATCTGACGTCCCGGGTCTCCCTGGGCTCCAACGTGAACTGGGCCTACGCTGTGGATGGCGGCGACCGCTTCCACCAGCTCTCGGGCAGCCTGACGAGCGGCGTGTCTCTCACCGACCGGCTGGGTGCCTTCGTGGAGTACTTCGGCTTCACCAAGGAGACGGAGGGCGGCCCCGACACCCACTACCTCGACGGGGGGGTCACCTTCGGCATCTCGAACGACCTGCAGCTCGACGCCCGGATCGGATTCGGCCTCAACGACCCGTCGCCGGAATGGTTTGCCGGAGTGGGGGCCGTCGTTCGCTTCTAGGAGAGACGCATCCTCTCGCGTCTCTCCGTCGCAATCGACTAGTAGCTCTCCCCCGGCTTCAAGGGGATGACCTCGCACGAGGTCCCGTGGTCCCCCAGCGCCTGCTGGAGCCTCTCTGGGGTCCCGGTCAACAGGGGGAAGGTCCCCCAGTGGATCGGGATCACGCGACGCACCCCGAGGAACCGGCAGGCGCGGGCGGCTTGGTGCGGGTCCATGGTGAAGAGGTCGCCGATGGGCAGGAAGGCCAGCTCCGGCCGGTACATCTCGCCCAGGAGCTGCATGTCCGAGAACAGAGAGGTATCGCCGGCGTGGTAGAAGGTGTAGCCGCCCGGGAGCTTCACGATGTAGCCGGAGGCGGACCCACCGTAGAGGATCTGGTCGCCGTCGCTGATGCCGCAGGAGTGGTCCGCGCGGACCATGATGACCTGAAGCCCCAGCACCTCCTGGCACCCGCCCAGGTTCATCGCCGAGCAGCTCTCCACCCCCTTGCTCCCCAACCAGGCGCAGATCTCGAAGTTGGCGACCACCTTCTTCGGCTTGTGCCGCTTGCACAGTTCCACGGCGTCGCCCATGTGGTCGAAGTGGGCGTGGGTGATGAGCACTGCGTCGAGGCGGTCGATCTCCTTCAGGGGCTCCGGGCAGGCGGGGTTGCCGTTCACCCAGGGGTCGATCAGGACGATCTCGCCCCCCGGAAGGTCGCAGCGGACCGTGGCGTGCCCCAGATACGTGAACTTCGGACGCGGGTGGTGGCTCATTCCTCTCCCTCCTCTGGACCGGGAGCAGCGGGACGTCTCTCCCGCGAGGGATTCTACCCGAGGGCAAAAAAGAAAAAGCGGCCCGAAGGCCGCTCGAATCGAGAGAACGGACCTCGGCAGCCCTGGAAAGGCCGCCGTGCCGCCGCCAGGTCAGACCTGGAACTGACGGAAGAAGTTGTCGCGAAGCTTCGCGTTGAACTCGTGCTCCGTCAGACGGTAGTAGATCGTCTGAGCGTCGCGGCGCGGAGCCACCAGCCCGTAGGCCTTCAGCTTCGCGAGGTGCTGGGACACGGCCGAGACCGAGACCCCCAGCATCTCTGCGAGGTCGCACACGCAGAGCTCCTTCATGTTGTCGAGGAGGTACAGGAGCTTCAGCCTGGTGGAGTTGCCCGCCAGGTTCATGAGCTCCGCCGCCTCCTCGATATCAGGCGTCCCCTCGAGGTTCTGCCTGATCTGGGCCATCTCCTTGGAAGACATGTTCGGCGCCTCACCTTTCATTTTCTTACCTCCACGTTTCATACAATGCAAACTGTATACCTTCTTGTCGCACGCCAGCACAGCCGCCGGACGGCGCAAGCTCAAAGATCAAGGACGGCAAACGATGTTGAACAATCTCGATTATACTCACGGTACAGAAAAAATCCAGAGGGCAAATTTTTTTCGGGAGGTTTTGTCCCGTTTGGGTCCTCTGCCGCACCTTACAGGCTCGAAACAGGCTTTACCCCCCTTTCATTCCTCTCTTGAAGAGGTGACCTCTGGAACCCTGGACCGGGACACCCCGCCTGCATTTCCCGTCTTCCGAGCCGGGCTCCGTCTCCCTGGGGCATCCTCCATGCATGGCTTATAATCGGACACGACAAAGGAGGACTCATGCCGCCCCATGTCATCATAGAATACTGCACAAGTTGAAATTATTACCCTCGCGCCGCCGGTCTGGCGGCTGAGCTCAAGAAGAAGTACGGCATCCAGCCGGAGCTGGTCAGGAGCCGTGGAGGCGTCTTCGAGGTCACCGTGGACAAC
>DASQEB010000157.1:0-2209 GCA_035633875.1 Thermoanaerobaculia bacterium
GAAAGGTCGAAGCAAGCAGGGCGGCCACACAGGGCCGCCCCTACGAGAGGACCTATGATGACCATGAAGCGTTCTCGATCGCAGACCGCGTTGCCGATCCTCGCCGCAGCCCTCTGGCTGGGAGCGTTTACGATCACCGGCTGCCGGCCGTCCGAGCCCGAGGGCACGGGGGAGACCCGGGCGGAGACCTCTCCGACTCCGCCCGCAGCTCCCCTAGACACCGCGCCGGCTCCTCCACCGGAGCCTCCCGCTTCCACCAGCGACCTGGGTGGGATGGCCTCGGACTTCACGCCCACCGAGCCCGCCGCGGACCTACCCCGGGATCGTCCCCTGCGGGCCGCCTTCCTGGTCGTGGAGGGCGTCTACAACACCGAGCTGATGGCCCCGTACGACGTCTTCCAGCACACCGTCTTCCACACCAAGCCCGCCCCGGGCATGGAGGTGTTTACCGTCTCGCCGGACGGCCGGCCGGTGACCACCTTCGAGGGGATCCGCATCAGTCCCCACTACAGCTTCCAGAACGCGCCGGAGATCGACGTCCTCGTCGTGCCGAGCACCGTGGGGAGTATGGACAGGGACCTCCAGAACGCGGCCCTGATCGACTGGGTGCGGCGGGTGGCCGGCCGGGCGCGACACGTCGTCTCGCTGTGCGACGGAGCCTTCGTCCTCGCCAGGGCGGGGCTCCTGGACGGCGTCGCCGTCACGACCTTCCCCGAGGACTACGACCGGCTGGTCAAGATGTTCCCCAGAGTCGACCTGCGCATCAACGTGAGCTTCGTGGACGCGGGAAAGATCCTCACCTCGCAAGGTGGAGCCCGGAGCTACGACGTGGCCATGCACCTGATCGACCGGCTCTACGGGACCCGGGTGGCCCAGGGCGTCGGCAAGGGCCTGCTGATCCCCTGGCCCCCCGACCCCGACACCATGTCGCCCCGGGAGATCCTGCCGCCCGCCGTCACCCCGCCCGCCCAGCCGGCGGTGGCGGAACCGGCGGAGCCGGTGTAGGAGAGGAGTTCATTCCCTGAAGGACATAACGGCCTAAAGGACATCAAGGACACCAGGGGACGCTCAATCTGCTGTGCGTCCTTTGGGTCCTTGATATCTTTTAGGTCCCTTCCACTCACCGCAACCGTTCCACCAGCGGCTGGAGCTTCTGGATCACCGCGGGCAGGTCCATCAGCTCCAGCCCCATCCCCGCCAGGAGGTTGAAGCCGGACTCGCCGTTGCCGGGCTCGAAGCGCTGGACCACCCGAGCGCGCAGCAGCACCGCGGGAGCGCCGGGCAGCGGCGGGTGGAGCTCTACTGTTACGGTCTCGTGCAGCCGCGCCGGGTAGCGGGTCGCCACGAAGAGACCGCCTTGCTGGATGTCGCGGCGGAAGACCTCCAGGAACTCCTCATTCCCCTCGAAGCGGACGGTGAAGGCTCCGGCGGAGCCCTCGATCGGGCTCGCCGGCGACGGGGTGGGCGGAGGCGGGGCCGGCGCGGGGCTGGGCCGAGGCGGCGGAGGGGGTGCTGCCGCCGGTGGGGGCGCTGGAGGCGGCGGCTCGGGGGAGGGCGGCGGAGGGACCGGTCGCGGCGCGGGGATCTCCTCGACGCCATAGGCCGCAGGGATCAGCTCGCGGACCAGCTCCTCGACCGAGAGGAAGCGCACCCCCATCCCCGACTGCTGGAGCCGCGCCAGATCCCCACGGATCCTCCTGGAGTGGGCGACGACGCCTTCCACCATGAAGCCGCGGTCCTGGTCCATCACCTCGACCCGGATCCGCGCCCCCTGGGGCATGGGGCTGTTCGTGGCGATGAACATGCCGGTCATCGAGATGTTGGTGGTATGTCCCACGTAGACGGTCGGCTCCCCGCGCTTCCAGAAGTGGACCTGGACGCGGCGGGCGCGGCGCACGGCTCGGCGGCGGCTCATTGCCGCTCATTGTACGCCGGGCAGGCTCCTTGCCAGCCTGGTCCCCTGTCACTACGATGTGACCCCGGAGAGAGATGGAGATCGCGACCCTGACGACCGGTTCCACGCGGGTGGCGGCCTGCGCCGAAGGCGGCGCCGTGCGGATCGAGGTGCGCCCGCGGCCGGAGCCCGGACCGGGGGAGATGCTGCTCCGCCTATGCTGCGCCGGGCTCTGCGGCACGGATCTCTTCAAGCTCCGGCACGGCACGGCGCCGGCCGGCTCGGTTCTCGGCCACGAGGTGGTCGGGACGGTGG
>DASQEB010000158.1:0-5118 GCA_035633875.1 Thermoanaerobaculia bacterium
CGCGTTCCGGATCGGTGGTGATCTCCGCCCGCCCTCCGACCCGTTCGACCGCGCGACCGAGGTTGCCCAGGTTGCCGACCCCGGCGTCGATGACGAGAGCCTCGCGTCTCATGCCGAAAGAGTCCCCTTGGTGCTCGGCACGCCGGACGTCCCGGTGCGCAGCGCCACCGCCTGCCGGAGCGCGAGGGCCGCCGCCTTGAAGGCCGCCTCGGCGGCGTGGTGGCCGTTGCGGGCCGCGAGGACCTGGAGGTGAAGGGTGAGCCGTCCGCGGTCGGCCAGGGCCTGAAAGAAGTCGGCGACCAGGGTGAGGGGGAACTCGGAGGTGACCCAGACGGGCTCCAGCTCCGGCGGCACTGTCCAGGTGAAGAAGCCCCTCCCGGAGAGGTCCACCACGGCCCGGGCCAGGGCCTCGTCGAGGGGCGCGTAGGCGTGAGCGAACCGCACGATCCCCCGCCGCTCCCCCAGGGCCGCCGCCAGGGCCTCCCCGAAGGCGATCCCCACGTCCTCCACCGTATGGTGGAGGTCCACGTGGGTGTCCCCCTCGGCCTCGAGGTCGATCCCGAAGCCGCCATGGGTGGTGAGCGCCTGGAGCATGTGGCCGAAGAAGCCGTTGGGAACGCCGATGCGGCGAGGTCCGCCGTCGAGGGACAGCGCCAACCGGATCTGCGTCTCCCCCGTCGTTCGCTCGACCGTCCCGGATCTCTGCCGGTCTCTCCTTTGCCGGGAAGGAGGAGAGGGCCTCGGAGCGGGGCGCGACGGCGAGATACCGTCCCTGATCTCCGTCAACGCCTTCCGGACCGCCCGCAACGCCGCCCCGGTTCCCACCGAGACGCGCAGGCAGCCGGCCAGACCCGGATAGGACCCCACGTCCCGCACCCGGATGCTCCGCGCCTCCAACCCCTCCCGGATCTCCCGGGCGGCTTCCGGAGAGGGGCAGCGCACCAGCAGGAAGTTGGCCTCGGAGGGGAAGACCTCCAGCCCGGCCTCCTCCAGCATGGCGGCCCACTGGGGCCGGCGGGCCACGAGGATCGACACCCTCCGGCGCGCCTCTTCCTCCGCCTCCAGCACCATCCTCCCGGCCGCCATCGCGGCGTGGCTCACGTTGTACGGGAGCTTCACCTTGATGAGCTCCGCCACGAGGCGCGGGTCGGCCATCAGGTAGCCGAGGCGCATCCCGGCGAGCGACCACGCCTTGGAGAAGGTCCGGAAGAGGACGAGGTGAGGGTGCCGCGCGAGGAGCGGCCGGTAGTCGAAGCGGGAAAATTCGCCATAGGCGTTGTCCAGAAGGAGCGGCGCCTCGAGCCGTTCGAGGAGCCGCTCGATTATTTCGGGCGGCAGGGCGTCGCCGGTGGGATTGTTCGGCGAGCAGAGGAGGAGCGGCCGGCGGGGGTCGCGCTCGACCTCGGATTCCACCTCCTCCGCGGGCAGGCGCAGGTCCGGCCGGGGCGGCAGGAACCGGGGCACTCCCCCGGCCTTGAGGATGAAGCTCCGGTACAGGCCGAAGCTCGGCTCGGCTCCCAGGACCTCGCCACCCAGGGGGACCAGGGCCGTGAGGGTCACCGCAAGGAGCTCGTTCGAGCCGTTCCCCACGAGCACGCCCTCCCAGGGGTGGCCATGGAGCCGGCCCAGGTCGCGCCGCAGCGCGTCCGCATGGAAGTCCGGATAGCGGGCCCAGTCGGCTGCCATGAGCCGATCCGCCATCTGTCTCTTGAGGCGTCGAGGCAGGTCCCAGGGAACCTCGTTCTGGTCCAGCTTGTGCCGGCAAGGCGTGAGGTCCAGGTGGTACGCCTTCATCGCCCGGACTTCAGGCCGGACGAAACCGACGGGATCGACAGTCCGGATCGTCATCCCAACCTCCTCCGCGCCGCCGCCGCGTGGGCGGGAAGGCCCTCGGCGTCGGCCAAGGTCGCCGCGGCAGCAGCCCGCCGGCTTGCCGCCACCGGTGTGAAACGCAGGGCATGGCTGCGGCGCAGGAAGTCCTCCACGCCCAGAGCGGAGGCAAAACGAGCGCTGCCGCAGGTAGGAAGGACGTGGCTCGGGCCCGCGATGTAGTCGCCGAAAACTTCAGGGGTCGCGGCGCCGACGAAGATCGCCCCCGCCGCCCGGACGTGGGGCGCCAGCGTCTCGGCCCCGGGGCCTACGAGTTGGAGGTGCTCCGGGGCGATCCGCTCCACCAGCTCGAGGGCCTCCTCCAGGTCGGCCACCACGAGCGCTGTCCCGAAGTTGCCCAGGGAGGCCCGGGCCGTTTCGGCTGTGGAAAGACTCCCAAGCTGGCGGTCGATCTCCGCGGAGACCCGCTTCGCGAGCTTCGCGTCCGGTGTGATCAGGACCGCCGCAGCCAGAGGGTCGTGCTCGGCCTGGGCGAGGAGGTCGGCCGCGACGTCGCCGGGATCGGCCGTGGCGTCGGCTACGATGACCACCTCGCTGGGGCCGGCGATGCCGTCGATGGCCACGTCCCCCGTCACCAGCTTCTTCGCCGCCGTGACCCACGCGTTGCCAGGGCCGACGATCTTGTCCACCCGGCGGATCGTCTCCGTGCCGTAGGCCAGGGCGGCCACGGCGTGTGCGCCGCCGATCCCCCAGACCTCCCGGACTCCGAGCCGCGCCAGGGCATGGCGGATCGCCGGGTTCGAGCGGTAGGAGCCGGACGGAGTGACGGCCACGATCTCTTCCACTCCGGCGAGCTTCGCCGGAACCACGGTCATCACCACGGTCGAGGGATAGCTCGCCCGGCCGCCGGGCACGTAGACCCCCACCCTTCGCAGCGGCGTCACCCGCTCCTCCAGAACCACCCCGTCCTCCTCCAGGCGGTAGCCCCTCCGGACCTGGGGTGCGTGATAGCGCTCCACCGCGGCGATGGCCCGCTCCAGAGCCTCCACGAAGCCGGCCGGGAGACCGGTGCCGTCCGTGGTTGCCGGTTCGGGCGTGAGGGCGAGGCCCGCGACCGAATCCGCCTCCGCCCCGTCGAGCTTGCGCGCGAAGTCGAGGAGCGCCCGGTCTCCCTTGGTCCGCACCTCCTGGACGATCTTTCCGGCCCGGCGCAGGGTCTTCTCATCGAGCACCGCTTCGCCCCGCCGGGTGAGGAGCTCGACGGCGCGGCGCCCGGCGCGCGAGCCGGCCTTCACGATGTCGATGGGGCTCACGCCACCACCTCCGCCGATTCCAGGCGGTCGATCCAGGCGTTGAGCCGCGCCCGGTGGCGCTGGAACGACGCGCGGTTCACCACCAGGCAGGGAGCCACCTCGGCGATCGTCTCGATCTCCACCAGGTTGTTCTCCACCAGGGTGCGGCCGGTCTGGACGATGTCGAGCGCCAGCTCGGCCAGACGCAGGACCGGAGCCAGCTCGATCGATCCCGAGAGCTTCAGGATCTCGGCGCCCCAGGGCCGGCCGGCGAGCATCCGGCGGGCGATGTTCGGATATTTCGTGGCGAGGCGCACCTGGCCGCCGGCGGTGGGCAGGACATCCGGCGATCTCCCGATCAGGGACATCCGACTCCTGCCGTGCCGCAGCCGCACCGGCACGAGCAGGTCGCCGTCCACCTCGTCGAGCACGTCGCTCCCCACGATGCCGCAATCGGCGATGCCGTGGCTCACGTAGAGGGGAAGGTCCCAGTCTTTGAGGGAGAGCACCTCAATCCCTTCTTCGGGGAGTGCGGTGAGGAGGCTCCGTCCGGACGCGTCCCAACCGTTCAGGGAGATGCCCGCGGCCCGGAAGGCGGCGAGGGTCACCTCCAGATTCCTCCCCTTGGGGAGCGCCAAGCGGATCACGAGCCCGCCTCCAGCAGCCTCTCCAGGCTGAGCGAGAACCCGACCGCAGGCACCGGGGCTCCCAGAGCGCGGAAAAGACGGTCGTAGCGCCCTCCGCCCCCCACCGGTACCGCGGCCGCTCCGGCGAAGGCGTGGAAGACCAGGCCGTCGTAGTACGGGCGCTCCCCACCGGCCGCCGCCAGGCGCGGGTCCAGGCCCTGGGGAGCGAACTCCGCAAGGTCCACCGTGAGGAGCACGCCGGGGAACCGCTCCGCCATCTCGTCCCGCAGCGCCAGCAAACCGCGGAGGCGTCCGGCCGCCTCGTCTCCGAGATCCTCCGGCCGATCCGGCAGGCCGTTTTCCACGATCTCCAGGAGCGTCCTGCACGACCGCCGCACCTCGCTCCGCTCGCGCCGCGCCACGGCCGCGGCAAGGCGGACAGGATCCGCCGCGCCGGCAGCCAGGAGCAGCTCGTCGAGAGCCCCGGCGAACCCGAGCACGATCTGGAGCGGTCCCCCTGCAACCGCCATCGCCGCCTCCAGGAAGAGCCGGAGCACCTCCCGCTCTCCCGCCTCGCCGGGAATCCCCAAGAGCTCCGCTCCCACCTGGTAGAACTCCCGCTGGCGCCCCGCACGCTCCTCTTCGTAGCGAATCACGTCTCCACGGTAGTAGAGGCGCAGCGGCAGGTCGAGGGAGCCGATGCGCGGAGCCAGCAGGCGAGCGAGCATCGGCGTGAAATCGGCGCGCAGGACGAGGAGCTCGCCGTCGCGGTCGACGAAGCGGTAGAGCTCGCCCCGGGTGGCCGGCGTGAGCAGCGCTTCGTAGGGCTCCATGTAGTCGAGGATGGGGAGGATCACCTCGGCATACCCCGACTCCCGGAGGAGGGCCACGAGCCTCTTCTCCGCTTCACGGCGGCGCAGCGCGGTTTCGAACAGCAGGGCCGCGACTCCCGTCGGCAGGGCGGCAGAAATCCTCATGGCGCATCCTCGAGGCCGGCGACCCGGCGGGCGAGCTCCAGGGGAAGATCCTGCCCGGTCATCATCCGGAACTGCCCCCGGGCCTGATCGATCAACACCTCCCGCCCGTCGACCGCCACCGCGCCTGTTGCCGCGGCCTCCCGAAGGAGGCGGGTCGGCCGGTCCATGAGGTAGACCAGGTCGATGACCACCGTTCCGGGACGGAGACCCTCGACATCGAAGGGGAGCGGGTCTCCATCGCCCCGGCCAAGGGAGGTGGCGTTGACGAGGAGATCGAACTGAGCGGGGTCGAGGTCGGAGAGGGGGAGGAAGGGGAGTTGGAGGCGACCGGCGGCGCTCTGTCCTCGCTCCGGGGTGCGATTGAACACCGTCACCCGGGCCCCGGCGTTGGCG
>DASQEB010000159.1:0-6374 GCA_035633875.1 Thermoanaerobaculia bacterium
GAGAACGCCGCCATCCAGCGCGGCGTCCATCCCAAGGACTGGACCTTCAGCAACATCAAGGTCATGAAGGAGCAGTTCAAGCGCTGGGGGATCCTCTACGACTGGAGCAAGGAGATCGCCTCCTGCACCCCCGAGTACTACAAATGGAACCAGTGGCTCTTCCTGCGGATGCACGAGAAGGGGCTCGCCTACAAGAAGAAGGCGCCGGTCAACTGGTGCCCGAGCTGCCGCACCGTGCTCGCCAACGAGCAGGTGGTGGAGGGCGCCTGCGAGCGCTGCGGCACCGAGGTGGTGCAGCGCGACCTGGAGCAGTGGTTCTTCCGCATCACCGACTACGCCGACCGCCTGCTGGACGGGCTCGACGGGCTCACCGGCTGGCCCGAGAAGGTCAAGGTGATGCAGCGCAACTGGATCGGCCGCTCCGAGGGAGCCGAGATCGATTTCCCCGTGCCCTCCGTCGGCGAGAAGCTCACCGTCTTCACCACCCGGCCGGACACGGTCCACGGCGCCACGTTCCTGGTGCTCGCCCCCGAGCATCCGCTCGTGCCGCGCCTGATCGCCGGCCATCCGGATAGGGAAGATCTCGAAGCCTGGATCGAAGGTGTGCGCAACACCCCGCGGATCCAGCGCGAAGGCGAGAGCACCCCCAAGGAGGGGCGGGACACCGGCGCCGTGGCGATGAACCCGGCCACGGGGGAGGAGATCCCGATCTGGATCGCAAACTACGTCCTGCCCGACTACGGAACGGGTGCGATCATGGCGGTGCCGGCCCACGACTCCCGCGACCTCGCCTTCGCCCGCCAGGAGGGTCTGCCGGTCCGGCTGGTCTACCACCTGGACGAGGACACCGATCCCGCGTCCCTCACCGAGCCGATCCTCCACGAGGGGACGATCCGCAACGCACCGCCGTTCGACGGCCTGGTGGACGGGCCCGAGACGATCCGCCGTTTCATCTCTTGGCTGGAGGAGAACGGGTGGGGAAGGGGGAAGGTCACCTACCGGCTGCGCGACTGGCTGATCTCGCGCCAGCGCTACTGGGGCACACCGATCCCCATCGTCTACTGCGAGACCTGCGGGACCGTGCCCGTGCCGGACGCCCAGCTCCCGGTGGAGCTCCCCTACGACGTGGAGTTCACGGGCCGCGAGGGCAACCCCCTGTCGCGCTCCAAGGAGTTCGTGGAGACGAAGTGCCCGAAGTGCGGGGGGCCCGCCCGCCGCGAGACGGACACGATGGACACCTTCGTCGACAGCTCGTGGTACTACCTGCGTTATCTCTCCCCCCGCGACAGCAACCGGATCTTCGATCCCGAGCTGGCGAAGAAATGGATGTCCGTGGACCAGTACATCGGCGGCATCGAGCACGCCATCCTCCACCTGCTCTACGCCCGGTTCATCTGCAAGATGCTCTACGATTTCGGGTTCGTGACCGTGGAGGAGCCGTTCCTGAACCTGTTCAACCAGGGCATGATCACGCGCTTCTCGGAGAAGTCCGGCCGGATCGAGAAGATGTCCAAGTCCCGGGGCAACACCGTGTCCCCCGACGAGCTGATCGCCGAGATGGGGGCCGACACCGAGCGCGTCTACACCCTCTTCATCGGTCCGCCCGAGAAGGAGGCGGAGTGGAGCGACGAGGCGGTCTCCGGCGCCTACCGCTTCCTCCAGCGCGTCTGGCGCATGCTGGAGCGCCTGCCGGAAGCGCCGCCCACGGCCCCCGCGGACGCCGAGCTCGAGCGGGAACGCCACGCGGCCATCCAGCGGGTGACGAGCAGCATGGAGCGCTTCTCCTTCAATACGGCCGTGGCCGCCCTGATGGAGCTGTCCAACGCTCTCGGCCGCGCGCTGGAGGAGAAGACCGCATCCCGCCTGCGCTGCGAGGAGACTTTCGACACGCTGGTCCGGCTCCTGCACCCCATGGCGCCCCACATCACCGAGGAGCTCTGGGAGAGGCGGGGCTACACCGAAGGGCTGCTCGAGTCCTCCTGGCCGGAGTTCGACGAGGCGAAGCTCCGCCGTGCCCGCATCCACTTGGTCGTGCAGGTGGACGGCAAGCTCCGGGACCGGGTGGAGGTGGACGCCGACGCCGACGAGAAGGAGATCCGGGCCTCCGTGCTGGAGAGCCCGAAGGTCCGGGAGCACCTCGCCGGCCGGGACGTGGCCAAGTACGTCCTCGTGCCGGGCCGGCTGATGAACCTGGTCACGCGGAGGTCGTCATGACGAAGAAGTGGATGGCTGGGGCGGGAGCCGCCGTGCTCCTCGCCCTCTCCGGCTGCGGATACGCCCTCGTGGGCCGAGGGAGCAACGTCCCGGAGGACGTGCGGGAGGTCTACCTCCAGCCCCTGGAGAACCGCACCCAGCGCTCGCAGGTGGAGCAGTTCCTCACCCGCTCCATCGCGGACGAGCTGGTCACCCGCCAGCGCTTCGCGGTGGTGGGCAGCGCCGACACCGCCGACGCGGTCATCTCGGGGGCCGTGGTGGGCTTCGCCACGACCCCTGTGGCCTTCGACGGCACCGGCCGGGCCACGGAGTACGAGATCGCCATCACCGCCCAGATCACCTTCAAGAGGACGGGCTCCGACCAGGTGCTCTGGAGCAACGACCGCTACACCTTCCGGGAGAGCTATCCCATCGACCCCAGCGAGGCCGGCTTCTTCGACCGCGAGGACGAGGCGATCGAAGAAGCGGCCCAGCGCTTCGCCGAGACCATGGTGAGCGACCTGCTGGAGGGGTTCTAGGGAACAGGGAAGAACACAGACGAACACGGACTGACACGGACGCCCAAGGACCGTGGATGTCCGTGTTCCGTCCTTGACTGTCCGTGTTCGTCCGGGTTGCCCTGGGGCGCCTACGACGCCTTGCCGAGGGCGGAAACGCTCTTGGCGAGGCGGGACTTGTAGCGGGAAGCGGTGTTCGTGTGGATGACGCCCTTCTGGGCCGTGGCATCGATCACGCCCAGCGTCTCCGGGAGGATCGCCTGGGCCTGGGCCGCATCGCCGCTCGCCACCGCCGTGCGGAGCTTCTTGATGGCGGTGCGCAGGCGGGAGCGATGCGTACGGTTGTGCTCGCGCCGCTTGATGTTCTGACGGTTCCGCTTCTCTGCAGACTTGGTGTTCGCCATATCGTCGGGACTCTCGCTCGAATTTCCTGGGGTACGCTGCAAAAACGAAGTCGCACCGAAGTGCCACCGGACGGCGGTTTATAGCATTGCTGCCTACCCTGCGTCAACCCCGACCTCGCGCAGCCGCTGCCGCGCCAGGTTGGCCTCGTCGCTCGTCGGGTACTGCCGGATGACGTGCTGGAGCTGAACGACGCCCTGGGAGCGCTCGCCGAGCTCCAGGTGGGCGTAGCCCTTTTTCAGCAGGGCCCCCGGGATTTTTTCGCTCCGGGGATAGCGGCTGAGCACGGAATCGAACTGCTCGATCGCCTGGCGGAAGCGCCGCTGCCGGTAGTAGGACTCGCCGATCCAGTACACGGCATTGTCGGCGAGGTCGGTGTTGGGGAAGTTGTCCAGGTACTCCTGGAACCCCCGCAGGGCGAGGTCGTAGCTCCCCTTGAGATAGTCGTTGTAGGCCGAGTCGTAGAGGGCCTTGGGATCGGCCCCGCTCCCTCCCCCCGCGGCCGGGGGAGGCTGCTGCTCCGGAGGCGCCGCCGGATCGACGGGCTCCACCGGCTGGGGGGTATTGCGGAAGTTCCTGAGCTCCTGGTTGGTCGCCGCGATCTGCTGCGAGAGTTGGGCGATGCGGTAGTTCGTGTCCTCGAGCTTGGCCTGGAGCTGCTCGATCTGGCTCGACAGGTCCTGGAGCTTGACCTGCATGTCGGCCTCGGTCTTGAGCAGGGACTGCATCTGGCGGGCGACGTTGGTCTCGAGGTCCGCCACTTCGGCCTTGCTCGGGGACTGCTTCTGGAGCTGGAGGACCTGCCGCTGGATGTCGGCGAGTTGGGACTGCAGTCCCTCGATGTCCTGCGGCGTGACGCACCCCGCGGCGGTCGAGGCCGCCGCGAGGCAAACAACCAAGGGGCCGAGGGAACGGGAGGTGAATCGCATATCAGCCGACGTTGGACCTTCCGGTGATGATCATGTGGGCGCGGCGGTTCTGGGACCAGCAGTTATCCTCTTCCTCGGTGCAGACCCCGCGCTCCTCGCCGTAGGAGAGGGTGCGCAGCCGCTCGCCTGCTACCCCCAGCGAGGTCAGGTAGTCCCGCACGGCGTTGGCGCGGCGCTCGCCCAGAGCCAGGTTGTACTCGTTGGTGCCGCGCGAGTCGGCGTGGCCCTCGATGGTCACCAGGAACTGGGGCTGGCTCTTGAGCAGGTCGGCGTTGCGCGCCAGCCGGTCCCGGGACTCGTCGGTCAGCGAGCTCTCGTCGTAGTCGAAGTAGATGTCCGGGCTGAAGCCGCGGCGCCGCAGCTCGTCGTTGATGGCCTGCATGTCGGACCCCATCAGGGGATCTTCGGTCTGGTCGGCCATCGTCGGGGTCTCCGGCTCCGTGACCTCCTCTGCCAGAGTCGGGGTCGGCGGAGCGACCGTCGTGGTCTCCACGTCCAGGTCCGCGGCCGGGGTGGTGGCGGGCTTCTTTTTCGGACAGCCGTAGACGAACGTCAAAAGGACCGGGACCGCGATCCAGACCATCAACTTTCGGTTCATGGGTCAACTCTCCTCAGATATCTGAAAAAACCTCTCGGTGAAACGGCGGAAAGAACTCTCGTAAATGGACTCTATCAGAGGGGGCGGAACGCCGCAACCTCTTGTTCAGGTGCAAGTTGCGTGAGTTGCTGCCGCTGGATCACCTCTCCGCCGCGAGCCGCGACCAGTCCGCCATGTCGTTGTTCCCCTCGCGGGTGAGCTGCCGGACGTTGCCCCCGTCGACGTCCATCACATAGATCTGTTTGCTGCCCCCCCGTCGGGAGGTGTAGGCGATCTTCCGGCCGTCCGGGGAGAAGGTGGGGGATTCGTTCTCCCCCGGCCCCGAGGTGAGCACCCGGGTCTCGAGGGTCACCACGTTCGTCACCGCGATCTGGAAGCGGCCGTCCCGCCGGCTGGCGTAGGCGACCAGGTCTCCCGCGGGGCTCCAGGAGGCGCCGTCGTTGTAGGTCCCCTCGAACGTGAGGCGGCGCTGGTTCGAGCCTTCCGGATCCATCAGGTAGAGGTGCGGGTTGCCCGCCCGGCTGGAGGTAAAGGCGATCGAGCTCCCCGTCGGGCTCCAGGCCGGGTTGGTGTCGATGGCCGCCGAGTTGGTGAGCCGGCGCAGGCCCCCGCCGCTGCGGTCGGCGGTGAAGATCTCGACGTTGCCCTCCAGTGAGCGGGAGAAGGCGACGCGGCCCCCGTCCGGCGAGAAGCTCGGGCTTGTGTTGAGGGACCCCGAGGTGACGACCGGGCTTTTCCTCCCGCTTCCCAAATCCGCGATGTAGACCCCCGGCGGGCCGTTGAAGAACGAGGTGTACGCGAGGGCACCGCCGCCCGGACCCCAGGCGGGGGACATGGAGGTGGAGCGATGGTTGGTGATCCGCCGCTGGTTCTCCCCGTCGTAGTCCATCACCCAGATCTCCTTGTGCCCCGTGCGGTCGCTGGTGAAGGCGATGGAGGAGAGGGCGATGCCGGGCTCGCCGATCAGGAAGCGGATGACCTCGTCGGCGAAGGTGTGGCCGATGCGGCGGCTGGCGCTGAACGCCCCGCGGTAGCGCTTGGCCAGGATCGGCTGGCCGCTCCCCAGGTCGAGGACTCTCCCCTCGAAGACCAGCCGGTTCCCCTCCTCCCGCACGTCGCCCAGGAGCAGGACCTCGTTGCCCGCCTCGCGGTAGAGGGCGAGGTCGCTCTGGAGGTTGCCCGTGAGGGCGAGGGCGCGGAGCTGCTCCGGGCCGCGGATGTCGAAGTAGCCCGAGATTTCGAGATCGCGCCGGACCGTGTCCTCCAGCTCCCGGGCCGCCCGGCCCGACTCCCCGACGAACTGGCCGTTGCCCCGGAAGGGAGGGAAGGCGATCCGCATCAGCGGGCGCTGCCCCCGCCGCAGCTCGAGGGTCACCTCGCCGGGCTGCTGCGCCGGCGGCTGGGCCGACGGCTGTTGCGCGGAGGGCTCCGGCTCGGCCGGCGGCTGCTGCGCGAAGGTCAGGGGGAGCATCCACCCCAGGAGGAGCAGGCTGGAGGCGGCGGCAAGGGAGACGGCTTTCACTCTCATGACACCTCTGCGCTTCAGCGCACGATCAGGTTGACTCCGAGGGAGTCGTGGCGATACGCCCTCGGCAGGCGAGGGAACGGAGCTGCGTTCTGCACCGCCCGAATGGCCGCAAGGTCGAAGGAATTGTAGCCCGAGGATTCGGCCACCCGGAGGTCCGTGATCTTCCCGTTCCGCTCGATGCGGAAGTGGATGATGGCGCGCACCTC
>DASQEB010000160.1:0-32844 GCA_035633875.1 Thermoanaerobaculia bacterium
TAGCCCAGGGCGGAAGCCCTGGGCTGGGATGGCCACCCACCCTCCAGATCCGGAACTTCCGGACGCACCTCGCCCCCGGGGCTTCCGCCCCGGGCTATCCGAACGCCGCCCCAGGGGCGGAAGGACCCTAGAACTTCCGCATCAGCCCCACCACCACGCCCTGGATCCGCACCTCCCGGGCCGGGACGCGGATGGGCTGCATGGTAGGGTTGGCGGGCTGGAGACGGACCAGTTCCCCTTCGGGGTAGAACCGCTTAAGGGTCGCGTCGTCTCCGATCAGCGCCACCACCATCTCCCCCGGCTCGGCCACGTCCCGGCGCAGGACGATAATGAAGTCGCCGTCGTGGATCCCCTCGTCGATCATCGACTCGCCGACGACGCGGAGCACGTAGTGGTCTCCCCCGCGGCCGCTCAGGAGGTGCCCTGGCACGGCCACACGGTCGATGCCCGGGACGGCTTCGATCGGCCGGCCGGCGGCGATCCGGCCGAGGAACGGGAGGTCCTGGTCGGCCGCCCCGTCCATGCCCCCGCCCGGGATTGCGCGGAGCAGCTCGATGCCCCGCTTCTGGTTCCAGTCGCGGCGGAGGAAGCCCTTCTCCTGAAGCAGCTTCAGGTGCTTGTAGGCGGTCCCGTAGGACGAGAAGCCGAAACGTTCGCAGATCTCCCGGTGGGTCGGGGCGATGCCGCGCTGCCGCCGGTACTCGTGGATAAACTCCAGGATCTCTTTCTGGCGCTCTGTGAGATAGGTCATGACGAGAGTATAGGCGGTAACGTAGCGTAATGCAAGAACCTCTTCCGTCCCATTTCCCCCCCGCCCGTCCTTGACACCTTGTGACGGCCCTCACTACACTGCCGGATGCGCCGGGTGGTCAGCGCTTTTTTTTCGTGAACTCCGGATCGATGCTTTCCCTCGCGACGCCCGACCTCGACCTACGTTACGAGCGCCACGCCCTTGCCAACGGTCTCCGGGTCATCCTGCACCGGGACTCACGGCTCCCCCTGGTGGCGGTGAACCTTTGGTATCACGTCGGTTCCAAGCACGAGCGGCCGGGCCGCACGGGCTTCGCCCATCTGTTCGAGCACATGCTCTTCCAGGGAAGCCAGCACATCGGCACCAACGAGCACTTCCGCTACATCCAGCAGGTGGGCGGAGTCGCCAACGGCTCCACCTGGTACGACCGGACGAACTACTACGAGACCCTGCCGGCCCACCACCTGGACCTGGGGCTGTGGCTCGAGTCGGACCGCATGGGCTTCCTCCTGCCGGCCATCACCCAGGAGAACCTGGACACACAGCGCGACGTGGTCATGAACGAGCGCCGCCAGCGGGTGGAGAACCAGCCCTACGGCCTCGCCGGGGAGCGCATCCACGAGCTGCTCTACCCGGGCGACCATCCTTACCACTGGCCGGTCATCGGCTACATGGAAGACATCGCCGCGGCGACTCTGGAGGACGTACGGACGTTCTTCAGGACCTACTACACCCCGAACAACGCGGTGCTCACCCTGGCCGGGGACATCGACCCCGAGGCCGCCCTGGAGCGGGCGGAGTCCTGGTTCGGGGACAGTCCCCCGGGCCCCCCGGTGCCTCCGGTCTCCGCCCCCTTGGAGTCTCTGGGCGGTGAGCGCCGGGAGCTCCTCGAAGACAACGTGCGCCTGCCCCGGGTCTATCTCGCCTTCCGCGTCCCGGCCTACGGCCGTCCCCAATGGTATGCCGCGGACCTCCTCTGCTCGGTTCTTGCCGGGGGCAAGTCGAGCCCGCTCTACCGCGACCTGGTCTACGACCGCCAGATCGCCCAGGACGTGAGCGCCTACGTGAGCCCGTACGAGGAGGTGGCGACCTGCATGGTGGTCTCGACGGCCCGTCCTGGCGTATCGGCCGAGGCGCTGGAGGAGGCCCTGCTCCGGCACCTCGCCCGGGCCGCGTCGGGTCCTCCCATCCCGGAGGACCTGGAGCGGGCGCGGAACCGGGTGCTCACCGAGCTCTACAGCGGTCTCCAGAAGCTGGACAACCGCGCCGACCTCTTCTCCCAGTTCACGACCTACTTCGACGATCCCGGTCTCGTCGAAGGAGAAGCCGACCGTTACGAGCAGGTCACGGAAGACGATCTGGTAGAGGTCGCCCGGGAGCACTGGAAGGAGTCGGAGCGGGTGGTGGTGACCGTCGTCCCCCGGAAGGCCGGTTGATGGGCCGACGCCTTTCCCGGGTGGACCGCGCCGTTCCTCCGCCTCCGGGCGCGATCCGCCCGTTTCTCTTTCCGGCGTTCCTCCGGACGCAACTTCCGAACGGTCTCACCGTGTTCGCCGCCCGCCTGGCCGGCGTGCCTCTGGTGAGCCTGGAGCTGGTCGTCCCTGCCGGGGGCCAGTACGACCCGGAGGGGAAGGAGGGCCTCGCCACGCTCACTGCCTCGGTCATCGACGAGGGGACCGAGGGGCTGAGCTCCCTGGAGATCGCGGCGTCCCTCGAGCGGCTGGGCGGGTACGTGACCACCGGTGCCGACTGGGACGTCGGCTACCTGGCCGCGGGCCTTCTCGCGCGCCACCTCCGGTCCGGCCTCGAGCTGCTGGCCGAGATCGCCACCGCCCCGACCTTCCCGCAGTCCGAGATCGAGCGTCTGCGCCGCCAGCGGCTTGCCGAGATCCTCCGGCGCAGTCAGGACCCTTCGGCCCTGGCCGACGACTGCCTCTCCCGGGCGATCTACCGCGGGACGGTCTACGCCGGCTCGCTCCTGGGTGGCGAGAAGAGCGTCTCCTCCCTGGACCGTGACTCGATGCTGGAGTTCTACCGGCGTCACTACACCCTCTCCGGCTCGGCTCTCATCGCCGTGGGGGACTTCGAGCCCACGGAGCTGCTCCGGGAAGCGGAGTCCCTCCTCGGGCGCCGGGAAGGCGCTGCAGCGCCCCCCGGTCTGCCGGAGATCCGGCTCGAGCCGCTCCCGGGGATCACTGTCCACATCGTGGACCGCCCTGGCGCCGCCCAGACCGAGTTGCGCCTCGGCCACCCCGGGATGTCCCGCACCCACCCGGACTACGTTCCGCTCATGGTCATGAACACCCTGCTGGGCGGGAAGTTCACCAGCCGGATCAACCTCAACCTGCGGGAACGGCACGGCTATACCTACGGCGCCACGAGCCGGTTCGTGCCGCGCCAGGGTCCTGGTCCCTTCGTGGTGGGCGCGGCGGTGGCGACCGAGTCGGCCGGGGCGGCGGCTCGGGAGGCGCTCTCGGAGCTGCGGCGGATCCGGGAGGGCCTGGTCGAGCCCGACGAGCTCGAGGAGACGCGCAGCTACATGATCGGCGTCTTCCCCTACACCGTCCAGACCATCGGCGATGTGGCGAAGCGGCTGGAGACGCTCGCCGTTTATGGTCTGCCGGACGACTACTTCGACTCCTATCTCCAGCGCCTGGCGGAGGTCACCCGGGAGGAGATCCTGGACGTCTCCCGGCGGCACCTCGATCCGGAGCGGATGGCGATCGTGGCGGTGGGACCGACCGAGGCCCTGGAGCCGCAGTTCGAAGGATTGGGACCGGTGAAGGTGTGGTCGCCTCAGGGGCAGGCGCAATTGGTGTAGACCTCGGTCCTATTCCAGGCTGACCGTGACCTCTCCCGACCCGGCGACCCGGACATAGAGGGTCCGTGGAACGCCGGCCGAGAAGTTCCCGCTGACCTCCTCGACATCCGCAGGCGCAGGCCGCCCGCTCGAGCGCCAGAATTGGGCTGCCAGCTCGTAGCTCCCCGGCAGGACTTTGAGTCCCCTGTTGAAGACGAGCGGTTCCGCCCTGCGACGGTTGAACAAGCCCCCGGACCTCTTGAATTCGTGCCGCAGCAGCTCCTGCCTGTTCATCCGGATGATGAGCACCCCGGGGATTTCGGACTGTGCATCGAGAGTGAAAGAGACCTTCTCGCTCGCAGTGGGCTGGGCGTCAGTCTCGTCCGGGGTTGGGGCCTGCTCCTGCGGGGTGCTCGACGCCACCGCCTGCTCCCGCTGATTTTCCCGGGGAGGGGGCGGCGGGTAGAGACCCGGGCTTCGACGGAGGCCCGCCTGAGTCTTCTCCAGGAGCTCCAGGGCTCTGGTGTTGGCGGAATCCAGAGCGAGAACTGCTCTAACGTCGAGCAAAGCGTCGGCGAACCGCTGGTCTTTGAGGTTTTTCTCAGCCCTCGCGATCCCGGCGGCGATCTCTTCCTGCCGCTCCTCCTCGGCCGCCTTCTCCCTTTCGGCCTCCCGCAGGGACTGCTCGGCACTGGCCTTCCGGTCAGCCGGTGCAATGTTCACAGCTTCCGAGAAGAGACCGATCGCTCCGTCGTAGTCCTTGTCCCTGAACGCCTCCTCCCCTTGCCGCATCAGCCGGACGAACCGGACCTGCGCCGGATCCAGGACTGTCGCCGTCGTGGGCGACACAGGCGGCTGCGACCCGCGCACCCAGAAGAAGGCTCCCGCCCAGAAGAGGATGGAGACGACGAGCGCGACGAGGCCGGCGGCGAGGAGACGCCCTACGGAGCTCGCCCGCGGGCGCGGCACCCTTCGCTGGGTGACCATCGTCGCAGCGGAAGCCTCCATCGGCGGCGGAGGGGGAGGGGGAGGCATCGGCACGCTCGCCATGGTCGCGTGGTTGCCCGCCCAGGTGCCCAAACCCGCTCCGGTGCCCGTGCCGACCGTCTCCGCTCCGGTGCCGGAATCCTGCGGAGGAGGTGGCGGCGGCCCGGCGGCCGGCGCCGGCTGTCCCCGGAAACGGTCGAAGAACGACCGCTTCGGCACGGGGGTCGGAGCCACGGAGGCCGGAGGCGGTGGAGGGGGCGGCTGGAGGGCCGCGGCGGGGAGGACCATCGTCTGGGCGAGGCTCTGCGTCTCGTTGAGGTCGTCTCCCCGGACCGATCTCTGGGTCAGCACCCGGCGCAGGTCCTCCACCATGTCGCGGGCCCGCTGATAGCGGCGGGCGGGGTCCTTCTCCAGAGCGCGCTCGAGGATCCCTTCCATCCCCGGCGGCAGTTCCTTGACGTAGTCCCGGGGCGGCGTGAAGGGATCGTAGACGATGCGGTGGCTGACCACCGTCAGGTTCTCGCCCTGGAACGGCTTGCGGCGGGTCAGCATCTCGTAGAGGACCACGCCCAGGGAGAAGAGATCGGCCCGGTAGTCCACCTCCTTGCCCTGGATCTGCTCCGGGGCCATGTAGTTGGGCGTGCCGAGGAGCTGCCCTTCCTGGGTGAGGTTGGAGGTGTCGATGCGGGCGATGCCGAAGTCGGTGATCTTGACCCGCCGGTCTTCGGTGATGAGGATGTTCGCCGGCTTGACGTCGCGATGGATGACCCGGTTGGAGTGGGCGTAGTCGAGGGCCTCCCCCACCTGGGCGACGATCTCCACGACGAAGTCCAGGGACAGGGGCTGGCCGCTCTGCAGGACCTGCTTCAGATTGGTACCCCGCACGTACTCCATGGCGATGAACGCCAGCCCCTCCTCGCTCGACTCCACCACGTCGTGGATGGTGACGATGTTGGGATGGGTGAGGATGCCGGCGCTCTGGGCCTCCCGCATGAAGCGGACCCGGAACTGCTCCATCTCCTGGTCCTTGACGGAGTAGCCGAGGCGGAAGGTCTTCAGGGCGACCAGCCGGCCGATGAGGGGGTCCCGGGCCAGATAGACCACACCCATGGCACCCTTGCCGATTTCTTCGACGATTTCGTAGCGGCCGAGGCGGGTCGGAGTCAGGGGCAGCATGGCGGCTTCGCGCTTCAGGGGATTCTAGGGCGGCGGGCCGGCCGAGTCAAACCCCGGACAGGGTCGGTAAACCCTGGCGCTTTTTACATTTATGGCCCGGCGGTGGCATGGCCCTTCCCTCCCGGTATGGTATATTTGCGCGCCTTGACGCTCGTCCAGAAGGAGGCCCAGGACAATGCAGGTGGACAGCCCGGATAAAATCCGCAACGTTGCGGTTGCAGGCCATAACGACACCGGAAAGACCATGCTGGTGAGCTCGCTGCTGTACGCGGCCGGCGTCACCACACGGTTGCACCGGGTCGAGGATGGCAACACGCTCACCGATTTCGACCCGGAGGAGGTCGAGCGGAAGATTTCGATCGGCCTCGCTCCGAGCTTCGTCCCCTGGCAGCAGCACAAGATCAACCTCCTGGACTGCCCCGGCTACGGCATCTTCTTCACGGAAACCAAGGCCGGCATGCGGGCCGCCGATGCCGTCCTGCTCTGCGTCAACGGCGTCTCCGGCGTCGAGGTCAATACCGAGAGGGTCCGCGACTACGCGGCCGAGATCGAGCTGCCGGTGCTGATCAACCTCACCAAGATGGACCGGGAGCGGGCCGACTTCAGCCGCACGCTCGAAGCGCTCCACAAGGCCCTCGGCCGCGGGGTTCTGCCGGTCCAGATCCCGATCGGGCAGGAGGCCGGCTTTTCCGGAGTCGTCGACCTGGTGAAGCAGAAGGCGTACCGGTTCACCCGCGACGGCAACGGCAAGGCCGAGCCCACCGACATCCCCGCGGATCTGGCCGGCGAGGTCGAGGAGCACCGGGGCCGGCTGGTGGAGGCCGTGGCCGAGACCGACGACGCCCTGATGGAGGGCTTCTTCGAGAGCGGCACGCTGTCCCAGGAGGACCTGGAGAAAGGTCTCCGCCGGGCGGTGGCGACCCGGCAGATCTTCCCTGTGACGGTCTCGTCCGGGGCCCACGGCATCGGTCCCGCGGCTCTCCTCGACGCCATCGTCACCCTGCTCCCCTCTCCGGCGCAGCGCGTCACGCCCTTCCCGGCGAAGAACATCGGCGGCGAGGACGTGGAGGTGAAGGCCGATCCCGCAGGGCCGGTGGCGGCTCTGGTCTTCAAGACCCTCTCCGACCCCTTCACCGGCAAGATTTCGATCTTCCGCGTGGTCTCGGGCACCCTCGCCTCGGATTCGACGGTCTACAACCCCCGGGTCGAGGAGTCGGAGCGTCTCGGCCACCTGATGGTCCTCCAGGGCAAGGCTGGCACGGGCGTGCCGCGCCTCGTGGCCGGGGACATCGGGGGTGTCGCCAAGCTCAAGACCACTGCCACGGGTGACACCCTGTGCGCCAAGGAGCGGCCGGTCCGCCTCGGCTGGATCTCCATCCCCGAGCCGGCCATGGCCTACGCCGTGGAGCCCAAGGCCAAGGGCGATGAAGAGAAGATCGGCGAGGCCCTGGCCCGCCTGATCGACGAGGACCCGAGCCTCCACGCGGGGCGCGATCCGGAGACCCACGAGCACCTGATCTCGGGCGCCGGCCAGATCCACATCGAAATCGCGGTGGCCAAGCTCAAGAGGCGCTACCACGTCGACGTCGTCCTCCACCAGCCCAAGGTTCCCTACCGGGAGACGATCCTGGCTCCGGCGGACGGCCACGGCCGGCACAAGAAGCAGACCGGCGGCCGCGGCCAGTTCGCCGACTGCAAGATCAAGATGGAGCCGCTGCCCCGGGGCGAGGACTTCTCCTTCGTCGACGAGATCTTCGGCGGCGCCATCCCCCAGAACTATCGGCCGGCGGTCGAGAAGGGGATTCAGGAGGCCCGGGTGCGGGGCTACCTCGCCGGCTATCCGGTGGTGGACTTCAAGGTGCGGCTCCTCGACGGCCAGTACCACGACGTGGACTCCTCGGAAATGGCGTTCAAGATCGCCGGCTCGCTGGCGTTCAAGGACGCCATGCAGAAGGCGAAGCCGACGATCCTCGAGCCGGTGATGAAGGTCGAGATCACCACCAGCGAGGAGTTCATGGGCGACATCATGGGCGACCTCTCCCACCGGCGCGGCCGGCCCCAGGGCATGGACTCGGTCAACGGCTCCCAGGTCATCAAGGCGACGGTGCCCATGTCCGAGATGCTGGACTACGACCGGATCCTCACCTCCCTGACCCAGGGGCGGTCGAGCTTCCACATGGAGTTCTCCCACTACGAGGAGGTCCCCCGACCGGTGCAGGAGAAGCTCATTGCGGAGTACCAGAAGCACCGGAAGGAGGAGCAGGAGTAGGGCCACCTTTTCCCTCTCTCGCTCCGAAGCTGTAGAATCGACGACTACCGGGCGTTCCGCCGGGCGCCCGGTTCCAATCCTCAGACCTTAGAATCAAGGGAGATCGAGCCTTGATCCAAGCCTCACAAATGCGCGCCGGCATGTGCATCCTCTTCGAGGGGGACGTCTGCCGGGTCATGAACGTGCAGCACGTCACCCCCGGGAACTGGCGCGGCTTCGTCCAGGCCCGCATGCGCAACCTCCGGAGCGGCAACAGCTTCGAGCACCGCTTCGGCTCGACCGAGAAGGTGGAGCGGGCCATCCTCGACACGAACCAGATGGAGTACCTCTACTCCGACCCCTCCGGCCACCACTTCATGAACCAGGAGACCTACGAGCAGGTCACCCTGGACGACGAGACGCTGGGCGACTCCATGCTCTATCTGCTGCCCAACACGGTGATCCAGATCGACTTCTACGAGGACCGGCCCGTGGGCATCGAGCTGCCCAACACGGTGACCCTCGAGGTCGTGGACACCGAGCCGAGCATGAAGGGCGCCACGGCGAGCGCCTCCTACAAGCCGGCGAAGATGGAGACCGGGCTGACGGTCCAGGTGCCGCCCTTCATCGAGGTGGGGACGAGGATCATCATCGACACCCGCGAGAACAAGTACCTGAGCCGGGCGTGAACCCGAACCCCGACCTCTTCGTCCTGGGCATCACCTGGTTCGTGGTCTTCGTCTTCTCGACCACGCTCCACGAGGCGGGGCACGCCTTCGCGGCCTACCGGCTGGGGGATCCCACCGCCTACGAGGGGGGACAGGTCTCCTTGAACCCCCTCCCTCACATCCGGCGGGAGCCGGTGGGGATGGTCCTCGTCCCCCTGATCACCTTCGCCTCGTCGGGGGACTGGATGATCGGCTGGGCGAGCGCACCCTACGACCCCACCTGGGCGCATCGCTACCCCAAGCGGGCCGCCCTGATGGCCGCCGCCGGGCCGGCGGCCAACCTTCTCCTGGTGCTGGTCGCGGGGCTGGCGATCCGGGCAGGGATGGCGGCCGGCGTCTTCTATCCGCCCGACGCCGTGAGCTTCACCGCCGTGACCGCCGCCACCGGGCCGGGATGGGCGGCCGGAGCGGTCGTCCCCCTCTCGATCCTGTTCTCCCTGAACCTGATCCTCTTCGCCTTCAACCTGCTGCCCCTGCCGCCCCTGGACGGCAGCGCCATCCTGCCAGCCCTGATGGGCGACAACACCGCCCGGCGTCTACGCGAGTTCCTCCACCAGCCCATGTTCTCGCTCCTCGGCCTGCTCCTGGCCTGGCAGGTGTTCCCCTACCTCTACTCTCCCCTCCAGGTCCTCGCGCTGAATCTCCTGTACCCGGGCCTGGGGTATCACTGATCCTGGTTGGGCTTTTTGGGCTCCATGCCGGGCTGGTAGAGCACCGGCCGGCCCGCCTTGTCCTTGGCGTCCTTCACGATCCGCCGCACGTCGGCGAGGAGCTGCCGGGCGTCGTAGACGATCCCGTCCTTGATCGTGTACCGGACCCCGCCGACGCGGACGACCTCGTTCTTCTCCGTGACCTTGATGGCGCCCGTCCCGTAGAGCGAGGCGAGGTTCTCGAGCGGGTTCTCCTCCACCACCACGAGGTCGGCCAGCTTGCCGGCCTCCACCGAGCCGATCTCCTTGTCGAGCCCCAGGGCCTCGGCGCCGTCGAGCGTGGCGGCCCGGATCACCTCCAGCGGATGGAAGCCGGCCTCCCGGAGGAGCTCGAGCTCGCGGATGTAATCGAAGCCGTAGAGCTTGTAGATGTAGCCGCTGTCCGATCCCACGGTCACCCGGCCGCCCCGGTTCTTGTACTCGTTGAGGAAGGCCATCCAGAGGCGGTAGTTGTTCTTCCAGTCGATCTCGTTCTCGGTCGTCCAGTGGAACCAGTAGGAGCCGTGGGACTCGCGGTTGGGAGCGTAGAAGTCCCAGAGGGAGGGGAGGGTGTATTCGTCGTGCCACTCGGCGCGGCGGGCGCGCATCAGGTCCCGGCTCGCTTCGTAGATCGTGAGCGTCGGATCGATCGTGAAGTCCAGAGCGATGAGCTCGTCCATCACCTGGTTCCAGCGCTCGGAATGGGGCGGGGCGGCCTGTTGCCAGAGGCGGCCCGCCTGGCCGAAGCGGTGGGACTCGTCGGCGTAGTTGTAATCGAGGGGATAGTCCTGCACCGTGCGGTCCGCGAACAGGGCCTCGGGCAGCCCGTACCAGTGCTCCATGGTGGTGAGACCCCAGCGGGCCGAGGTGAGGACGTTGACCCGGGCCACGTCCATCTGCGCGTGATGACAGGCGGTGCGCAGGCCGCGTTTCTTCGCCTCCTCGATCGCCGCCTTCATGATGTCTGGCCGGTAGCCGAAGAACTTGAAACCGTCCGCGCCCTTGGCATCCATCCCGGCCACCCATTGGCGCGCCTCCTCCGGGCTGAGGAACGGCTTGTCGCGCCCCATCCCGAAGAACACATAGGCCTCGATCCGCGGGGCCGTGATCTCGTTTTTCGCGCTCTTGGCCTTGTGGCGGAGGACCCAGTCCACGCCGTTGCCGCTCCCGGGGTCGCGGATGGTGGTGATGCCGTGGCCCATCCAGAGCTTGAAGACATACTCGGCCGGCGTGCCCTGGGCCTTGCCGCCGATGTGCCCGTGCATGTCCACGAATCCCGGCAGCACGTAGAGGCCGCTGACGTCGATCTCCCGGCCGCCCTCGGCCAGCTTCGGACGGTTCTCCAGGTCGATGGGGACGCCCGGGTTGCCCACCCCCGCGACGCGGACGATCCGGTTCTTCTCGATCACGATGTCCACCGGGCCGATGGGCGGCGCTCCGGTGCCGTCGATCACCGTGGCCCCGCGGAGGATGAGCTGAGGATATGGCCCCTCGCCGTCGGCCCGGGGCGGCGCGGAGGGGATCGCCTCCTCGTCCGCATCCGGCTTCACAGCTTTCTTCTCGGCTTTCTCCTCTTGCGCAGCGGCGATGGTGAGCCAGCAGCCGGCGGCGAGCAGTCCTCCCAGAACGAGGGCGGAGACGCGGACCGCTCGGGGATGTCGTGACCTGTCCATGGATCGGGCTCCTCCTTCCAATCGGGCGGCATCCTCTCAGAAGCTCTCCAGGCGAGCAAGGCCGCCCTCCATCAGGTAAGATGAGGCGAGGATTCCAGCACACGGAAGAAGCGGGAGCGCCTCAGGCTTCCACTGCGGGCGTTGCCACGCCGGCCGGCACGACATGGATCAGCGCCATTCGGCCCAGCCCACGACGACCTTCGCCGTCACCTGCCCCGGGTGCGGCCAGCGGCTCCGCTTCTCGGTGACCGCCGAGATGCCCGCGCGGCTGCGGCTCCAGTGCTCGTCCTGCAACACCACCTTCGGCGTCCGCCGGCCCGGCGCCGATCCCGGCCAGCCTTCCGCGGCTCTCACCACGACCCAGCCCATCTCCCTCCATCCCGCGGTGCCGGCCTCTCGGCCGCCCGCCCGGCGCGACCGGGACGAGCCCGGCTTCCGCCCGGGCGACCTGATCGCCGACCGCTACCGGGTGGCGCGGTTCATCGCCCGGGGCGGCATGGGCGAGGTCTACGAGGTCGAGGACCTGGAGCTGCGGGAACGCGTCGCCCTCAAGACCGTGCGTCCGGAGGTGGCCCGCGACGCCGTCGCGGTCGAGCGCTTCCGGCGGGAGATCCAGCTCGCGCGCCGGGTCACCCACCCCAACGTCTGCCGCATATTCGACGTCTCCCACCACCGGGACGGAGGCCAACCTCCGGAGGACGGCGTCATCTTCCTCACCATGGAGCTGCTGCCCGGGGAGAGCCTGGCGCAGCGCCTCCACCGGGCCGGCCCGATGACTCCGGAGGGGGCCCTCCCCGTCGCCCGTCAGATCCTCGAGGCCCTCCAGGCGGCGCACCAGGCGGGAGTGATCCACCGCGATCTCAAACCGGGCAACATCATGCTGGTGGAAAGCCGCGGCACCACCCGGGCGGTGGTCACGGACTTCGGGCTCGCCCGGCTGGACGCCGAAGGGCCGGCCGGCCAGGCCCTCACCCTGACCGCCGCCGCGGCGGTGGTGGGCACCCCGGCCTATCTGGCCCCGGAGCAGGTGGAGGGGCGCGAGATCACCCCGGCGGCGGACCTCTACGCTCTCGGCATCGTCCTCTACGAGATGCTCACCGGCAAGGTGCCTTTCCTGGGGGACAACGCCCTGTCCACGGCCGTGAAGCGTCTGCGCGAGGCTCCCGTCCCGCCCAGGGTCCATGCACCCGGGCTCGATCCGCGCTGGGAAGCGGCCATCCTCCGGTGCCTCGAGCGAGACCCGAAAGACCGTTTCGCCGACGCCCACGCCATCCTCCAGGCTCTCTCGGGGCCTCCCGCTCCGCAGCAGCCCGCCCCCGAGGCGAAGACTCCACAGGCGCCGGACAGGACGCGCCGGAAGGCGCCTCGGGGATGGCGGCACCGGCTGCAGGTGGCCGGGCTCGCGGCACTGATCCTTGCTTCCTTCGGGGTTGCCTACCACCGTTTCCACCAGTGGAGGGAGGAGCAGACCGCTCCGGTCCGGCAGCTCCGGCTCCCTGTGGGAAGCCACCTGACGCCTCGCCGCTCCGTCGCCGTGCTCGGCTTCAAGGACCTTTCCGGCAACCCGGGCACGGCCTGGCTCTCGGCGGCTCTCTCCGAAATGCTCACCACCGAGCTCGGCGCCGGAGGCAGGCTCCGGGTGGTGGCGGGCGAGAACGTGGCGCGGGCCAAGGTGGAGCTCCGGCTCGGCGAAGCCGACAGCCTGGGCCGGGACACCCTCTCCCGCGTCCGCACCCTGCTGGGGACCGACGCCGTGGTCCTGGGCTCCTACGTGGCCCTCGACGGCGCTCAGGGCCGGCAGATCCGCCTGGACCTGCGTCTGCAGGATGCGACAGCCGGGGAGACCGCGGCGACCCTCTCGGAAGTGGGCAGCGAGGCCGAGCTGTTCCCCCTGGTCACGCGGGTGGGGCGGCGGCTGCGCCGGGAGCTCGGCGTCGAGGATCCCGCCGAGGAGGGGACGGAAGTGGCGCGCTCCGCTCTCCCGGTCGACCCGGAGGCGGCCCGGCTCTACGCCGAGGGGATCAGCAGGCTGCGGCAGTTCGATCCCGTGGGCGCCCGCGACCTGCTCGCCCGGGCGGTGGCGGCCGAGCCCGGCAACGCCTTGGCCCACTCGGGTCTCGCCGCGGCTTGGGCGGCCCTGGGCTACGACGGCAAGGCACGGGAAGAGGCCAAGGCGGCCTTCGACCTGGCGGGAAATCTGCCGCGCGAGGAGCGCCTGCTCATCGAAGGGCGCTATCGCGAGGCGGTCCGGGACTGGGACCGCGCAGTCGAGACCTACTGGAAGCTGTGGTCCCTGTTCCCCGACAGCCTCGACCACGGGCTCCGGTTCGCCGCCGCCCAGACCGCTGCCGGGCGGGCCGAGGAGGCCCTGGCTACGGCCGACGCCCTGCGCACGCTGCCGGAGCCCGCCCGGAACGATCCGCGCATCGACCTCGCCGAGGCCACGGCCGCGGGAGCCCGCTCCGACTTCGAGAGGCAGCGGGCGGCGGCGGCCCGGGCGGCAACGAAAGGAGCGGCCCTGGGGACTCCGCTGATGATCGCCCAGGCGCGCCTCCTTGAGTGCCGGGCGCTCCGCAACCTGGGGCAGGCGGAGGCGGCCCTTGCCGCCTGCGAGGAGGGCCGGCGCCTCCACGCGGAGACGGGAGACAGCGCCGGCGTGGCCGAGGCCATGACGCACGCCGCCAACGTCCATTACGACCAGGGGGACCTCCCCGCCGCGCTCCGGCTCTATGAAGAGGCGCTCGGGACCTATCGTGAGCTGGGCAACCGCGGGGCCGAGGCCGGGGCCCTCAACAACATCGCGGTCGTCCTCAAGAACCAGGGGGACCTGGAGCGGGCCCGGCAGCTCTATGAAGAGGTGCTGGCGGTCACGCGGGAGATCGGCAGCCGGGGAGGCGAGGCCTACGCACTCAACAACCTCGCGGGAGTCCTCCTGCGGCGCGGAGAGCTGGACGAGGCCACCCGCCTGTTCGAGCGCTCCCTCGCCATCCGGCGCGAACAGAAGGACCGTAGCGGCGAGGCCTACGCCCTGGACAACCTCGGCGTGGCCCTGCGCCGGCGGGGAAACCTCGCCGCGGCCCGCCGCCGACACGAAGAGGCCCTGAAGATCCGACGCGAGATCGGACAGAAGATCGGCGAAGTGGGATCGCTCAACAACCTCGGGCAGGTCCTGCTCGACCAGGGCGAGCTGGCGGCCGCCCGCCGGAGCTTCGCCGCCGCTCTGGCCCTGGGCCGCGAAACCGGAAACCGGAGCGGGACCGCCTTCGCCCTCTTCGGTCTGGGGGAGGTTCTCGCCCGGCAGGGTCTCCTCGCGGAGGCCCGCAAGCGGCACGAGGAGGCGCTCGCCCTCCGGAGCCGCCTCGGCGAAAAGGGTACGGAGGCCGAGAGCCGCCTCGCCCTCGCCTCCGTGCTGTTCGAATCCGGGGATGCCGTCCGGGCCGGCGATCTCGCCCGCGCCGCCGCCGCCGAGCTCGCCCGTCAAGGAGCGACCGAAGGTGAGGCCGTAGCGCTCGCCCTGGCCGCCGTCGCCTCCCGGGCCGGGGACGGTCTCCAGAGAGCCACCTCTCTCGTCCAGAACAGTCAGGATCTCCGCGCCCGGCTGACCGTCGAGATCCTTGCCGCCCAGCTTCACCAGAAGGACCGGAACGCGGCCCTGCGAACGATTGCCGAGCAGGCTGCCCGGGCCGGTCTGCTCCAGATCCGCCTGGAAGCGGAGCTGGCTCTTGCAGAGATCGAAGGTCCCCGCGAGCGCCTCGCGGCTCTGAGCCAGGAGGCGAAGGCGCTGGGCTACGGCCTCATCGCCCGGAAAGCGGCCCGGGCCGGCGGCGTTTCTCTCTGAGCCTCTACGGAACGGACGCCGACTTCGTCCGATCCGGTCCGGCCCAACGGGCCGGGAGAGCGGAGCCCAGGGCTGAGGCCGCAGGCCGATGCCCTGGGTCAGGAGAGACCATCACGCCCCGCGGCCTGAAAGGTCGCGAGAGCTTTCAATCCCACACGTAGCGTTCGTCAAACTCGACCTCATAAGCCCTGAAAAACGCTCTGAGCTCCTCTTGAAACGACCTGACCCGGTGATGCTCGCGTTGGTTGCGGATGTAGGCCCGAACGTCTTCGACTTGCGATTGGCTCACCGAGAACGCCCCGAATCCCGCCTGCCAGAAGAAGCTCGCGACTGCGGGCCCCGGCTGCGAAGCCAGTCGTTCGAGCTCTTCTTGAGGTGGCCGCAGGGAAAGGTCCTTCAATTGTCAAAGAGCAACGTGGCCTCCGAACGCGGCGCGTCGCGGTGGCCCACTCTCGGGTCACGGTCGTGAAGCTCCGCGACCGGCATATCGCTCGTTCACCCGGGAAGGCGAGTCTTCCGCCTCCCGGCGAGGGTCTTGCCTCCTGAGGCGAGAGTCCCGCCTTCCGGGGCCGGGGCTCGCCTAGGGAGGCCGGTCTCCGGCCGAGGGAGAGACCCGGCCTTTTAGGGGAGAACCGGCTCTCTCACAACGAACGGGCCCGGGCCGACCGGGAGGGAGCGACGACAGCGATCCCCAGTGCGGCGAGTAAAGCCAGGACAGCCCCGAAGGTGAACGCCGCGGTGGGCCCCTTCCAATCCCAGATCGCGCCGAACAGCAGCGAGGCGGGCAACGCCCCGAGCCCCAGGGCGAGGTTGTACCAGCCGAACGCCGCCCCGCGGCGGTCCGCTGGGACCAGGTCCGCGACCAGGGCCTTCTCCACTCCCTCGGTCAGGCCGAAATAGATCCCGTAGACGCCGAACAACGCCCACGCCTGCCACTCCGCACCGGCCTGGCCGAGGGCGAGATAGACGGCGGCGTAGAGGAGCCAGCCGGTGACCAGCAGGGGCTTGCGCCCGAGACGATCGGACAGGATGCCGCCGGGAGTGCTGGACAGGGACTTCACCACGTGCAGCATCGCCCAGAGGATCGGCACCAGAGCGGGCTCCACCCCCAGGTCGGCGGCGCGCAGCAGGAGGAAGGCATCCGTCGAGTTCCCCAGGGTGAAGACGAAGAGGACGGTCAGGAAGGCCCAGAAGCGGCCTCCGAGCGGGGTCCTCAGGTCGACCGGTTTCGCGCTCCGGGCGGGAGCGGAGCGCGGCACCTCGCGCACGCCGAACGCCAGAGCGGCCACGGCGAGAGCTCCGGGCACCGCCGTCCAGAGGAAGAGGCTCCGCAGGTCGAGATCGGCCCAGCGGAGCAGCGCGAAGGCGAGGAGGGGCCCAAGGACCGCGCCGGCGTGGTCCGCGGCGCGATGGAAGCCGAAGGCCCGCCCCCGGATCGCCGGATCGACCGAGTCGGCGATCAGCGCGTCCCGGGGGGCGCCGCGGATGCCCTTGCCGACCCGGTCGGCGACCCGGATCGCCAGCACCTGGGACGCCGACTGGGCGAGACCGATCAGCGGACGGACCACCGAGGCGATCGCGTACCCGGCGAGGACCAGGGGCTTGCGCCGCGCCAGGCGGTCCGACCACCAGCCGCTCGCGAGCTTGAGCAACGCCGCCGTGGACTCGGCGGCCCCCTCGATCGCCCCCACCGCCGTCGCGCTGACCCCCAGCACTCCCGCCAGGAAGACCGGCAGGAGCGGATAGGTCATGTCGCTCGCGACGTCGGTGAGGAAGCTCACCGCGGCGAGGGCCAAAACATTCCGTCCGAGCCTGGCGCGAGGGGAGGGAGCGGCGGGTTTCACCGCGGGAATTCTAGTGTACTGCTGCTTCCCAAGCGCCCCTGGGGCGCCGTCTGGTCAGCCCGGGGCGGAAGCCCCGGGCGGGCGGGCTGCGGTGGTGCGCACACGGGTCCAGGCCGCGGAGGCCTCCCCGTCCGGGAGAGGCCTCCCTCGTCGGGAGCGTTTCCCATTCGCCCAGGGCTTCCGCCCTGGGCTGACCGAATCACGCCCCCATAGGGGGCTTGGAGATGCGGTTGGAGGAAAAGGGCCGGCGCTCGTGCACCGGCCCTTCCAGAAGGGGAAAGTCTTCGGGCTAGGCTAGCCCGTCTTCTTGGGGGCCGTGGTCTGCGCCCTGCCCTTGCGGGCCGTGGTGGCGGCCTTGGCGCCCTCCTTGGTCTCCCGCTTAGGCCGAGCTTCCTTCTTCGGCTCCTTGGCCTTCTTCTTTGGCTTGGCCTCCTTCTTGGGCTTGGCCTCGTCCGAGGCTTCGTCCTTCTTCGGCCGGGCCGCCTTCTTTGCCCCCCCCTTGGGTTTGGTCTCCGCCGGGGCCGCCGCCTCCTGCCGCTCGACCAGCTCCAGCACCGCCATCTCGGCGCCGTCTCCCTGACGAGGTCCGAGCTTGACGATCCGCAGGTAGCCGCCGGGGCGCTCCTGGAAACGCGGCGCGATCTCGTCGAAGACCTTCTTGACCAGCTCCCGCCGGAGCACCCATCCGAGCACCCAGCGGCGGTCGTGCAGGGAGCCGTGCTTGCCGCGGGTGATCACCTTCTCCGCAATGGGGCGCAGCTCCTTGGCCTTGGGGAGCGTGGTGACGATCCGCTCGTTCTGGACCAGCGACTGGAGCTGATTGCGGAACAGGGCCTCCCGGTGGGAGGTCGTCCGCCCCAGCTTTCTGCCTTTGACCGCGTGACGCATGATGTCTCCTTAGGCCGAAGCCCCGGCGCCGGTGGGTGGCACGTCCATGCCGAGCGAGAGGCCCAGTTTGTCGAGGACTTCCTGCACCTCTTCCAGGGACTTCTTGCCGAAGTTCTTGGTCTCCAGCATGTCCTTTTCAGTGCGGCGGACGAGATCGCGGAGCGTGTGGATGTTGGCGTTCTTGAGCGAGTTCGCCGAGCGGACCGAGAGATCCAGCTCGTCGATGTTCTTGGACAGGAGGGCGTCGAGACCGGCCAGATCCTCCCGGCCCAGCTCGCTGCCGTCGTGCCGCAGGCTCTCCTCGGACTGGATGAAGATGCCGAGGTGGTCGCGGAGCAGCATGGCCGCGAGGGAGACCGCCTCCTCGGGGCTCACGGTGCCGTTGGTCCACACCTCGAGGATCAAGCGCTCGTAGTCGGTCGTCTGACCGAGACGGGCGGCCTCGACCCGGTAGTTGACGCGGCGCACCGGGCTGTGGGCCGAGTCGACGGGGATCCAGCCGATGCCCATGGATTCGTCGAAGTTGCGATCCGCCGACACATACCCGCGGCCCTTCTTCACCTGGGCCTGGAGCTTCAACCGCCCTTCCTCGTTGAGGGTCGCGATATGCACGTTCGAATCGATCACCTCGATCTGCGGGTCCTCCGTCATCTGGCCCGCCGTCACCCGGTCCGAGCCCTGGACGTCGATCGAAAGCACCTTGGCGTCCTCGGCGTGGAGGCGGATCGGGACCTGCTTCAGGTTGAGAATGATGTCCGTCACGTCCTCGACCACGCCCGGGATCGAGGAGAACTCATGCAGGACGCCCTCGATGTTGACCGCGGTGACCGCCGCTCCCTCGATCGAGGAGAGCAGGCAGCGCCGCAGGGCGTTGCCGATGGTCGTGGCGAAGCCCCGCTCGAACGGCTGTGCCGTGAAGCGGCCGTACGTCGGCGTCAGGCTCTCCCGGTCGACCTCGATGCGCTTGGGGCGCTGAAAACCTTTCCAAAGCATTGGTACACTCCTTCCCTGGATTCAGGCGCTGATCAGCGGCTGTAGAGCTCGACGATCAACTGCTCCTGGATCGGGATCTTGATGTCCTCGCGAACCGGCAGACGAAGGACCTTTCCGCTCACGTTCTCCGCATCCAGCTCCAGCCACTCCGGCACCCCCCGGCCGCGCGCCGTCTCGACGCTGGAGCGGATAAAGGGATTCTTGCGGCTGGCCTCCTTGACGGTGATCGACTGGCCGGCGTTCACCTGGAACGAAGGGATGCTGACCTTGCGGCCGTCCACCAGCACATGGCCGTGGCGGACGAGCTGCCGGGCCTGGTCCCGCGAAGAGGCGAAGCCGAGGCTGTAGACGACGTTGTCCAGCCGCCGCTCCAGCATCACCAGGAGGTTCTCGCCGGTGATCCCCTTGCGGCGGTCCGCCTCCGCAAAATAGTTGCGGAACTGGGACTCGAGGATTCGATAGATGCGCTTCACCTTCTGCTTCTCGCGAAGCTGCAGGCCGTAGCCCAGGGTGCGGCGGCCACGCCGGGTGCCGTGCTGGCCCGGCGGGAAATTGCGGCGCTCGACGGCGCACTTTTCCTTGAAACAGCGGTCTCCCTTGAGAAACAGCTTCATCCGCTCGCGGCGGCACAGCCGGCAAACGGGTCCTGTATACCTTGCCACTGGATCTCTCCTTGACGTCCTCTCCCCGATGCTACGGGGACTTCAACTCGGGAAGACGCCCGCCGAGCGCCCCGGCACACCCGGGGTCTTGAGCTCGGCGGTCCCGCTGATGCTGTGGGCTCAGACGCGCCGGCGCTTGCGCGGCCGGCACCCGTTGTGGGGGATGGGGGTCACGTCCTTGATGGACTTGACCTCGATGCCCGCCGCCTGGATGGCGCGGACCGCCGACTCCCGGCCCGCGCCGGGCCCCTTGACCATCACGTCCACGGAGCGGACGCCGGCGTCCTTGGCGCCGTTGCCGGCGTTCTGCGCCGCCACCTGGGCTGCGAAGGGAGTGCCCTTGCGCGAACCCTTGAACCCGATCCGCCCGGCCGACGACCAGGAGAGGACGTTCCCCTCCGGGTCGGAGATCGAAATGATCGTGTTGTTGAAGGTCGCCTGGATGTGCGCGACGCCGTGCGGCACGTTGCGCTTCTCCTTTCTCTTGGCGCCCTTGCGGTCCTTCTTGCCTTCGGCTTTGGCCATCTCGTTTCCCCTGGCTCCTTACTTCTTCGTCGCCTTCTTCTTGCCCGCCACGGCGCCGCGCCGCGGTCCCTTCCGGGTCCGGGCGTTGGTCTGGGTCCGCTGGCCGCGGACCGGCAGGCCCCTGCGATGACGCACGCCCCGATAGGACCCGATCTCCATCAGGCGCTTGATGTTCTGGCTGACCTCCTTGCGCAGGTCGCCCTCCACCCGGCCCTCGTCCTGAATGACCTTGCGGATCCGCCGCGCCTCGTCCTCGGTCAGGTCCCTGACCTTGGTCACGTCCGGCACCTCGGCCTTGGCCAGGATGTCGCGCGAGCGCGACCGGCCGATGCCGTAGATGTAGGTGAGACCGATCCAGACCTGCTTGTTCTGCGGCAGGTCGACTCCTGCAATGCGTGCCATAGCGAACTCCCTATCCCTGACGCTGCTTGTGTTTCGGGTTCTCGCAAATCACCCGCACGACGCCCTTGCGGCGGACGACCTTGCACTTCGGGCAGATCCGCTTCACCGACGAACGTACTTTCATCTCCGACTTCCTTTCCAACCGCCTACTTCAGACGGTAGACGATGCGGCCCCGGTTGAGGTCGTAGGGCGAGAGCTCGACCAGCACGCGGTCTCCCGGCAGGATCCGGATGAAGTGCTTGCGCATCTTGCCCGAAATGTGCGCCAGCACCTGGTGCTTGTTGTCCAGCTCCACCCGGAACATGGCGTTGGGAAGCGGCTCCACCACCACCGCCTCGACCTCGATCGCCTCTTCTTTCTTGGACAAACGCCCTTCCTCTCCGTTCGTTAAATCCGGTCCGTCCCCAGCACGCGCGCCCCCGAGTCGGTGACCGCCACCGAATACTCGAAGTGGGCCGAGAGCGACCCGTCCTCCGTGCGTGCCGTCCAGCCGTCGGCGTCCATCTTGACGCCGCACGCCCCGGCGTTGACCATCGGCTCGATCGCCAGGACCATGCCGGGCTTCAGCTTCGGGCCCTTGCCGGGATTGCCGAAATTCGGGACCTGCGGCTCCTCGTGCAGCGAGGTCCCGATCCCGTGGCCCGAAAACTCCCGCACCACCGAGAAGCCGTGGCTCTCGGCGTGGCGCTGCACGGCCCAGCCGATGTCCGACAGGCGCCCGCCCGGGCGGACCTGCCGGACCGCCAGGTCCAGGGCCTCCTGCGTCACCGCGAGCAGCCGGCGGGCCCCCTCGTCCACCTCGCCGACCGCGAACGTCCAGGCCGCGTCGCCGTAGTACCCCTTGTACAGGACGCCGCAGTCGATCCCCACGATGTCCCCCTCCCGGAGAGGCACGTCATTGGGGATCCCATGGACGATGACGTCGTTGACCGAGATGCACAACGTCGCCGGATAGCCCCGGTAGTTCAGGAACGCCGGGACCCCTCCAGCGCTGCGGATCACGCGCTCGGCGAGCCGATCCAGCTCCCGGGAGGTGACTCCGGGGGCGATCCGCTCGCCGACGGCGCGCAGCACCTCGTGGACGATCCGGTTGGCCTGGTCCATCAGCTCGATCTCGCCCGGGGTCTTGAGCACCGTTCTCACGGTTCCACCCCGAACGTCTCGAGCATCTGGGCCGTCACCTCTTCGATCGGACGGTGACCGTCGATCGTGCGCAGCAAGCCGCGCTCTCTATAATAACCGATCAACGGCTCCGTTTTTTCCCGGTAGACCCGGAGTCGCTCCCGGACCACGACTTCCGTGTCGTCGGCCCGCCCGCGCAGCAACGTCCGGCGGACCAGCTCGCTTTCGGGCACCTCCACCAGCAGAACCGCGTCCAACTCCTCCCCCATTCCATCGAGGATCTCTTCCAGGGTCTTCGCCTGGGGCAACGTCCGCGGATAGCCGTCGAGGAGAAATCCCTTGCGGGCGTCCGGCCTGGCCAGACGCTCCCGCACCACCTCCGCCATCGTGGCGTCGTCGACCAGCGCGCCCGAGGCCAGGATGTCCTGGACGCGAGCCCCGAGCTCCGTGCCGCCGGCCACCGCCTCGCGCAGCATGTCGCCGGTGGAGATCGCCGGCACGTTCAGATGCTCGCAAAGAACCTGGGCCTGGGTGCCCTTGCCGGCCCCCGGGGGCCCGAGCAGGACCACCTGGTACCGCCCGGTCCGGCTCTCGTCTCCGGGGGCCGCGGCCGCCCGGGCCTCCTCAGCCGCGCCGTCCACGAATCCGGCCCTTCTTCATGAACCCCTCGTAGTTGCGCATCACGAGCTGGCTTTCGATCTGCTGGATCGTGTCCATCGCGACGCCGACCACGATGAGGAGCGACGTGCCGCCGAAGTAGAAGTTGATCCCCATGCCTTCGGTGAACCAGGTCGGGAAGTACCCGGCGATCCGGGGGCCGAGGAACGGAATGCCGCCGACGTTGAACCCGGTCAGCAGGAACTCGGGGAGCACCGTCACCGCCGCCAGAAAGAGCGAGCCCACCAACGTCAGCCGGGTGAGGATCCGGTCGATGTACTCGGCCGTCCGCTTGCCCGGGCGGATCCCGGGGATGAACCCGCCGTACTTCCGCATGTTCTCCGCGAGGTCTGCGGGGTTGAAGATGATCGAGACGTAGAAGTACGCGAAGAAGATGATCGTGACCACCTGGAGGAGGTAGTAGATCGGCTGCCCGTACCCGATGTAGTTCGCGACCCGCTGCACCCCTTCGTTCTGGAACATGCCCGCGATCACGGTCGGCAGGGTCACGACGGAGCTGGCGAAGATCACCGGGATGACGCCGCCGGTGTTGACCCGCAGCGGCAGGTAGGTGCTCTGCCCGCCGTAGACCTTGCGGCCGACGACGCGCTTGGCGTACTGCACCGGGATGCGCCGCTGCGCCCGCTCCATGTAGACGATGAAGGCGACCACGAACACCATGAAGACCAGCAGCACGAGCACCGTGATGAGGCTCAGGTTCCCCCGCTGGATGCTGTCGACGGTGGTGCCGATCGCGGGGATCAGCCCGACCACGATGCCGGCGAAGATGATGAGCGAGATGCCGTTGCCGATGCCGCGCTCGCTGATCTGCTCGCCCAGCCACATCACGAAGGCCGTGCCGGTGGTGAGCGTGATCACCGTCATCAGGCGGAAGGCCCAGCCCGGCTCGGGCACCAGTTGCGCGCCGCCCGGCGTCCTCACGCTCTCCAGGAACAGGGCGATGCCCGTGCCCTGGATGATCGAGATGACCACCGTGCCGTAGCGGGTGTACTGGGTGATCTTGCGCCGCCCCAGCTCACCTTCCTTCGACAGCTTCTCGAGGTACGGCCACACCACGGTGAGGAGCTGGAGGATGATCGACGCGGTGATGTAGGGCATGATGCCCAGCGCGAACACCGCGATCTTTTCCAGGCTCCCGCCCGTGAAGGTGTTGACGAACCCCAGGAAGCCCCCCTTCGCCACGTTCATGAACTCGATCAGCGCCTGCGGATCGATGCCGGGCGTGGGGATCTGGCAGCCGATGCGGTACACCGCCAGAAGGGCGAAGGTGAACAGCACCCGCTTGCGGAGGTCGGGGATCGCGAAGATGTTACGGAAGCTTTCGATCACGCCTGCAGCTCCTCACAACTGCCACCCGCGGCCTCGATCTTGGCGCGGGCCGACTTGCTGAACTTGTCGGCGGTGACCCGGAGGGGCTTGGTCAGCTCGCCGTCCCCCAGGACCTTGACCTTCTTGCCGGAACGGACCAGACCGCGCTCGACCAGGAGCTGGGGCGTGACATCCCCCTCCAGCTCGGCGAGCTGCGACAGGTTGACCACCGCGTACTCCACCTTCCAGATGTTGGTGAACCCGCGCTTGGGCACCCGGCGAATCAAGGGCATCTGACCGCCCTCGAAGCCCACCCGGGTGCTGGCGCCGGAGCGGGACTTCTGCCCCTTCTCGCCCCGTCCGGCGGTCTTGCCGAGCCCGGAGCCGGGGCCGCGGCCCACCCGCTTCTTCGAATGCTTGCTCCCCTTCGCGGGGGACAATTCATGCAGCTTCATGATCTTTCCTCGACAATCTCCAGCAGGTACTGGACCTTGGCCACCATGCCGCGGATCGCGGGCGTGTCGGGGCGCTCCACCTCGTGGCGGATCCTGCGCAGGCCGAGGCCCTTGAGCACCTCGCGGTGCTCGCGGCGGGCGCCGATCGAGCTTCTCACCTGGCGGATCCGGATCGTCTTGCCTTCAGCGTTCGTAGCCATCGCTTTCCCTGCTCCTTGCGCTCCGGTTTTCAGCCTCGGGCGCCGCCCTCGGCCGTGGCCTGGCTCTGCTGCGCGCGGCCCTCGAGACCCCGCATCTGGAGCACTTCCATCTCGCTCCGCAGGCTCAGCAGCGCGTCGAAGGTCGCCTTCACCACGTTGTGCGGGTTGGTCGTGCCCAGGGACTTGGTGAGGATGTCCTGGATGCCCGCGCTCTCCACCACGGCCCGCACCGGACCGCCGGCGATCACGCCGGTGCCCGCCGAGGCCGGCTTCAGCAGCACGCGGCCCGCCCCGAAGACACCCAGGGTCTCGTGCGGGATGCTCGTGCCCTTGAGCGGCACCTGGATCATGTTCCGCTTGGCGATCTCGATGCCCTTGCGGATGGCCGTGGGCACCTCCTTCGCCTTGCCGGCGCCATAGCCCACGCGGCCGTTGCCGTCCCCGATCACCACCAGGGCGGAGAACGAGAAGTTCTTGCCACCCTTGACCACCTTGGTCACCCGGTTGATGTGGACGACCTGTTCGAAAAATTCGCTCTCGCGCTCGAAGTCCCTGGCCAAGTCCGTCTCCTTCGCTTGCCTAGAATTGCAAACCTTTTTCGCGGGCCGCCTCGGCGATGGCAGCCACCCGGCCGTGATAGACGTAGCCGCCGCGGTCGAATACCACCTTGTCGATGCCCTTTTCCTTCGCCCGCCGCGCCACCGTCTCGCCGACCAGCTTGGCCGCCGCCTTGCTGCAGGTCGACTTGCCGACCGCCTCGCGGATCTCCGGATCCGCCGAGCTCGCGGCCGCCAGCGTCATGCCCCGGTCGTCGTCGATCACCTGCGCGTAGATGAAGCGCAGGCTCTTGTACACGGACAGCCGCGGCCGCTCGGCGCTGCCCCGGACCCGGGTCCGCACCCGGTTGTGGGCGCGCTCGCGGCGCTCCCGCTTCACCTTCATTCGCTTCGTGACGTGGTCGCTCATCGCCCGGTTCCCTTACTTGCCGCCGGCCTTGCCGGCCTTGCCGGCCTTCCGGCGCAGGATCTCTTTGGTGTACTTGATGCCCTTGCCCTTGTAGGGGTCGGGCCGGCGGAGGCCCCGGATCTCGGCCGCCACCTGCCCGACCACCTGCCGGTCGGCGCCCGACACGGTCACGCGGTTGGCCTTGGCGTCGATCTCGATCTTGATCCCCTCCGGGATGTCGTAGAGCACCGGGTGCGAGTAGCCGAGGGCGAACTGCACCTGGCTGCCCTTCACCTCGGCGCGATAGCCGACGCCGACGATGTCGAGCTGCTTGACGAACCCGGTGGACGCGCCGTTGACGGCGTTGGCCAGCAGGGCCCGCAGCAGGCCGTGGCGGGAGCGGTCCGGCCCCTCGTCGCTGGGGCGCCCCACCTCGACGACGTCGTCCTTGATGTCGACCGGGAACCCGGCGAACAGGGTCTGCTCGACCCTGCCCTTGGGGCCTTCGGCCACGAGCATCCCGTCCCGGACCTCGACCTTGGTCCCCTTGGGGATCGGGATCGGCATTCTTCCGATACGCGACATGACTCCTCCTACCAGACCTCGCAGAGGAGCTCGCCGCCGACCCGGCGCTCGCGCGCCTGGGCGTCGGTCAGCAGGCCCTGCGACGTCGAGATGATCCCGATTCCGAGACCGTTGCGCACGGGCGGGATCGCGTCCGCCTTGCGGTAGACGCGCCGGCCCGGCTTGCTGATCTTGCGCAGGTGGGAGATCGCGGGCATCCCCTCCGCGCTGTAGCGCAGGAAGATGCGGAGCTTGCCCGCCGGGGGGTCCTCGATCTCCCGGAAATTCTTGATGAAGCCCTCCTCCTTGAGGAGCTTCACGACTTCAATCTTCAGCTTCGACTTCGGCACGTCGAGCCGGTCGTGCTTGGCGAGCTGGGCGTTGCGGATCCGCGCCAGCAGATCCGAGATCGGGTCGGTCATGCTCATCGCCTCGGTCTCCTTTACCAGCTCGACTTGATGACGCCGGGCAGGTAGCCCTGGAGCGCCAGGTCCCGGAGGTGGATGCGGCAGAGGCCGAACTTGCGGTAGTAGCCGCGCGGCCGGCCGCAGATCTTGCAGCGGTTCCGGTGCCGCCCCTCGAACTTCAGCTTCTTGGTCTCTTTTGCGATCTTCGCAGTGGTCGCCACTTGCCCAGCCTCCTAGCGCACGAACGGCATGCCGAGCTCGCGCAGCAGATAGAGGGCGCGCTCGTCGTTGCCGGCCGTCGTCACGATCGTGATGTTCATCCCCTTGGGCCGCTCGACTTTGTTGTAGTCGATCTCGGGGAAGATCAGGTGGTCCCGGATGCCCAGAGTGTAATTGCCGCGGCCGTCGAAGCTCTTGTTCGGCACGCCGCGGAAGTCGCGGACCCGGGGGAGCGCGACGGTGATCAGGCGGTCCAGGAACTCCCACATCCGCTGGCCGCGCAGCGTCACCCGGCAGCCGATGGGCATGCCCTGACGCAGCTTGAAGGCCGCGATGGACTTCTGGGCGCGGGTGATCACCGGGTGCTGGCCGGCGAGGGCCGTCATCTCCTCGACCGCGTCGTCCAGGATCTTGATGTTCTGGATCGCGTCTCCCATGCCCATGTTGAGCGAGATCTTCTCGATCCGCGGCACCGCCATGATGTTGTCGATGCCGAACTCCTTCTGGAGCTTCGCCACCACCTCGTCCTGGTACCGCTGCTTCAGGCGCGGCACATAGCCCTCGGGGGCCGGCGCTCCGGGCGCGGAGTCAGGCGCGGCCGCAGCCTTGGCCGCCTTCGCCTTGCCCGACGCGCCCTTGCCGCCCCCCTTGGGTTTCGTCTCGTTCTTCGCCATGTCGTTTGCCTCGCGCTAGCTGAAAGTGCCGCCGCAGTTCTTGCACACCCGCACGCCGCGGCCGTCCTCGAGGCGCTTGCGCCCGAGCCGCGAAGGCTTGCCGCACTCCGGGCAGATCACCTTCAGGTTCGAGACGTTGATCGGCGCCTCGCGCTCCAGAATGCCGCCCTGGACCCCCTTGTTGGGGTTCGGCCGGGTGTGCCGTTTCATCATGTTCACGCGCTCAACGATCGCCTTGCCCTCGCTGGCGAGGACCCGCAGGACCCGGCCTCTCGCGCCCCGGTCCTTGCCCGTCGTCACGAGCACCTGGTCGTTCTTCTTGACGTTCAATTTCGCCGTCTCAGCCATCTCAAATCACCTCCGGCGCCAGGGAGACGATCTTCATGAACCGCTTCTCGCGCAGCTCCCGCGCCACCGGCCCGAAGACGCGCGTGCCGATCGGCTCGCCCCCCTCGTTGACCAGCACCGCGGAGTTGTTGTCGAAACGGATGTAGCTCCCGTCCCTGCGCCGCTGCTCCTTGACCGTGCGCACGATCACCGCCTTGACCACCTGGCCCTTCTTGACCGTGCCGTCGGGCGCCGCCTCCTTGACCGAGGCCGTGATCACGTCGCCCAGCCGGCCGTACTGGCCCGCCGAGCCGCCCCGCAGGTGGATGCAGGCGATCTTCTTGGCGCCCGAATTGTCCGCCACGTCGAGGATCGTTCCCATCTGGATCATGGTGGCTCCTTACTCGGCCCGCTTGAGGATTTCGCGGACCCGCCAACGCTTGGTCCTGGACAGCGGCCGGCTGGAGACGATCTCCACCACGTCGCCGACGTTGCAACGGTTCTCTTCGTCGTGGGCGTGGAACTTCTTCGTCCGCTTCATCGTGCGCTGGTAGAGCGGGTGCGTGACCGTGTTCTCCACCGCGACGACGGCGGTCTTGTCCATCTTGTTGCTCACCACGCGGCCGACCTTGACCTGCCGCCGGCCGCGGGCCGCCACCTCGGTTCCGGCTGCGCTCGCTTCGTTCATGTCCGCCATGTCTGCCATGTCTCGTCCGCTCCTACTTGCCCTGCGCCGACTTCTCGCGCAGAACGGTCAGCACCCGGGCCAGGTCCCTGCGCACCTGCTGCACGCGGTGCGGCTTCTCGAGCTGTCCCGTGACCTTCTGCAGACGCAGCGCGAAGAGCTGCTCGGCGAGGTCGCGCTCCTTGTCCTGGAGGTCCTGCAACGTCTGATCACGCAATTCCGAAGCCTTCATCGTCTCACCTCAGCTCGTCGTGGCGGGAGATGAACCGGGTCTTGATCCCGAACTTGTGGGACGCGAGACGCATCGCCGCCTCCGCCACCTCCCGGGGCACACCCTCGAGCTCGTAGAGGATGCGGGCCGGCTTTACAACAGCGACCCACTCCTCGGGATTTCCCTTGCCCTTGCCCATGCGGGTTTCGAGCGGTTTCTTGGTCACCGGCTTGTCCGGGAAGACGCGGATCCACAGCTTGCCGCCGCGCTTGACGTGGCGGGAGATGGCGATACGCGCCGCCTCGATCTGCCGCGCCGTCACCCAGCCCGGCTCCAGAGCCTGGAGGGCGTAGTCCCCGAAGGCGATGTAGGTACCGCCCTTGGAGACGCCCGCCCGCCGGCCGCGATGTGCTTTCCTGAACTTGACCTTCTTCGGCATCAACATGGCAGCATTCCTCTCGAGGCCCTACGCCGTAGCGCGGCGGCCCTTCTCCTTCAGCAGATCGCCCTTGTAGATCCAGACCTTGACGCCGATGACGCCGTAGGTCGTGCGCGCCTCGCCGAAGCCGTAGTCGATGTCCGCCTTGAGCGTGTGGAGCGGCAGGCGCCCCTCCTGGTACCACTCGGAGCGCGCGATCTCGGCGCCGCCCAGGCGGCCGCCGACCATGATCTTGACCCCCTTGGCGCCGAACCGGAAGGCCGATTCCATGGCCTTCTTCATCGCGCGGCGGAAGGAGACGCGGCGCTCGAGCTGGCCGGCGATCGACTCGGCCACGAGCTGGGCGTCCAGCTCCGGACGCTGGATCTCCTGGATGTTGATGTGGACCTCGCGGCCCATCTCCTTCTGGAGATCGTCGCGGAGCTTGTCCACCTCGGCGCCCCGGCGGCCAATGATGATGCCCGGCCGGGAGGTGTAGATGGTGACCCGGAGCTTGTCCGCGGCGCGCTCGATGTCGATCTCCGAGACGCCCGCGTGCCCCAGGCGGCTCTTCAGCCGGCGGCGCAGCGCCAAGTCCTCGTGCAGGGTCTTGGCGTAGTTGGCCTCGCCGTACCAGCGCGAGTGCCAGGTCTTGTTGTAGACGAGCCGGAACCCGTAGGGGTGCGTTTTCTGACCCACGTTCGTATCCTCTTTCTCAGGCCTTCTTGCCGTCGCCCTTCTGGGTGTCGAGCTTGATCGTGATGTGGCTGTACCGCTTCAAGACCCGGAAGGCGCGCCCCATCGGGGCCGGCCGGACCCTTTTTGCCATCGGACCCTTGTCCACGAAGATCTCCTTGACGTAGAGCCGGTCCACATCCACGTGGTCGTCCCGGTTCTCCGCGTTGGCGATCGCCGACTTCAGGCACTTCTGGACGTGCCGGGCCGCCACCTTGTTGGTGACCTGCAGGAGGTTGACCGCCTCCTGGACGCCCTTGCCGCGGATCAGATCGGCCACCAGCCGGATCTTCTGCGCCGAGCCGGGCGTGTAGCGAAGCCGCGCTGTCACTTCCATCGTTCGATTCCTCCCTTGGCCGTCCCCTTACCGGGGCCGGGCGCCCTTCTCGGCCTTCTTGCCGCCGTGCCCGCGGAACGTCCGGGTCATCGCGAACTCGCCCAGCTTGTGACCCACCATGTTCTCGCTGACGTACACCGGGATGAACTTCGTCCCGTTGTGCACCGCGAAGGTGTGGCCCACCATCTCCGGGATCACCGTCGAGCGGCGCGACCAGGTCTTGATCACCCGCCGGTCCCCCCGCTCGTTCATCGCCGTGACCTTGTCGAGCAAGGGGGCGTCGATGAAATAACCCTTCTTGAGTGAACGCGACATGGTTGGCGCTCCTTACTTCTTGTTCCGCCGCCGGACGATCATCTTGTCCGTGCGCTTGTTGTTCCGGGTCTTGTAGCCCTTGGTCGGCACGCCCCACGGCGTCGTGGGGTGGCGTCCGCCGGAGGTCCGGCCCTCGCCGCCGCCCATCGGGTGGTCCACCGGGTTCATCGTCACGCCGCGGTTGTGCGGCTTCCAGCCGAGCCAGCGGTTGCGGCCCGCCTTGCCGATGGAGACGTTCTCGTGCTCCAGGTTCCCCACCTGGCCGACGGTGGCGTAGCAGTTGACGTGCACGCGCCGCACCTCGCCCGAGGGGAGCTTGACCTGGGCCCAGTCGCCGTCGCGGGCCATGAGCTGCGCCCCGGCGCCGGCGCTGCGGACCATCTGGCCGCCCTTGCCGATCTTCAGCTCGATGTTGTGGATCACCGTGCCGAGGGGGATCCGCTTGAGCGGCAGGGCGTTGCCCACGTTGACCTCGGCGCCCTCGCCCGACATCACCTCGGCGCCCACCTTGAGGCCGTCCGGCCACAGGATGTAGCGCTTCTCGCCGTCCGCGTAGTGGAGCAGCGCGATGCGGGCCGAGCGGTTCGGATCGTACTCGACGGAGGCCACCTTCGCCGGGACGCCGTGCTTGTTGCGCTTGAAGTCGACCACGCGGTAGCGCTGCTTGTGGCCGCCGCCCCGCCACCACGAGGTGAGGTGGCCGCGGTTGTTGCGTCCGCCGGACTTGGTCTTGCCCTCAGTGAGGGACTTCTCCGGGCTTTCCCGGGTGATCTCCTCGAAGGTCAGATAGCTCTGGAACCGGCTCGAAGAGTTGATCGGCTTTCTCTGCTTGGTGGGCATCGTCTTACATTCCCTCGAAGAACTCGATCGGCTTCTCGCCCTCGGCCAGCCGCACGTAGGCCTTCTTCCAGTCCGGACGGCGGCCGACGAAGCGGCCCTGCCGGCGTACCTTGCCGTGCACGTTCGAGATCCGCACCTCGGCCACCTTGACCTTGAACTGGGCCTCGACCGCGCGCTTGACCTGGATCTTGTTGGCGTCCCGGTGCACCTCGAAGGCGATGATGTTCCGGTCGTCCCGGAGCAGCGTCGACTTCTCGGTGATCAGCGGGCGGCGGATCACTTCCTGGACTCTCATTTCGCCAGCACCTCCACCAGACGGTTCAGGGCGCCTTCGCTGACGATCAGGTACCCGCGGTCCACCACGTCGTAGACGTTGACCGCGAGTGCGTCCACCGTCTTGAGCGACCGCTCGTTCCGGGACGCCCGGGCGAGATTGTTGTTGTCGATGGTGTCGACCAGGAGCGCCTTGCCGTCCACGCCCAGGCCTCCCAGGCGCTTGACGAGCTCCCGCGTCTTGTGGCTCGGCAGGTCGAAGCTGTCGAGCACCAGGATCCGCTGCTCCTCGAGCTTCCTCGAGAGCGCCGACTTCAGAGCGTTCCTCTTCTCCCGCCGCGACAGATCCTTCTCGTAGCTGCGCGGGACCGGGCCGTGCACGATGCCGCCCTTGCGCCACTTGGGGTTGCGGATGTCGCCCGTGCGGGCGCGGCCGGTCCCCTTCTGGCGCCAGAGCTTCTTGCCCGACCCCGAGACCTCGGCGCGGGTCTTGGTCTTGTGCGTGCCCCGCCGCAGGCCCGCGAGGTAGGCCTGGACCGCCTCGTGGATCAGGTGCTCCTTGTAGGGATACCCGAAGACCTCGTCGGGGAGCTCGATCTCCCGCACCTGCTGGTTGTCGAAATTCTTCACCGCAATCTTCATCGCATCATCCTCAGCGCGCTTGGCGCTCAGCCCCGCTTGGCCCGCCGGATCGACAGGTATCCGCTCTTGGGGCCCGGCACGGCGCCCCGCACATAGATCAGGTTCCGCTCGGGGTCCACCTTGACGATCTGCAGGTTCTTCACCGTGACCTGCTCGCCGCCCATCCGGCCGCCGGCGCGCATGCCCGGAAACACCCGGGACGGGTAGGCCGAGGAGCCGATCGAGCCCGGCGCGCGGTGGAACATCGAGCCGTGCGAGGCCCGGCCGCCGGCAAAGCCGTGACGCTTCACGACACCCTGGTAGCCCTTGCCCTTGCTCGTCCCCACCACGTCCACCCACTCCTTCTCCTCGAAGATCGAGGCCTTCACCTCGTCGCCGGCCTTGACCTCCTCGCCGGCGTCCACCCGGAACTCCTCCACCCGGCGCATCGGCGCCACCCCCGCCTTGCGGAAGTGGCCCTCCCGGGGCTTGCCCGCCTTGCGCACCGGGCGCTCCTCGACCAGACCGATCTGGACCGCCTCGTAGCCGTCCGTATCGGCCGTCTTCCTCTGCACGACGAGGCAGGGCCCCGCCTGGATCACCGTCACCGGGATCGCGGTGCCGTCCGCGACGTAGATCTGGGTCATCCCCAGCTTGCGTCCCAAGATGCCTTCCATGGCCATCCCCTTACTTTCCGAAAGCCTTGATCTCGACGTCCACGCCGGCCGGCAGCTCCAGCTTCATCAGCGCGTCCACCGTCTGGGCGGTCGGATCGAAGATGTCGAGCAGCCGCTTGTGCGTGCGGATCTCGAACTGCTCGCGCGATTTCTTGTCGACGTGCGGCGAGCGGTTCACCGTGTACTTCGAAATATGGGTGGGTAGAGGGATCGGCCCCACCACCCGGGCGCCCGTGCGCCGCGCGGTATCCACGATCTCGTGCGTCGACGTGTCCAGGATGCGGTAGTCGAACGCCTTCAAGCGGATTCGGATCTTCTCGTTGACCATGACCAAAGCCCCTCGGTATGCCTCAACTCAAATCAAGCGACGATGTCCGTCACGGTGCCGGCACCCACGGTGCGGCCCCCCTCGCGGATGGCGAAGCGCACGCCCTTCTCCATCGCGATCGGAGCGATCAGCTCCACTTCCAGGTTCACGTTGTCCCCGGGCATCACCATCTCCGTGCCCTCGGGCAGCGTCGCCACCCCCGTCACGTCCGTCGTCCGGAAGTAGAACTGCGGCCGGTACCCGTTGAAGAACGGCGTGTGACGCCCGCCCTCCTCCTTGGTCAGCACGTAGACCTCGCCC
>DASQEB010000161.1:0-2730 GCA_035633875.1 Thermoanaerobaculia bacterium
GCACCGCGTTCTGCGGGAAGGGGTTGCCGCGGCTGGTGTCCTGCGTGAACGCGCCGCCCTGGAGCAGGTCGTTCTTGTACGACAGGCCGTCGATGAAGACGTTGACCTGGCGGGAGTCGGCGCCGCCGCTGCGGAACTTCGCCGTCTCGTCCTGGTTGTCGGTGAAGCGGACGCCCGGCGCCAGGGCCGCAAGCCCCAGGAAGTTGCGGTTGTTCTGGGGCAACGACTCGATCTGCTGCGGGGTGACGTTGGTCCCGATTTCGGAGGTGCGGGTCTCGAGCAGCAGTTGCACGGAATCGCCGACGACCGTCACCTCCTCGGTGAAGACCTCCTCCGGCGAGAGCACGAGATCCACCTCCACGTCCTGGCCGATCAGCACCTGCACGGTGCGGGTCTGGGGGGCGTAGGCCGCGGAGGAGACGGTCAGGGTGTAGACCCCCGGCGCGAGGCCGGCCAGCGAGAAGCCGCCGTTCGGGCCGGTCTGGGCGGTGTGCCGGAAACCGCTCTGGGTGCCCACCGCTTCGACTGTGGCCTCGGCGAGCGGTCCCGAGGCGTCCCGCACCAGTCCCCGGATCGACGACGTGGACGTCTGAGCCCATGCCGCGGGGACGGACAGGGCGGTCAGCAGCGAGAGCAGAAGAGCTGCCGTGTTGCGTTTCATGCCTTCCTCCTTGATTGGACATTGGCAGTGGTGGCGCCGCACGATCCGCGGATCATGAGAGTGGTGGGGAGAATCTCGTGCCGGCGCTCGTGTCCGTCTCCACTTTCCAGCACGGTGAGGAGCCGCTCCAAGGCCCGCCCTCCCAGCTCGGCGAAGGACACCCGCTCCGTGGTCAGGGGCGGCGTCAGAAAACGGGCGATGGGGATGTCGTCGAAGCCTGCTACGGCGATGTCGTCCGGTACCCGCACCCGGGCCTCCTGGAGGGCGGAGAGCAGGCCGATCGCCATGGCATCGTTGGCCGCGAACACCGCGGTCGGCTGCGGCTCGAGCTGCAGGAGGGCGGCGCCCGCCCGGTGGCCGGACTCCTCGCCGAAGTCCCCGGGAAGCTCCAGCTCCTCGGACCAGCTCCCGCCGTAGGTGCGCAGGGCATCGCGATAGCCGCGCAGACGCTCCTGCGCGTCGTGGTTGCCCGGCGCGCCCTGGACGAAGGCGATCCGGCGGTGCCCCAGCGAGAGCAGGTGGCGCGTCATCCCGAGCGAGCCGCCGTAGTTGTCGATGTTGATGGACTCGAAGCCGCCGCCTTCGACGCGGCAATTGAGCAGGACGACGGGGAGGGTCGCCGGAAGGTTGGCCTGGAGCGCCTGGGCGTCCACCTCCGGAGACATGACGATCAGGCCGTCCACCCGCCCCCGCAGGGCACGGAGCACAGCCTCGACCTCGCTCCGGTCGCTGTGGGAGCTCGACACCAGGACGTGGTAGCCGCTCTTGCGCGCCGCGAGGTCGATCCCCCGGATCACCTCGGAGAAGAACTCGCCGTAGAGGTCGGGCAGCAGGACGCCCAGCGTGCCCGTCCGGTTGGTGGTGAGGCTCCGGGCCGCGGCGTTGGGCGCATAGCGCAGACGGGCGGCCACGTCGAGGACGCGGTGCCGCGTCTCCTCTTGAACCGGCCCTTTGCCGCTGAACGCCCGCGAGACCGTCGCGACCGACACTCCGGCCTCCCGGGCGACATCTTTGATGGTGGCGCTCACGGGAGTGTAACCGTTTACATCCATGGGGACTGTAGGACCGCCGTCACCGGGTTGTCAAGGCCCGGACGCGGCGGAGGACGGCAGGGGATCAGACCAGCCGCAGCTCGCGCTTGATCTCGTTGATCCGCGCCTGGACCTCCCCGCGGTCGAGCGTTCGATAGCGCTCGGGGAGGAGCTCGCGGCTGGTGGATTCCAGGACGGCGCAGAGGATCTGCATCTCGCGCTCCCGGCTGTTGGCGGAGGGGATGAAGTCGGTAAAGGCCTTCTGGAGGTGCTCGGGGCTGACCTCGGCCGACTCGGCGGCCTCGGCTTCGAGGACGGCACGGACGAGGACGGCTTCGAGGTCCGAGCCGGAGAGGCCGAGGTACTGGTCCTCGGTCGCGACCTCGGCGATGCTCTGGACGGCCGTGCGGATCCCCAGCTTCTTCAACATCACCCTGTAGATCTCGTCGTACTCGGCCGCCGTCTCCGGGTAGAAGAGCGGGATGTGCTCCTCGGCCCGGCCCTGGCGCTTCAGGTCGATGGGCAGCAGGTCCGGCCGGGCGGTGATCAGGAACCAGATGATCTTGCCGCGGTTGCGGGTGTCGCCCATGAACGAGGCGATCTGGCCAAAGACGCGGCTCTGGGTTCCCGAGTCCCCCTGCTGCTCCCGGTTGCCGAGGGCGGTGTCTGCCTCGTCTACCACCACGCCCACGGGGGTGAGGGCCGCAAGGATCTTCAGGATGCGCTCCAGGTTCGCCTCGGTCGAACCCACCCACATGGAGCGGAAGTTCTTGAGCTTGACGCAGGGGAAACCGATCTCGTTGCTGAAGCACTCGACGAGAAAGGTCTTGGCGCTTCCCACCGGGCCGCAGACGAGATAGCCCATGGGAACGGCCGAGGGATTCCCGCGCGCGATGGCCCGGGCGGCGCGGCGGAGGCGGTCCTTGACCGCGGGCATGCCCGCCACCATGGAGAGGTCGAACTTGGGCTCGAGGTACTCCAGAAGCCCCAGCCCCTCGGTCTCGATGACCTCCTTCTTGACCGCGCGCACCTTCTCCC
>DASQEB010000162.1:0-5868 GCA_035633875.1 Thermoanaerobaculia bacterium
GCGCGACTCTACGCGGCCTCGCCGCTCCCGGCGCCGGCAGTCCACTATGCCGATTTCGCGTGCTGGCAGCGCGAGCGGATGCGTGGCGAGGTGCTCGAGAAGCAGCTCGCCTGGTGGCGGGAGCGGCTCGCCCGTCTGCCACAGCTCCTCGAGCTGCCTGCCGACCGGCCGCGCCCGCCGGTTCAGGGCTCGCGCGGCGGCCGGTGCGAGGAGCCCTTGAGCAGCCGTCTCTCGGAGGCGCTCCAGGCCCTGTGCCGCCGGCAGGGTGCAACGCCTTTCATGGCGCTTCTCGCCGGCTTCCAGGCCCTGCTCGGCCGCCGGACGGGGAGGGAGGACCCACCGGTCGGAACGCCGATCGCCAATCGCAACCGGGCGGAGACCGAAGGGGTGATCGGCCTCTTCGTCAACACCCTGGTGCTCCCGGCCGACCTCTCCGGAGATCCGTCGTTCACCGAGTTGCTCCGCCGGGTGCGCGAGCTCACGCTCGACGTCTACGCCCATCAGGACCTGCCGTTCGAGAAGCTGGTCGAGGACCTCCGCCCGCAGCGGGACCTGAGCCACGCGCCGCTCTTCCAGGTCATGCTGATCCTGCAGAACGCTCCGCTCGCTCCGCCCGCGGTTCCGGAGCTCGAGCTGTCTCTGCTTCCTGTGGAGAGCAGCACGGCCAAGTTCGACCTCACCCTGGCCGTCGTGGAGCGGGCGGAGGGCGTCCGGCTCCTCCAGGCCGAATTCAACCGCGATCTCTTCGATCGGACGACGGTGGCGCGCCTGTTGGGTCACCTGGTGAGCCTGCTCGCGGAGGCCGTGGCCGACCCTGGGCGGCGCCTCTCCGACCTCTCCCTGCTGCCGGAGCCCGAGCGGCACCAGGCGCTCCTCGACTGGAACGACACCGGGACCCGCTTCCCGGAAGGGCTCTGCCTCCATGATCTCGTCCAGGCGCAGGCGGAGCGCACCCCGGACGCGGTCGCGGTGGTATGCGCCGGAGAGAAGGCGACCTACCGCGAGCTCGACCGGCGGGCCAACCGGCTGGCCCGTCGGCTCCGCGCGGCCGGCGTCGCCCGAGAGGTGCCGGTCGGGATTTCACTCGAGCGCTCGCTCGACATGGTCGTGGCCCTCCTCGCCATCCTGAAGGCGGGCGGTGCCTATGTGCCGCTCGATCCCACCTACCCACCGGACCGCCTGGCCTTCATGCTGGCCGACTGCCAGCGTGGGATCGAAGCCCCGGTGGTCGTCACCCGCGAGTGGCTCCTCCGCAATCGCGAGGCCATCGCGGCGGAAAACGACGAGGCCCCGGCGACCGGCGCACGGCCGGAAGACCTGGCTTACGTCCTCTATACCTCCGGCTCGACCGGGCGCCCCAAGGGGGTGGCCATCGAGCACCGGAGCGCGGTTGCCCTGCTCCATTGGGCAGGCGAGGTGTTCCCGTCGGAGGATCTGGCGGGAACACTCGCCTCGACGTCGATCAACTTCGATCTGTCCATCTTCGAGCTGTTCCTGCCGCTCTCCCGCGGCGGGACGGTGATCCTGGCGGACAACGCCCTGGCGCTCGCCGGCCTGCCGGAGGCCGGCGCGGTGACGCTGGTCAATACCGTCCCGACCGCCATGGCCGAGCTGCTGCGGCTGGAGGCGCTCCCCGCCTCGGTCCGCGCCGTCAACCTGGCGGGGGAGCCGCTCACTCCCGCGCTGGTCGAGCAGATCGAGCGCCGGCCCGGCGTCCGGCGGGTGCTCGACCTCTACGGCCCTTCGGAGGACACGACCTACTCGACCTTTGCCCGCCGGACCGCGGACGGGCCGGCCACCGTCGGCCGGCCGATCGCGAACACCCGCGCCTATCTGCTCGACCGCTGGGGGCGGCCGGCCCCGATCGGGGTGCCGGGCGAGATCTGGCTCGGCGGTGACGGGTTGGCGCGGGGTTATCTCCATCGCCCGGAGCTGACCGCGGAGAGGTTCGTTCCGGACCCCTTCGCCGGCATCTCCGGCGCGCCGGGGTCGCGTCTCTACCGGACCGGCGACCTTGCACGCTTCCGTCGCGACGGCCGCCTCGAGCTCCTGGGGCGGATCGACCACCAGGTCAAGGTGCGCGGCTTCCGGATCGAGCTTGGGGAAATCGAGGCGCAGCTCTGCCGGCACCCTGCGGTGCGGAAGGCAGCGGTCCTCCTCCACGAGCATGCTCCCGGGGACTGGCGGCTCGCCGCCTGGGTCGTCTCCGCGGGAGGACCCTGCCGGCCGGACGACCTGCGCGCCTGGCTGGGGGAGCGGCTCCCGGCCGTCATGGTGCCGTCGTCCTTCGGCTTCCTCGAAGCGTTGCCGCGCCTTCCCAACGGCAAGCTCGACCGGCGGGACCTCGCCGCGCGCTCTCTGCCGGTAGAGGGAGGGGGAGACGCCTTCGCGTCGCCCAAGACGGAGGAGGAGCGGCGGATGGCCGCGATCTGGACCGAGGTGCTCGGCGTCGCCCAGGTGGGCCTCCACGACGACTTCTTCCGCCTGGGGGGCCACTCGCTGCTGGTGGCCCGGGTCATCGCGCGTCTGCGCCGGGACTTTGAGGTCGACCTGCCGCTCCGCAGCCTGTTCCAGGCGCCGACGATCGCGCGCCTGCTCGAGCTGGTCCGCCGGTCCTCGCAGAGCGAGCTCCAGCGGACCCCGCGGATCGGGGCGCTGTCGCGCTCCGCCGGCCAGCTCCGATCGCGCGCCTCGCTGGGGCGTGGAGAGGATGCATGACCATCAGCACCCTCGACCCCTGGACAGGTCCCGCTCCCGAGGCTCCCGACCCGGACGACGGGGTTTTCGTCTTCCCCGCCTCCTACGCCCAGCGGCGCCTCTGGTTCCTGGACCGGTTGGCACCCGGCGGTGCCGTCTACAACCTCCCCCTGGTCTGGCGGTTGTACGGCCCGCTCGATTCCGCCGCGCTGGCCGCGAGCCTGGGCGCGGTCGTGGAGCGGCACGAGTCGCTGCGCACCGCGTTCGCCGTCGAGAAGGGAAAGCCGGTCCAGGTGGTCGCTCCTCCCGGCCCTTCCGCCTTCCCAGGCCTGCCGCAGGTGGACCTCCGCGAGCTCCCCCCCAACCGGCGGGAGGGCGAGGCGTGGCGGCTCGTGGTCGAGGAGGCGGGCCGCCCGTTCGACTTGGAGCGCGGGCCGCTCTTCCGCGCCGCCCTCATCCAGCTGGCTGGCGACGATCACGTTCTGCTGGCGACCTTCCATCACATCGTCGCGGACGGGTGGTCGCTCGGCGTATTCCAGCGCGAGCTCTCCGCCTTGTACCGCTCTCGGGTGACCGGCAGCACTGATCCCCTGCCCGACCTGCCGATCCAGTACGCCGATTTCGCCGCCTGGCAGCTCGACTGGTTGGAAGGGGACGTCCTGGAGAGGCATCTCGCCTGGTGGCGGGCACGGCTCGCCGGCGCCCCCCACGTGCTGGAGCTGCCGATGGCCCGGCCGCGGCCCGCGGTCTCCACGCAACGGGGGGCCTGGCGGGCTGTCGAGGTCCCGCGCGGCGTGTCGGACGCGCTCCGGGCCGTCGGCCAGAGCGAGGGGTCCACCCGGTTCATGACGCTGCTCGCGGTCTTCAAGGTACTGCTCAACGTCTACACGGGGCAGGAGGATCTGGTCGTCGGCACGCCGATCTCGGGACGCAGCCAGGTGGAGACCGAGAACCTGATCGGGCTCTTCGTCAACACCCTGGTCCTGCGCACGGACCTCTCCGGCGCCTCCAACTTCCGCGAGCTGCTGGCCCGGGTCCGCGAGACCGCGCTCGGTGCCTACAGCCATCAGGAGCTCCCCTTCGAGCGGCTGGTCGAAGAGCTGCAACCCGAGCGGAGCCTCGCCCACAATCCCCTGGTCCAGGTGACCTTCTCGCTGCAGGAGAGAGCCGGCGATCAGGGCCTGGAGCTGTCGGGGCTCCGCGCCCGGCCTCTGGAGAGCGGCGACCGCGGAGAGGGGACGGCCAAGTTCGACCTCGCGCTCTACGTGGAAGAGAGCCATCGCGGGCTCCGGGCGCGGCTGGACTATGACGCCGACCTGCTCGACGACGTCGACGCCCTCCGGCTGCTGGAATCGTTCCAGGTCCTGCTGGCCGGCATCGCCGCCGACCCGTGGCGCCCGCTCTGGAGCCTCCCGACCGCGACCGAGGAGAGCCGGCACCAGCTCCTGCTGGAGTGGAACGACACCGTAGCGCTTCCCCCGCGGGACTCCTGTCTCCATGAGAGGTTCGCGGCCCAGGCGGCCCGCACCCCCGAAACCATCGCCCTGGTTTACGAGAGAGAGAGCCTCACCTACGCCGAGCTCGACCGTCGCGCCAACCGCCTGTCGCGCCGCCTGATCTCCTTCGGAGCCGGTCCGGAGGCGCGGGTGGGGATCGCCCTGGAGCGCACGCCAGACCTGATCGTGGGCCTGCTCGCCATCTTGAAGGCAGGAGCGGCCTATGTGCCGCTCGATCCTGCCTATCCGCGGGAGCGCCTCGCCCTGATCCTGGAGGACGCCGCCGCGCCGATCCTGCTGACCTCCTCGTCTCTCCTGGACCGCCTGCCGGACTTCCAGGGCCGGCTGCTCTGCATGGACGTCGAGGCTTTGGATGGGGGGAGAGAGACCGCTCCCTCGCCCCGGGCGACTCCCGGCAACCTGGCCTATCTGATCTACACGTCGGGCTCGACTGGCCGGCCGAAAGGGGTGGCGATCGAGCACCGCAGCACGACCGCCCTGCTCGACTGGGCGACCGAGGTCTTCTCTCCCGAAGAGATCGCGGGCATCCTGGCCTCGACCTCGGTCACCTTCGACCTGTCGGTCTTCGAGATCTTCCTCCCCCTGACCCGCGGCGGGACCGTCCTGCTGGCCGACAACGCTCTGGCCCTGCCGGACCTCCCGGCCGCTGGGGGTGCGATTCTGGTCAACACCGTTCCCTCGGCGATCGGCGCGCTGCTGCGGACCGGCGGCCTGCCGCCCGTCGTGCGGACGGTCAATCTGGCGGGCGAGCCGCTCAAGCGGTCCCTGGTGGACGCGATCTACGCCATTCCTACCGTCGAGCGGGTCTGGAACCTCTATGGCCCGTCGGAGGACACCACCTACTCGACCTTCGCCCGGGTGCCCCGGGACGAGGAGCGCGAGCCGACGATCGGCCGGCCGATCTCCCACACGCGGGCTTACGTGCTGGACCATTGGCTGCGCCCGCTGCCCATCGGCGTCCCGGGCGAGCTCCATCTCGCGGGAGCCGGGCTGGCCCGCGGCTACCTGAACCGGCCGGAGCTGACCGCGGCGAGCTTTATCCCGGACCCCTTTGGCGGCTCCGGCGAGCGGCTGTACCGCACCGGCGACCTCGCGCGCCGCCTCGCGGACGGGCGGCTCGAGTTCCTGGGGCGGATCGATCATCAGGTCAAGATCCGGGGCTTCCGCATCGAGCTGGGGGAGATCGAAGCCCATCTGGCGAGCCATCCGGCGGTCTCCGAGGCCGTGGTGCTGGCGCGCGAGCAAGGTTCCGAGAAAGCCCTGACCGCGTACGTGGTGGCGCGGGAGGACCTCCAGCCGTCCGGCCTGCGCGATTACCTCCGGGAAAAGCTCCCCGCCCACATGATCCCGGGGGGATTTGTCGTCCTCGACGCCCTTCCGTTGACCCCCAACGGCAAGGTGGACCGGAAGGCTCTGGCCCGCCTGGAGCCGGAGCGGGAGGGGGAACCGGCGGAGGCTGGCTCCCCCCGGACCGCCGCCGAGGAGCTGCTGGCGGGGATCTGGTCCGAGGTCTTGCGGCGCGAGGGCATCGGAATCCGCGAGGACTTCTTCGGCCTCGGCGGCCATTCTCTCCTCGCGACCCAGGTGGTTTCCCGAGTGCGGGAGGTCTTCCGCGTCGAGCTCCCCCTGCGCCGGTTCTTCGAGACGCCGACCG
>DASQEB010000163.1:0-3576 GCA_035633875.1 Thermoanaerobaculia bacterium
CAGGCGAAAGAAGGAACCGTCTCTCCTTCCATCCTCAAAGTATTCGATCGCTGGTATTACGGCGCCCTAGCTTACTACTTTTATGTCCTCGATGAACACTCCCAGGCTCGCGAGTCTCTACAACTCGCCGACGAGGCGATCGGCGATGCCATCACTCAGTGCCCCTTTCTTCTCGTGCTTGCGCGGTCGTGCCCCGAGTTGTGCCTCAACTGCGCCAGGACCTTTCGAAACCAAAAGCAGTGGAGCGAGATGCGCGCGACCATCAACTGCGCGTGGAACATGATCGAAGACCGCACACCGCTGTGTCGGCTCCGCGACGGCAACGCCATCTACATGAGGCATATTGACGACTTCTTCCGCTCGATTATACCGCGGGATACCGTCGAGGACAGGGCCCTGAAGCTCCTCCTCGACCCCCAGGTCCGGCGCCGCTCTTTCGATGGCCTGGTGAGAAAAGCCGAATATCTTCCTAACGTAGTGGTCCCCTGGACATGAGCCCGAGCCCGATTGAAGCCAGCGCCGGCGCCGTGATCTCGATTGCTGACTGCGAGCAACTCTCGGTCGGGGTAGATGGTGCGTGCTGGATCTCCTATCACTTCTACCATGGCGGCGATTACCGCGGTGCTCTGACCGGCTTCATCCAGCCTGTCTTGTCTGACCTGCTGCCGACGGGACGGATCAGGAGTTTTTTTTTCATTCGATATCAGGACGATGACGGATCCCACGTCAGACTCCGCCTCCTCCTCTGTCCAGACGAATCCGGCGCCGTCGTGACTCGGCTCGTTGAGGTCGCCGCGAGATTCCGAGGGAATGGGCGAAAGCCCGCTCCACCGGAGCGCCTCGTTCGGTCAGTTTTCGAGTTGGAAGTCGAACGCTACGGCGGCCGTGCGGCCTTTCCCCACTCCCTTGATTTCTTCGCTCTTTCAAGTTGCCATGCCCTTGACTTTATGGCCCGGTACGGAGAGCATCCACGGGAGCGGCAGATTCCCTTGATCCTCTGCATCTTCTTCTGGCAGGCCTGGGGTTTCGCTCAATCCGTAGAAGAGCTGCGGGAGCTCCTCGATTATTTTGTCGGTTGGAGAGAGAGGCTGCAGCCCGTGATTTGCCGCGCGGATCACGTCTTCGAGAGCCATCGGGAGGCCTTCGTCAGCTTGATCCGCAATGAGATGGAGAGGCTCCTTCGCCTTGAGGAGAACCCTACGGGCGAATTCCCGGGCTTAAACTCGGCCGCCAGCGTCTCCGAAGCCTCCCTAAGGCTGTTGCGGGAGATCGCGGGACTGCCTCCGGAGTCCCGCCGCAGCATCAGGATCAGCCAGATGCATATGACTGCCAATCGGCTGAACCTCCTCAATGCTGAGGAGGGTTACATCACCAGGCTCCTCCTGCGGGCCTTTGACGAAGTGGCATCGTGCGACACGACGCTCTCCCGGAGGACGGACCAGGCCCTGCGAAACCGCGCTCCGAAAGGGAGCGGCCGACTCCGGGATCTCCTGCCACTGCACTTCGCAGCGCTTTCTAGACAGACGCTACCCTCCCAAGGGGCTCCCTCCCACGCTCCATGATGGTGGAGGGCCGATGTGGCTCCTGGTAGTAAACTGATCCCAGGAGCGCCGCCCGCCCATGAAATGCCCGCAATGCCAGTTCGAAAGCCCGCCGGGCATGAAGTTCTGCGGCCAGTGCGGCGCGAAGCTCAGCGTCCCACCCTGCCCGCAGTGCGGGGCCGAGAATCCGCCGGGGTTCAAGTTCTGCGGCGAGTGCGGATCCCCTCTGGTGGTCGAGGCGAGCCCTCCTCCCCCACCCCCTCCCGCCTCCGAGCCGGCGCCGGTCCCCCAGCGCCCGCCCGTCCAGGAGTACACGCCGCCCCATCTGGCGGAGCAGGTCTTCCAGACCCGGGCGGCCGTCGAGGGGGAGCGCAAGCAGGTCACCGTCCTCTTCTGCGACCTGGTGGGCTCGACGGCGCTCGCCGACCGTCTGGGGCCGGAGACCATGCACCTGCTGCTCAACCGGTTCTTCGAGCTGGCCCTGGGGGAGGTCCACCGCTACGAGGGGACGATCAACCAGTTCCTGGGCGACGGCTTCATGGCCCTGTTCGGAGCGCCGGTCGCCCACGAGGACCACCCGCGCCGGGCGGTGCTCGCGGCCCTGGGGCTCCAGAAGGCGCTCGAGGAGCGCTCCGCCGAGCTCGGCGGGCCCCAGGGAGTGGATCTGAGCGTCCGCATGGGAATCAACACCGGGTGGGTGGTGGTCGGGGGGATCGGCGACCGGCTCCGGAAGGACTACACCGCCATCGGGGACACGACGAACCTCGCCGCCCGGCTGCAGCAGCTCGGGGAGCCCGGGACCGTTCTGGTCAGCGAGACCACGAGCCGGTTCCTCCAGGAATCGGTGCAGTTAGAGGCGCTCGCGCCGCTCCAGGTGAAGGGCAAGGCGGCGCCGGTCCAGGCGTTCAGGGTTCTGGGGATCGGAGGTCTCCCGTCGGAGGACGCGGTGCTGAGCGGCACGGCCCGCTCCCCCTTCGTGGGCCGGCGGCGGGAGATGACGATCCTGGAGGAGCTGCGGGAGCGGGCCGAGCAGGGGGAGGGGCAGGTGGTGGGCATCGCGGCCGAGGCGGGTGCCGGCAAGTCGCGGCTCCTCTACGAGCTCCGCCGCAGGTTCTGGAACCGCCCCACCGTCTACTTTGCAGGACGCTGCCTCTCCTACGGGAGCGGAATTCCCTACCATCCCCTGCTCTCGATGCTCCGCAACGAGTGGAGCATCGTGGAGACGGACGATCCCGCGGTGATCACCGCCAAGGTCACAGCCGGTCTCGGGAGAGCAGGGCTCAACGTCGACGAGTCCCTGCCCTACATGCTTTGCCTTCTGGGAGTGCAGGATGGCACCAGATGTCTGGCAGATCTGAGCCCCCAGGCTCTCCAGTCGCGGGCGTTCAAGATCCTCCGGCAGATGATCCTGAACGCGGGCCGCGGGGATCTGGTCGTCGTGGAGATCGAGGACCTCCACTGGAGCGACGAGACGTCGGAGGAGCTCCTCGCCTTCCTGGTCGAGGGGATCGCCGCGGCCCGGGTCCTGCTCCTCCTGACCTACCGGTCCGGCTACCGCCCGCGCTGGATCGAAAAGTCCTACGCGACCCAGATCTCCCTCTCCCGTCTGAGCGATCAGGAGAGCCACGAGGTGATGCGGTCCGTCCTCCGTCGAGCCGAGCTGCCCCCGGAGCTGGAGAGCCTGGTCGTCAAGAAGGCGGAGGGCAATCCCTTCTTCCTGGAAGAGCTGGCCCGCTCGTTCCTGGAGCGTCCGGACGTGTCGGTCCCCGACACAATCCAGGGCGTTCTCATGGCCCGCATCGACCGCCTGCCCGAGGAACACAAGAGGCTCCTCCAGACGGCGTCCGTCCTGGGCCGGGAGCTCCCTCTGAACCTGCTGGAGGCGGTCTGGGAGCGGCGGGAGGCCCTCCCGCCGCTGCTCGCCGACCTGAAGCGGTGGGAGTTCCTGTACGAGGAGCCCACGGCCGAAGAGCCACTCTATTTCTTCAAGCACGGGCTGACCCAGGAGGCGGTCTATCAGACCCTGCTGAGGAAC
>DASQEB010000164.1:0-2244 GCA_035633875.1 Thermoanaerobaculia bacterium
ATCCTCCCCGAAGCCCAGGGCTTTCGCCCCGGGCTGACCGTACGGCGCCCTGGGGGCGAGAGAAGAGGGCTCCTCAAATCACCAGATCGTCCTTGCCCGTGGCGATCTGCCCCTTGAGATACGCCTCGATAAAGGGATCGATGTCGCCGTCGAGCACGCGGGAGGAGTCGCCCACCTCGGCGCCGGTGCGGTGGTCCTTGACCAGGCGGTAGGGATGGAGGACGTAGCTCCGGATCTGGCTGCCCCAGGCGATGTCCTTTTTCAAGCCCTCGCGGACGTCGAGCTCCGCCTGGCGCTTCTGCATCTCCAGGTCGTAGAGGCGCGACTTCAGGACCTTCATGGCCGTTGCCCGGTTCTTGAACTGGCTGCGCTCGTTCTGGCAGGCCACCACGGTCCCGGTCGGCAGATGGGTGATGCGCACCGCGGACTCGGTCTTGTTGACGTGCTGGCCGCCGGCGCCCGAGGAGCGGTAGGTGTCGATCTTCAGGTCCTTCTCGTCGATCTCAATCTCGATGTCGTCGTCCACCTCGGGGTAGACGTCGACCGAGGCGAAGGAGGTGTGGCGCCGCGCCTGGAAGTCGTAGGGGCTGATCCGCACCAGCCGGTGGACGCCGGCCTCGCTCTTCAGGTACCCGTAGGCGTGCGGGCCGCGGACGGCGAAGGTGGCGCTCTTGATGCCCGCCTCCTCGCCGTCCTGGCGCTCCATCAGCTCGACCTCGTAGCCATGCTGCTCGGTCCAGCGCAGGTACATGCGCAGGAGCATCTCCGCCCAGTCCTGGGACTCGGTGCCGCCGGCCCCGGGGTGGATCACCACGATGGCGTTCTTGTCGTCGTTCGGCCCGGAGAGCTTGAGCTCCAGCTCCAGCTTCTCCAGGTCCCCGGCGAGGCGGGCCAGGAACCGGTCAAGGTCCGGGTCGGCCTCGCCTTCGGCGAGGAGCTCGCGCCAGGTCTCCAGCTCCTCGGCGTCGGAGCGCAGCTTGTTCAGGGTTTCGAGGCGCCGCTCCAGGGCGCGGCGCTGCTGCAGGACGGGAGCGCTCTTGGAAGGGTCGTCCCAGAATCCGGTGTCCTGGATCTGATGGTCGAGCTCGGCCAGCTCTCGTTCGAGGTCGGCCTGCTCAAAGATACCCCCGGATGCTGGCGAGCTGTTCCGAGAGCGCGTCGATGCGTTGCTGCACGTCGGAAGCGATCATGATGTCGTGCTCCTTCTCCTTCCTGTGAAATATACCCCAAATACGGCGACGGCCGCCGAGAGGGCCGGCACGAGCCACGGCGCCCGGGCGTAGGGGGTGAGCCCCGTCCGGCCCGCCACCCGGGTCCGGATCACGCCCTCCTCGAACACGCCGATCTGGTCGTGCACCGAGCCGTCCGGCCCCACCAGGGCCGAGACGCCGGTGATGGCGGCCCGCAGGAGCGTCCGCCGGTTCTCGGCGGCGCGGAAGCGGGCCGCCCGGAAGTGCTGCCACGGGGCGGAGGTGTCGCCGTACCAGGCGTCGTTCGTGATCGTCACGAACAGGGTCGATCCAGCCCGCGCGAGCTCGACGACCTCGTTCGGGAAAACGACCTCATAACAGATCGCCATTCCGATCTTCTCGTCCTTCCAGGGCAGGAGCGTGAGCTCGTCCGCCCGCCGGAAGTTCCCGGCGTTGCGCGCCAGCTTGTCCACCCAGGTGAAGACCCCCTGGAACGGCACGTACTCCCCGAACGGCACGAGGTGCCGCTTGTCGTACCGGGCGACGGGAGCGTTCCCCTCCGACAGGAGGAAGGCCGAGTTGTAGAAGGATTCCCCCACCGGATGGCTGGAGTTGAAGAGAACCGAGCAGCCCCGGTCGATCATGCTCTGGAGGTCGGCTTCCAGCAGCGGGTCCCGCCCGTAGGAGAACGGCCACGCCGCGCTCTCCGGCCAGACGACGAGGGAGCCGGGCTGGCAGGACTCGGCCGACATGGCGATCACCTTGTAATAGTTCCGGAGCGCTGCCCTCGGCTCGTACTCCACGAGGTTGGGGATGTTCGGCTGGAGGAGGCTCACCGCCTTCGTCCCGCCGGCCGCCCGCAGGTCCTCGTCCCCCTGCCGCCAGCTCCAGCGAGCGGCCACGGGAAGGAGGAAAAGGGGGAGCATCAGGCCCACCGCCGCCGGCTCCCAGCGCCGCCGCTGGATGGACAGCGCCACGGCCGTGCTGGTGAGGAGGACGAGAAAGGAGATGCCGTAGGGACCGATCCACGCCGACAGGGGCAGGGCCCCGGGCA
>DASQEB010000165.1:0-5202 GCA_035633875.1 Thermoanaerobaculia bacterium
ATGCCGGACGACCGCATCTTCCCCCTCTCTCACGAGCCGCGGGCCGTCAGCGGGGCGGTCAACCCTCTGACCGGCTTCGAGGAGATCGGACGCGACCTCGCCATCGCCGCCCTGCCGCCCCCTCCCGATCATGACTAGCAACGATCTTCTCGACCTGCTTCGCTACCTCGCGGCCCTGCCCGCCGCCGTGTTCTGGCCGGCGGTGGCCTGGACCCTGGACTACCTGCGGCACCTCGGAGGCATCACCTCCGGAGTGATGGCCGTCCTGCTCACCGCCGTTCCCTTCGGGCTCGCGGTTCTCCTGCAGCGGCGGCTGGCGGCAGCCCTTGAGGCGGCGCCCGCGGAGCCCGTCGGCTTTCTCCGCTTCCTCCGGCTGGAGCTCTGGCATTCGGTGGTCTCCCTCCCTCTCCAGCCTTTTCGGATCCCGGTCCTTCTCTGGCGCGGCCTCGTCGCGCTCGGCCGGAGGGCCACCGCCTGGCTCGGGACGAGGAGGATGACACGGCCTGCGGCGCCCGAAGGGGAGCCCCAGGCCGCGGCCGCCGAAGGAGCGCCGGAGCCGCCGGCTCCTCCACCTCCGCCGCCGCTGGTCGTGGCGAGCCTCGGCCCCGGCTTCCTCCTGGCTGGCCTGGCCACCGCCGCTCTCTACCTGCTGGCGCGCCTCGCCGAGCCGTTCCTCCACGCCGAGCTGGGCCTTTCGCCGGGGCTCTCGGCCTGGCAGTACCTGTTTCTGGGCCGCCGGCCGGAGCTCGCCTGGTATCTGCCTCTGGACCGCTTCCCGTTCCTTGGGGGCCTCCTCGCCCTCCTCCTCTGGCTCGCCGTCTGGTCGCTGGTGGGGATCGCCTTGCGCCTCGCGTTCCAGCGGCATCTCGGCCGCAACCTGGCGCCGGACCATGACGATGACGCCGTCCTCCCGTCCTGGGGGCGCTGGTTCGGCCTGCCGAATCTGGTGCGACCGGCCGTCTCCTTCCACGAGTGGGCGGTCTGGCTGGCGGTCCTCGCCCTGCCGCTCCTCGCCTGGGCCTGGCTGTCGCTGGGCGGAGATCCGTACCGCATCCTCCCCTCCGAGTTCGCCGTCGCCTTCGTCCTCTGGACCTCGTGGTCGCTCCACCTGGTGCTGCGGGGCGAGGAGCGGCTCGCGAAGCCGGACGAGGAGGTGGAGCCTTCCGCCCCTGTGGAGGCCGCGGGCTGGCCCGAGGTCTTGAAACACCTGGAGGAGGAGCTCGGCGTCCCCCCGCCCGAGCCGCGCTCCGCCATACCCGTGGAGCCGCTCCAGCGCTCGGAGATCGATCCCCCCACGGCGGGCCTGCTGTCCCCGCTGGTCGCCGAGCTGCTGCCCCGGCCGCGGCACCTCACGCCCATGCAGAAGTCCATGCTGACCCGCCTCGCCTATCAGGGTTTCGTCCATGTCGATCCGCCCGTGACGCTGGACAAGCTCACCCTGGGGGAGGCCCCTCCGGAAGTGCTGCAGGACCAGAGCGGCCAGCGCAGCCGCAACCTCATCGTCCTGGCTCCGGAAGGGGCGGGCAAGTCGACTCTGGCCCTGCTCGCCGCCGCCAACCACGCCCTCGTGCACACCCGCGGCACTCTGATCGTGGTGCGAAGCGAGGCGGCCGCCGAGGCTTTGGCCGGGCGCTTCCGGCAGGTCGTCGAGCCCTCCACCCTGCGCTGGAACCTGCGGGTCCGGCATCCTGGGACGGACCTGATGAGCGATCTCGCCCAGGGCATCCTGCCGGACGTGGTGGTGTGCAGCCTCCACGACTTGGTGGCGACGGTGCTCGACCGCACGGACACCTTCGCGCCGCTGCTCCAGAACCTTGGCCTGGTCATCGTGGACGACGTGGAGACCTTCGCCGGTCCGGTGGAGGTCCACGCCCAACTCGCCTTCCGGCGGCTCGTCCTGCGGCTGCGGCAGCTCATCGGCGTGCGCGAGCTGGGAGAAAAGAGTGCGCCGCAGGTCCTGGTGCTGGGCGCCGAGAGCATGCACCGCATGCCGGAATGGGTGAGGAGCCTCTGCGGCATGGACGCCGTGGCGCGCTCCTTCTCGCACTCGGCCCGCGAGGCGAGGGAGCGCGAGGCCGCCGAGTTGGCCGCAGCCGGAGTGGCCTCCAAGGCGAACGTCGAGGCCGGCACCGGCCGCGAGCAGCGCACCTACCGGCTGCGCGATTTTCAGAAGCCCTCGGGCGAGCCGCTCTCGTTCGCCGACCTGGTCGCCGCCTGCGAGCGGCACGCCGTACCGTGGCACTACCGGTTGTGCGGCGACGGGCGGCGCGACCTCGGCCGCAGCCCCCTGCTGCTGCGGGAGGAGCCGGTCTACTACCGTGAATCCCCGGAGGAGGCATGCGTTGTCCTGCTCGAGGGGACGCGGAGCGAGCTCGCGCGCGAGGCTGAGCGGCTGCGACGCGCCGGCTCCCGCTTCCGGCGGTGGCGCGGCGGGAGGGCGGCGGAGGCCGCGTCTGAAGACGGGCCGGAGCCCATTGCCCTGGTGACGATGACGGATCCCGACGTCGATCAGGCCTTCTCGGCGGTGACGGACCTGCCGCTTCTCGCCAGCGAGATCGCGAGCCTGCCCCGGCCGGTCCTGCGGCCGCCCACCGGCCTCGCCGTCGAGCCTCACCTGGGGGCGGACCTCGTCCAGCACTGGATGGAAGTCGAGGACCTGGTGCGCGTCTTCGGCGGCGTCTGCGTGCCGCGCCTGCGTGAGCTGGCCGGACAGGGCCTCCTGCTGTGCGAGCAGCGGACCGATCTGGACGAACAAACCCACGAGTACGTGAAGCTGGTCCACGTGCGGGCCCTGGCTCGGGCGGTGCGGCCGGAGGAGGGACCTGGCGCGGACGACCCAGGCCTGCTCCCTCCGAAGATCGCACAGGTGGAGTTCACCGTACGGCGCACGGTGGCCCTCCGCGACCGCACCCGTCTGGCCGAGCTCGGACGGACCGGCGCGGACGCAGCCCACGTCCTCTTCTATCCGGGCCGGATTTTTCAGGACGCCCGCGGCATCTTCGTCGTGGTGGGGCGCGGTGGCGAGGAGGAAAAGAAGGAGGCGGCGCAGGCGAGCCTGGAGCCGGGCCGCCGGCCCGCGGGGGACGTGCTCGCGGAGCCGCTGCTCACCAACGAGGTCTCCTCGCCGCGGCGGGTCTTCCTCCTGCGCGCCCTCGGGGAGAGCGAGGTTGCGCCGGAGCTGGTCCAGGCCGCGGGCGGAAGCTTCCCCACCCCGGATCAGGTCCTCATCGGTCGGCTCCCGTTCCGCGTGGCGCTCGTGCCGGTCTCGGTGCGGGTGCGCCACGTGGCCACCTACCGGCTCGACCCGGTGCGCAACCAGGTCCGTCAGAGGACTCTCTTCGAGGAGGAGGCCCGGAAAAGCTATGAGGACCTGGCCTTCTCCACCGTCGCGCTGGCCTTGTTCCCCAATCCCGCAGACGCCGCCGAGAACAACGGGGACGTGGCCGGCCCCGCCCTGACCTTCGAAGCGGCACGGCTCCTCGCGGCCGTGCTGCGCGCCGTCCTGCCCGCGATCTACCGGGGCGCCGGCGAGAGCCTCCAGGTGGCGCTGCACGTCGAGAACCCGGAGGCGCCGGAGCCGGAGCGGCTCCTGCAACCTGCCGAGGGGCTCTTCCTCTTCGATGCCGAGGCCGGAGGCAACGGCACGGCGCGAGCGGTCCACCGCGACGGCATCGACCTGCTGTTCCGGATCTGCCGTTTGGTGCTGCGACGGGTCCGGGACCTCAGCCAACTCCGTGCGCTTCACGACGAGTGGGGGAACGAGACAGAGGTGCTGGCCGAGAGCCGGGCCGACCGCCAGGCGGTAGGAGTCGTCCTGGAAGATACCCAGGCCTTGCAGGACAGGGAGCAGCGGGCCCGCGAGATCGCGCTCGCCTGGCTGGACAGCCGTCTTCAGACCGAGAAGTGAACACAGACAATAGCGCGAGCCGAAGATGCCTACATCTGTCCCATCTTTCCGTGTCTACCTCCTCGCCCTCGCCGCGTTCCTGGCCGCCGGTTGCCGCCAGGAGCCGCCGCGGCCGAGGGAGCTGCCGTTTCCGACCTTCGAGTCTGCGGCCCCATTCCCGGAGCTCTCCGTCCCCGCAGCGCAGGCTGATGCTTCCGGATCGGGTGACTTCGAGCGTCTGCTGAAGGCGGAGGGCGCGGAGGCGGAGCCCAGCGCCGAGCCCGCTCTCCAGAGCGTCGCTCTGGGCGGTCCGCTCGTCGGTCGCATCCCCATCGGCGATGCCTGGCAATGGTCGACCGCGGAAGGCGTGACGCTGATCCTCTATGCACCGGCGGCCGGCCGCCCGGCGACGCTGATTTACGCCGAGTCCTTCAGCCCGCTGATCCAGCGCCGGCCGTCCAAGGAGCACCACCGCTTCCAGGTGGCCGTGGACCCGGACCGTTCCGAAGGCTACTTGGAGCCGGAGAGCGCCTGGGATCTCGCAAGCGGCGGTCCGCACCGGGAGATGGCCGAGCGGGCCGATCTGAGCCGGACGGAGGCCGGGCACTTCGTGCAGCTTCTGGGCACCCGCACCGCCGGCCGGGGGCTCGGCTTCCGGCCCACCGCCGGGACCTTCACCGGCTGGCGCTGGGTGGGGCGCAACCCCCACGGCGTGGCGCTGCGCGTGGGCCGGCAGTCCGGGACGTGGGCGGACCCGAAGCCGCTGCCCGCCCGTTTCCAGAAAGCGCTGGAGCGCCTCGCGACCGGCACCGGAGGCTCGCACCTGCCGGCCGCGGGAGCCTCGGCTCCGGGCGCGCAGGCGCTGGAGATTCCGGCCTACCTGGTCCTGGGCAGCGCCGCCGAGCGGCAGGAGGAGTCGGGCGTGCACCTCGCACTGCTCTGTGTGCGCACGCCGGACTGCCCCGTGGCCGGGGACCTCGCCGCCTTCCTGGATTCGCTCCAGATCGGCGATCCCGGTCTGGTGGAGCGCCTGCTCGCCGCACCGATGCCCGCACTGGAGGATCTGGCGCGGACCGCCGGGATCGAAATCCGGCCAGCCTCTGCCGGTGAAACGACGCGGCGGTGAGGGGATCCCCTACCGCCGCGTCGAACGGGTCAGCGCCTAGTCGTCGAACTCCAGGTCACTAAAGAACAGGTCGAAGAGATCGGTCCCGGAGAAGAGCTCGTACGTGGTGCCCGTCGCCGGGTTCAGTCTGTTCTGGGAGAGGTCGGTCTCTCCAGGATTGGCCGCGCCACCACCTCGGGTGACGCCGGTC
>DASQEB010000166.1:0-16293 GCA_035633875.1 Thermoanaerobaculia bacterium
ACGGCGAGATCCGCGTCACCAAGCAGGTCGGCACCGAGGAGAAGCTCCTCGCCATCCACGATCCGGGGGAGTTCACGGGCGAGATCTCCATGCTCACCAGCGGACCGGCCATCGCCACCGGCCGGTCGGTGGGGAAGAGCCGGGTGGTACGCATCGAGCCGGACACCTTCCGCCGCCTCGTGGCCGACTGCCCGCCGGTCGCCCGGGTCGTGCTCTCGGCCATGGCGGCCCGGGCGAGCGACGTGGACGCCCAACTCCGCCAGCAGGAGAAGCTCGCCGCCCTCGGCAAGCTCGCCGCCGGCCTCGCCCACGAGCTGAACAACCCGGCCGCCGCGGCCGGACGGGCGGCCGGCCAGCTCCGCGAGACGATCAACGGTCTCCAGACCCTGGTGATCAACCGGCAGCGCCCCTTCTCGGACGCGGAACGCAAGGTGCTCGCCGAAATCCAGCGCCGGGCCCTGGAGTGCGCGGAACGGGACGATCCCCCGCTCGACCCTCTCGCCCAGAGCGACCTCGAAGACGCCCTTACGGAGTGGCTGGAGAGCCACGGGGCGGAGGACGCCTGGAAGCTTGCGCCCGTGCTCGCCAGCGCCGGCCTCGGCCCCGACCGCCTGGACGCCATGGCCGCCGAAACTGGGGCCGAGGACCTGGTGACCGTCCTCCCCTGGATCGAAGGGGTGCTCAACCTGGCGGACCTGCTCGACCAGGTGGAGCAGAGCACGGCCCGGATGTCGGAGCTGGTGCGGTCCATCAAGGAGTACTCCTTCATGGATCGCGCCGCGCAGCAGGAGATCGATCTTCACGAGGGCATCGAGACGACCCTCCGGATCATGGACTACGAGATCCGCAAGGCGAAGATCGAGGTCGTGCGGGAGTACGACCGCAGCCTCCCGAAGCTCTGCGCTCACGGCAACGAGCTCAACCAGGTGTGGACCAACCTGATCGACAACGCGGTGGACGCCATGCGGGAGCAGGGCAAGGGGACGCTCACGCTCCGCACCTCGCGCCACAAGGACGACGCCGTGGTCGAGGTGGTGGACACCGGTCCGGGCATCCCGCCCCCCATCCAGCGCCGGGTCTTCGAGCCGTTCTTCACCACCAAGGAAGCGGGGGAGGGCTCAGGGCTGGGCCTCGACATCGCCCGGCGCATCGTCAAGGTCCGTCACCAAGGGGAGATCCGCTTCGAGTCCCGCCCCGGCGAGACCATCTTCGAGGTGCGGCTGCCGCTGAGCGGGGAGGTGGAGGGGTGAAGGACCTAAAGGACGAAAAGGACCCAAAGGACAAAAACCTTGATGTCCCTTTGGTCCTTTAGGTCCTTTGTGTCCTTTTTCCCTACTCGAACACCAGCCCCACCTCGTCCACATAGCACCACGCCCAGTCGTCCCCCGGCTCCAGGGAGCGGATCAGGGGGTGGCTCGTGGCGTGGAAGTGCTTGGTGGCGTGCTTGTTCTTTGAGGAGTCGCAGCAACCGACGTGGCCGCAGGTCAGGCACATGCGGAGGTGGACCCAGGAATCTCCCATCCGCAGGCACTCCTCGCACCCCCGGCTCTGCGGCCTGACGTCACGGATCTGGTCCAGATGGGTGCACTCGTCCGACGACATCTTTGTCCTTCCTGAGCGGCGCCCGCCGTCCGCTCGACGGGCCGGAACGCTAATTTAGCACCACCTGGGTCCTTCCTCCCGTGGTCGTGGCGGTCGCCTCCCAGGTACGGCCGTCGGCGGCGGTCACCCGGAGCCTCCAGGTGCCGGGGGGGACGCCCTCGACGACGGTCCTCCCTTGGAGGAGGGGCCACTCCGTCAAGGACATCCCGTACAGCACCGAGCGGAAGGGCTGGCCGTCCGCGCCGGTCACGCTGAGGGTGGCGCGTCCGCCCTGGCCGGCGAGGTCGGGCACGTCGACCACGATCTGGGAGGCGGGCGGGAGGACGACCCGGACCGGCTCACCCGGAACGGCGACATCCACGGAGGTCGTGGCCGCACCGGCTGCGGAGACGTACAGGCGGAAGCGGCCGGCCGGAGCGCTGGTGAGGCGCACCCGACCGCCCTCCCCGGTCTCGTAGGAGCCGGCGAGGAGGCTGCGGCCGCCGGCATCCAGCAGTGCGGCGAAGATCTGGGCGGGGATGCTTCCCGTGGTGGTTCGCACTTCGAGAACGAGGCCGGCGCCGGGCGAAAGCGTGAGCCGCACGCCGTCCACGTCCGCTCCGGAGCCCACCTCGACCGTCGTCTCGGACGGGGAGTAGCCCTCCTTGCGGGCGATCACGCGCCAAGTTCCCTCGGCGACGTTGCCGATGCTGAAGGCGCCGCTCGGGTCGGTCGAGGCGCCCATCTCCCCGGGCCGTCCTCGGCTCTCTCTCGGATCGGAGCTTTCGAGAACGATGCTCGCTCCTTCGACGGGGGAGGAGTCGGTCGCGTCGACCACCCGGCCGCTCACCCGCTGGGTCGGCAGCTCGATCACGATCTCCCGGTCGGCGGAGATCTCGACCTCCTCCACGTGGCGGAGGCCCTTCCGGAAGTCCATGGCCGCCAGGTTGTACGTCCCGGCCTCCAGGCCTTCGAGGCGGAACTCTCCCTGCGCGCCGGTCGAGCCCATGGCGTGCGAGGCCACGTCGTTCCCGCTCGCCACGACCTGCAATCCCGGCATGGGCTGGCCGGCACGCAGGACCCGTCCCGAGAGCGTGAAGCCGGCTCCGAACTCGAGGTCGAGGCTCACCTCCGAAGCCCCTTCCGGCAGCGTGACCCGTCCCCGGGCCGAGCCGCTGCCGGACATGGCCATGACCATCCAGTCGCCCGGGGTGACCCCTTCGATCGTGTACGCGCCCTCGAAGTCGACCCCGCCCTGCCGCACCCCCGCCTCCATCCCCACGCCGTCGCTGCGGACGGCGAAGACGTTGAGGCCGGCGAGCGCCTCGAACCCGAGCCCCTTGATCCGCCCGCGGATCGTGCCGCCGGTCTCGAGCCGCACTTCCAGGTCGGCCACGGGCGCTCCACCCACCTGCACCGGGTCCGGCAGCGCGCCTGGGGCGTACCCTTCCCTGGACGCGGAGAGGACGTATGTGCCGGAGGCCACGGAGGGGAAGCGGAACGAGCCGTCCGCGCTGCTCGCCGCCTCCTGCGGGCCCTCGCCGCCATGCCCGAAACCCCGGGTGCTGAGGACCACGCGGGCGTCGGCCACCGGCCTGCCTGCCGCGTCGACCACCCGGCCGGTCACCGGATGACCGCGGCCGAGCTGCAGGTCGAGCCGGTTCTCGCCGGCCCGCACGTCGAGGTCCTTGACGGCTCGCTGAAAGTCGTCGTGGGAGGCGGCGATCGAGCGCCGGCCCTCTTCGATCCCCGCCAGGCGGTAGTTGCCCTCGCCATCCGTCCGCGCGCCCCCTGCTGCCAAGGCGTAGACGGTCTCCTCCCGCGAGGTTTGGATGACCCGCACGTCGGCGCCGGGCACCGGCGCGCCGTCCGGCCCCAGGACCCGGCCGGTCACGACCGCGCCCATCCGCAGGACGATCCGGACGTCGGGCGTCTCCGCTCCGGCCACGGCTTCGACCCGCGCCTCCGCGCCCAGGTATCCCGCCGCGACGGCCCGGAGCACGAGCTTTCCCGGCTCCAGCCCGTCGAGCTCGAAGCGCCCCGTTTCGTCCGTCCGGGCGGCCCCCCTCCGCAGCCGGCCCATCCCCAGCCCACCCTCCTCGCCGGACGCGTAGACGCCCACGTTGGCGATGGGCTTGCCGTCCTCGGTCACCACCCGGCCGGCGACCCGCGCGCCTGGCTCGAGCACGATCCGTACCGGTCCGGGTGCCGGGATGTCGAGCGCGACCGCCGCGCCCTGAAGGTAGCCCTCCCTCCAGGCCTTGATGTCGATCCTCTGCCCTTCGCGAAGCCCGGAGATCGCAAAGCGGCCGTCCGGCCCGGTCTTCGAGGGCTCCTCCCTCAGGGAGAAGGTGCGCATCGACAGGAAGTCCGTGGGCTGGACCGCGACCCGGACCCCCTCCAGAGGCTGTCCCTGGGGATCGACCACGGTCCCTTCCACCTTCATCCCGGGCGGGAGGACCACCGTTCCCAGGTCCACCCGGGCCGCGGCCTTGCCTTCCACGGCCACACCCGGGACCACCATGGGCGCGAAGCCTTCCGCTTGCGCCATCAGGTCGAACCGGCCCGCCGGCAGCCGGCCGATCTCGAACCGGCCGGTCGCGTCCGTGGTGCCCTCGTGGCCCGGTCCGGCGTCGGCGCTCCCGATCATGATCTCGAATCCGTCCTCCGCTCCAGCCGCGCGGCGGAGCGACACCCGCGCTCCGGCCACGGGCTGCTCCCGGGTGTCCACCACCCGGCCAAAGGCGGTGCGTCCCCGCTCCAGGACGATCCGCAGGTCCTTGCGGGCGCTCCGCGGCTCGAGCGACGGGACCTTGATCGAGACCGGCGCGTACCCTTCGTGCACGGCCGTGATCTCATAGGGGACGCGCGAGGCGAGGCGGAGGCGGAAGAGCCCCCGGGAATCGCTCAGCGCGACCTGCGAGGAGTCCGTCAGCATCATCGTCTGCCGGCCGACGGGGCTGGGGAGAACCTGGAGCTGTGCCCCGTCCACGGGCTGCCCCTCCGCGTCGACCACAATCCCCTCCACCCTGGCCACCGGGATCAGCGCGAACGCCGGCCCGGCGGGCTGCCCTCCCGTCGTCGCCTGTACCGTCTCGAAGGCCGGCATGTGCTCGAGGGAGACCGCCTGCACCAGGGTGCGTGAGCTCGGATCGGACAGGGGCACGGCGTAGGAGCCTCGCGCGTCCGTCCGCGCGAAGTCCGCGGGCTCGCCGGCCGTCCACACGAACGCTCCCGCCACCGGCTCGCGGCTCACCGCGTCCACCACTCGGCCGGTCAGCAGCGGGAACGGCGCGGGGAGGGCCACCCGCACCGGGACGTCCTCCGGCGCCTTGCCGGGGGGGAGGGGAGTGAGATAGACCGTCACGAGATCGCGCACCTCGCTCGTCTCGATGTTCAAGGTCGTGGTGTCCTTGCACCGCGCGGGAACCACGATCCGCCCGGCGGCGTCCGAGACCAGCCAGGCCTGCGAGCCGATCCGCGCCACGGCTCCTGGCACGGGCCTCCGCTGGCCGTCCGTCACCTCGATGATCCTCTCGCAGCCCCGCTCCAGGTCCAGCCGGAGGTTGCTCTGCCGCCCGGCGCCCTCGGCCCTGGCGGGAGGAGAGCCCGCGGCCAGGACCGCCATGAGCCACCGCTCGCCCTCGGCCAGGGGGGGCACGGCCTTTCCGTTCGCTCCGGTCACCGCGGTCCAGAGTAACGGCTCCCACGTCTCGGCGGTGAACGCGCGGCTCGGGTTCCGCAGCCTCTCCGAGGAGGCCACCACGACGCGGGCCCCCTCGACCGGCTTGCCCGCCGGGTCCACCACCTGCGTCTCCAGGCGGACGTCGTCCGGAAGGAGAACCGGCGGCAATTCCTCCGCCTCCAGAAGCGGCGCGAGGCCGTGCTGCTGGGGAACCTTGCCCGGGGCCTCCACGATCACCCGCCACATCCCCGCCTCCGGCGCCGTGAGCCGGAACCGCCCCTGGGCGTCGCTCGCCCCCCTGGCGGCCGGCTCGGGCTCCCAGCGTCCCGCGAGCTGCATCGTCCACCTCTCGAATTTGCGGGGCCAGGGGACGAGCCGGACTCTCGCACCCTGGACCGGCTTGCCGTTGGAATCCAGGACGAGGCCGGTGACGGCGATGCCGGGGCTCGGAGCCGCCAGGGCGAGAGAGTGCCAGACGAGGGAGACGAGGACGAGGAGGAAAGCCAAACGCTTCATTCGAGCCTCCGGATCTCGCGGAGATTACCCATGAATTCTACGCCGGAAGGGGGTTGGGTGAGGATTCGAAGGCCGGACGGCCCGAGCTTCAGTTGCCCTTCAGCCGTGCCAAAGGGGGCCCGTGGTCTCGGAGAGGAGTCGTCCCTCCGCGTCCTGCTTCATCGCTCGATGGGTCACAATTGTCCAGACCTTGGTCACCCTCAAACCCTTGCCGGATAGTCGAACGCAGTTCGTCACGCTTGACTGCACCTTCTGTCGCCCCGATCCCCAAAACAACCCGATGGCAGCCGCGCCAGCAGCGGCACCGATGACAATCTCAAACGCAGCTGGCAGCTCAACGAGATCCACCAGTGCCGCGGCACCGATTTCACCTGTGGAAACGAGATAGCTGGTCGCTCCAACCGTGAGCGCCGTGGAGACGGCCGGGGCCGTGATTAACGGGGCAACCAACTGTGCCACCTCGAACCCCATGCTGTTGAAGCTCACACTGGTGGGCTGAGCATCAGTCGGAATATAGGCCGGATTGCCTGGTGGGCGTACAGGTGGTGGATGTGGTGCTCCTTGCTGCCGGCATGGAGCACCGGGAACCGGGTCTGGTCGTGAAGGCGACCACGTCCGCGACCAGCGTGCGGACGCAGGTCTGGGCTGCGGCGGCTCCTGATGACGGACAGTACGGCGCCCGGAAGTGGCCACGGTTCACGCTATCTGCGGGAAAGCAGAAGCACTGCGGTACGCCGGCCGGGTTTGCCAACATCTCCGAGAAGTCCTGGGCGACGGCAGGAGCTTGCAGGGTTCGTTCCTGTATTTAGACGAACAGATAAATTCTCTGACGGGGTTCTCCCCCGTTTCGCCTCGGGGAACATGGCGGCCGACGACGGGGCCGGCAGTGCCCGTGGAGGAGACGCGCGGGGGGTAAAAGACGCAAGGGGGGGCTTGTCGATTCTACCTGCTCAGGGGGTAAGGCTGAGAAGAAGCGAGGAATGAGGGGGTGCGGGCATGGGTTGGTACACGCGGGGGGCGCGTTCGTCTCGACGTCGAGCGCAACGCGCGAAGGGGGGGACATCTCGAGGATGGAGAGCTCATGCACCGCTGGCGGGTCTTCTCGCGCTGGACCTTCTATCTGCATCTCTGGCTCGGGATCCTGGCGACCGGGGTGATCCTTCTCGTCTCGGTGACCGGGATCCTGCTCAACCACAAACGGCCGCTCGGGCTGATGCCGGACGTCTCCCACACGCCGGGTGGACGGTTCGAGGAGGCCCTCCCTCTCGCGGAGCTGGCGCGGCGCGCCGAAGCCGCAGTGGGACCGGGTGTGGCGGCGGCCGGCATCGACCGGATGGACGTCCGTCCGGGCAACGGTCTCGTCAAGGTGCGCTTCAACGACCGGACCGTCCGGGAGGTCGACCTGGATCTCGCGACCGGCCGCGTCCTCCACGTCGGGGAGAGGAACGACGTTTTCCTGGAGAAGCTCCACTCGGGCGAGATCTTCGGCGACGGCTGGGTCCTCCTGAGCGACGCCTCCGCCGTGGCGCTGGTTCTCCTGCTGTTGAGCGGCTACTGGTTGTGGCTGTTTCCGCGAGCCCGGTCATGAGCGCCGAGCACGTGGCTCTGGTCGTGGGCCTGTTCGTGATCCCCGCCCTGCTGCTGGTCCTCGGCCACCGCCTCCGCCGCCGCCGGCCTCTCTGGCGCCGGGTCTTCTGGGGAGCCGTGGCCGGACATTCGCTCGCCCTCCTGGTGACGCTGGCCGCGACGCTGTATCCGCCCGTGGCGTGGGGAGGAGGCCCCCGCACGCGGGACAACGCGGTGCACTGGTCTCTGGTCCTCGGGGCTCTCGTGGGGGGCGCGGTGGGCGGGGTGCTGCGCGCGAAACGCGCGCCTGACTCTGACGGCATTCGCAGATCGGGAAGCCGTTGATGCAGCGGCGGAGCCGTTTTCCGCAGAGACTATCCTCGATCCAGATCGACCAACATCTCATATTTCCTTGCCAGGAGCTGGGGGTTCGCCATGCCGTGTTGGAAGAACACGCTCTCGACCTGGCCCACGAAGCGCTCGGCTCTCACGCGAGCGGATTGCCCGACCGAGATCGCGCCGTACCCCCTGGTGGCCGGCTCGTCGCCAGGATGGAGTATTCCGTGCCCTGTTCCGTGACCAGGGTGAAGACGATCTCGGGGCCTCCGAGCAGCTCTCCCATGCGGCCGACGATCACGACCTCCTCTCCTTCCGCCAGTCGTCCGACGTCGGGATCGGGTCCCGCCCCTCCCGGTATGAACCTTTCCATCCCCACCTCACGCAGGTACTCGGGCAGGCCCCAGTCCGCCGGATCGTCCTGCATCTCGCGGACTCGCGTGAGGTCATTGTCGATCACGGCGAAGTCGCCGCGTTCGAGAGCGTCGGCATGCTGCTCCAGGAACTCGACCAAGATGGGAACCCAGCGGGGTGAGCCGACGAGAGGCTTCACCGGACCTTTGACGGAGATGATCCCATTTTCGATCTGGGCGCCGCCAGTGGTCCGGTGTGTCTTCCTAGCCGCCGAGTTGGCTCGCCAGATCGGCATAGAGACGCCAGTAGGTCGCCACCTGCGGCAGGAGAGGAACGCGTCCCAGGTGCCGAGGATGCAGGGTCCGTCTCCGACTTCCCCGTTGTGGACGCTGTAGATAGCTTTCACCTCGTCCGGGAGCTGGAACCCGATCGTCTCCTCGAGCGTCTCCAGATCGCCGGGTGCCGCGGGACCGCCGAGGTTTTCGAGCGCTTCCGGCGCGTTGGCCCCCAGCCAGCGCTCGATGCGAGCCCAAACCGCTGAAACCCGATCATCCATTGCAGGCTCCTTTCCCGGCCGAGCCGCGAAGTGGCCTCTCCTTTGGAGGAGCGATCCGGGACACCCTCGAACGATCGAGACCCGCCGGTTCGCCTATCATCAGCTACGGAGAGTAAGAGAATAGCACAATCGTAGGTGTACTTCGAGCAGCCGCTTCGGCGGGTGGGCTCGGCTAAAGCCGCAGGCCTGGCTCTTTACCGAGCCAGGCCTGTTTTCAGTGGATCGAACGCCGGGCAATGCAAGGGCAGATGCCTAGTGCTGCTGAGGTGCCCGGCGGTGAGAGCCGGGTGCCCTCTTTTCCTGCTCCCTCAGGAACGCCTCGATCGTGGCCTCGTCCCTGACGCAGCTGCCCTTGGTATCATCGGGGTTATTGCAGAAACAGAAACTCCCGCAATCAGAAGGATCGTTGCAGCGGAGACCTGCGCAAGCAGCCAATTCCTCATGAGTGAAAATCGACTTCTTCCCGGCAGCATCCGCGGACACTTGGACCAGAGACAGTACGGTCGCAGTAATCACCAGGACGAACAGGGTACTTCTCGTAACTTTCCACTTGTTCATGACGATCTCCTTATTAGTTAGTTTTTCTCCCGGCGCTGATTTGTTTTGCGGTTGAGTTGAAGTAATAATCCGGCAAACGGACATTCAGGCTGCGCTCAATGTCCTGCCGCTCTTCTGAGCCGAACGCACCAAGCCAGTTCTTCCTGACAGATCCTTTGGAGTCTACGAGAATCGTCTGCGGAGTCAGCTGAAGCCTGTAAGCGAGGAGGTCGCGCGGTTCAGGTTCGATAATGACGGAAGTTTTTGAAAGGCCATGTTCATGCACGTACTCTGCCGTTTTTTCTCGCGATATCGAGACTGCCACGATCCGATAGCGTTCTGAGGCTTGGTCGAGAATTGCTTGCCAATTTGGCAGATTGATCTTGCACCAACCGCAAGACGGTGAAAATACAAAGTAGAGGGTATCTTTCTCGCCGTGACGGTGCGGGACGGTTATGATTCTGTTGTTAAGGTCCAAACCTCTCAGCGCAGGAACGAGCTCTCCTGCCGTGAGATACTGTGGACCTTTTTTCAGCAATTTGTTTTTTAGGCTGTTATTTTGTCTTATCAGTAGGAAGCTTGAGACCACGAGAGCACTAACAAGAAGACCGAAAATCACCGAGTAGTTGCTCGCTCTAAACAGGATGCGCCATCTCTCTTGACGTTTTGGATTTTGCATCAGTTTCAAAAGTGTATACCCACGAGCCATTGTATTCATTTCTCGCTCCTAGCGGTGCTTCAAATTGTGAAGTTACCTACATGAAATCAAGTCCTAGCCACCCGGCGGCGGCGGTGGTGCGTACACATTGCAGGTGAACTCGGTGCAGGTCGCACTATCGACTCCTTCGCCGCCGAACACCTGCGCCAGGGTTTCCTCCAACAACGACTCCAGCCGGCCGCCGCGGACCGCTTCGGCTCCGATGCGGAAAGCGGCGCCGTTCAGTTGGGTCATCTCGTGAGACGCGCGGGACTTTTTCATGACTCCTCTCCTCGAGTAGAGAAAAACCTTTCCGCTCCGTTTCACTGGTCGCAAACCCGCTCCTGGACCATGGCCGGGCCGGCGCCGGAGATGTGCTCTAGGTAGGCCTCGGCGACGCTGGCCTTGAAGCGGGCCGCGAATCCATCGCAATAGTTCGAATTGAACGCTCCGTTCCGGTCCAGCGCCAGGATGGCGCAGCCGCCGCCGCAGTGGAGGGCGAACCGGCAACGGCGGCAGACCGGGTTGCTGGCCACGGTGCGGCTACGCCAGACCTTCATCTGATCGAAACGGAATTCGACGTCGCCCTCGGGGGTCACCTTGCCGATGCTGACGTTCGGGTCTCCCGTCCGCTCCCAGCAGGTGTAGATGTCGCCGAACGGATCGAAGATGTACATGCGGTCATGGGCGCTGCAGAAGCTCGGGCGCAGGCTGGGAAGGATCTCCTGGCTGTCGTCGAAGATCCGGCGCGCCTTGGCCCGCAGCCCCTCGTCGGGCCGGGCCAGCACCCGCAGGTGCGGGTGCTCCTCGCGCATCCTGGTCAGGGCCCGGTCGAGATCCCAGGAGCTCAAGGTGCTGCCGGCGCCGGTCTTGCCGTTGCCGGCGCGCACGGGCGAGGTGTAGGCGCCGAAGCCGGGACAGCGGTCCCAGCCGCGAGCCACGATCTCGTCGGCCACCGCCGGCAGGTCGGCGAGGTTGTGGCGGTCGACGTTGAGTCGCACGCTCACCGCCACGCCGAGCTCGAGTGCCATGGTGATGTTGGCGGCGATCCGCTCGTACGAGCCGGAGCCGTCGGCATAGACCCGCCGCTTGTCGTGCTCGCGGGGCGGGCCGTCGACAGTGATCTGGAGGCGGGCGATGCCAGCGGGTCCGAGCAGGTCGCGGTAGGCGTCTATCTCGGTGCCGTTGGTGATCGCCCAGAAATCGGCTTCGCCTGTTTCGAAGGCTTTGCCCAGGATGTACTCGATGATCGGCCGGTTGGCGGCGAGCAGGGGCTCACCGCCGAAGAGGCCGAGGTTGCGCCGCCGCAGCTTTCGTGGATCCAAGCCGTGTAGCTCTTCGATCCGGGGGAGGGCGGCGAAGATGCGATCGACGATCGGCCGGCGCATGGAACGCAGCAGATGTTTGAAGCTGCAATCCGTGCGCATGTGATCCTGATAGCAATAGGAGCACCGCAGATTGCAGTCGTAAGTGGGCATGAAGATGTAGCTCGGTGCCTGCCGGAGCGCACGTTCGTGGAGCTTTTCCGCAAGCCGGGAGAAAAAGGTTTCTTCCTCGTCCAGGGACAGCTCCGTCAGGTGGCCTTGGTCCCTGAGAAGATCGATCGTGGCGTCCGAAACCGTCTCCGTCCCCGCGGCCTCGGGCTCCGGGCTCCACTCTCCATACAGTGGTTTGGCCGCTCGTTTCGCATGGCGGGACCGCAGGAAGTCGGCGACGCCGCGGGAGACGCGATCGTAGGCGCCGGTGTAGCCGTGAACCAGCAGGACGTCCTCATCGGTGTCTGGCAGTTTGACGAAGATCGTGTAGCTGCTGGTGCGAAGCATCGGTTCTCCTCGGCTTTCATTTGGCTTGGTGATCACGATCCCTCAACGACCTGCCAGTGCCCTTGTGCAAGGGCCGGACCAGGTTGAGGAAACATTTAAAATCAATGCATTTTGAAGGTTTGCGACGTTGAGCGGAATGAGGATGGGTAAGCCGTTACCCACGCCCGGGTAACCGAATACCCGGGCGTGGACCAAAGGCATGGCTTTTCCTCCGCAGGACGTGGCACGGAGAGTGCACCAAAGGGGGGATATACTGTACTCTGGGTCTGAGACCATGGAACCGTTCAAGCACGAAGACGATCAGGATTCAGGGGAAGGACGATGTTCGCCGCGATCCTGAGGAAGGAGCTTCTCAATCATCTCGCGAGCTTTCGCTTCTGGGTGGGAGCGTTGCTGACGATCGTCCTCGCGGCCTCTTCGACGCTGATCGCGGCCAGGGACTACAGTCTGCGGCTGAACAGCTACCAGGAGCGGGTCGCTGATCACGCGAAGGAGCTTCAGGCCGTCTCGGTTTACTCCTCTCTACAGCCGCTCGTGGTGCGAGCCCCGGCACCGTTGAGCGTCCTCGACCAGGGCTTCGATTCGCGGCAGGGAACGGAGGTGGTCATCCACCTGTTCTCCATCCCGGTCGAGGCGACGGGCGGGCATCGCGGCAACGAGCTCCTGACCTCCCTTCCGACCGTAGACCTGACCACCATCGTCAGCGTGGTCCTCGGGCTGCTGGCCCTGCTCCTCACACACGACACCTTCAATGGCGAGCGGGAGGACGGGATGTTGCGCGCGCTCTTCGCTGCGGGGGTGACCCGGCGGACCGTGCTCGCAGGCAAGTTTGCCGGCGGCCTCCTCACGCTCGGTTTTCCGCTTGCCCTCGGGTTGCTGGTGAGCCTTGCACTCTTCCGCTTGGAGGTGAGGGTCGCATTCTCTCCGGACCAGTGGCTCCGGATCGCGGGTCTCGTCGGCACGTACGTTGCCTACCTTTCCCTGATGCTCCTGGCGGGCCTCCTCGTCTCTCTCCTCACGGGCAGCACCTCGCGGGCGCTGGCCGTCTCGGTGCTCGTCTGGTTCGTCCTCACCATCGTGATCCCCGGCTCGGCCTGGGCGGTGGCGAGCGATCTCGTCAGGACGGAGGAGGTCAAGCGGAGCGCTCAACGGGAGGTGGAGGAGCTGACGGCTGAGTTGGAGCGGACCGCCGCGCGGGAGTTGCGGCGGGATCCGTTGCGCTCCACCTTCAGCGGCCACACGGCGATGTCCTTCGCCAGCGGTCCGCACCGGGCGGTGCGGTATCGCAACGGCTCCCCCGCGTACTATGACTCCCTGGCGAAGTACTATCGTTTCGAGGTGGAATCAGGAATCCGGCAGGCAGCGAGGATTTTCGAGGCCCAGCAGCGTTACGAAGACCGGTTACGATCCGGCGAGCGGCTGGGAGCCCGCCTCGCAGCGATCTCTCCCGCTTTCCTCCTCGACCACCTGTCGGAGTCGTTCTCGGGAACCTCGATCGACGAGTACGACCGTTTCCTGGAGGCCTGCCGCCGCTACCGGCTGGCATTGCGCGACGATCTCGAGCGGAAGGGTGCTTTCCAGACCTGGCGCTGGTTCACCGATGATCCGCCGGAAGGGTCTCTCCCCTGGCCGCGTTATCTCGGGCTGGCGCCGGAGGAGGTGGACCCGGCCGGCGTGCGCCCGCTGTTTAGCCGGCTCAGCGAGCCCGGAATCCAGGCCCGCATCCGGCGGGACCGCGAGGCAGCCGAAACAGACCCGTCCAGGCGGCTCCGCCTGGACGACCTCCCTCGCTTCTCGTACCAGCGCGCGAATTTCCTGGCTGCGCTCCGCCGTGGAGCGCCCGAAGCCGGCGCGCTCCTCACCCTCAATGCTCTCGTGGCGGCAGCGGCCTGGGTCCGCTTCCGGCGCTATGACATAGGTTGATCCAATGGCGGAGCCCATGAGAGATCTGCCGGAGACGGATTCCGCCGAGCTCGCCGTGCCGTGGACAGGCGGGGACGGGATTTCGAGCCGCGGCGTCGTTACGACGGTCCTCCGGCACGAGATCCGCCTTCTGGTGGGCAGCTTTCGGTTCCGGGCTTCGGCTTTCCTGCTCATCGCGCTGATGGCGCTCGCGGCGGTGACCGCGGCGGCGCGGTACCGTGGCGAGACGCTGGCACAGGCAGAGGCGGTGGACGAATATCGCCGCAGACTCGCCGGGACTACCATCGATCACGTCGTCGAGACTCTCCATCCGGCGATCCGGCCACCATGGGCTCTGGCACTCGTGGCGGACGGCGGCCAGACGGCGACACCCGACGTCCATGGTCAGGCACTGAGCGCCCTGATCGCGCCGGAGCTCCGGCGGCTCCACAGCGGCAACCACCGTCTGCCGGCCTCGGAGCCGCTCGATTGGCTGTTCGTGATCCGGGTGGTCCTCTCCCTCTGCGCCTTTCTCCTGGGTTATAACGCGATGTGCGGCGAGCGCCAGACAGGTGCTCTCAAGCTGCTGCTGTCCTATCCCATCTCCCGCTGGCAGGTGTTCACGGGCAAGCTCCTGGCCTTGTGGAGCTGCCTGGCGGCGCCGTTTGTCGCCGGAGCGGTCTTCAGCCTGCTGATCGCGGCCGGTCTGGGAATCCCCTTCCAACTCCAGGATCTGGTCAAGGCCGGTCTGGTGGTCCTGCTGGGCGTCTGGGCGGCGGCCTTCTTCGCGCTGGTCGCCCTGCTGGTCTCCTCCCTGGCCCGGGATTCCGCCACCAGCCTGATCATCCTGGTCTGGCTCTGGGTCACGGCGGTGATCGTGGTCCCGGCGGTGAGCGGGCTGCTGGCCTACCGCTTCCATCCCATCCCGACCGAAGGCGAGATCGGCCGCGAGATGAAAGCGATCGATCAGCGGATCGCTCAGGAGTATGCCGGCCGGGAGGGGCGCTGGCGCCAGCCCGAATGGGCGGCGACCGACGATTTCGCTTGGGAGAGGATCTCGGCGGCAGCGGAAAACCGGCGGTTCCGCCTGAAGGAGGAGGTGCGGCGTCGATGGATGCAGCTGAAAGTCGCGCAGGCGCGGCTGGCGCGAGACCTCGCTTCGCTCTCGCCGACGTCGCTGATCCAGGATCTGGCCGAGCGCCTCACCGGCTCGGGTCTGTGGCGGCATGAGAGTTTCCTCGAGCAGGCGCGAGCCTTCCGGCCGGTGCTCGCAGAGCGGCTGCGGGCCCTCGACGCCCGCGACCCGGCGAGCCCTCATGTTCTGTTCTTCAGCGGCTGGCTCTCGCAGCGGCCGGTCGACCCGGAAGAGATCCCGCGGTTCACGTTTCGCGAGCGGTCCGTGCGCCAGGGCCTCGCGACCGCCCGGCCGGTCCTGTGGCTCTTCGCGCTCGAGACGTTGGCGCTCGCGGCGGCCTCTCTCTTCTTTTTCTCCCGATCCGATGCGGGGTGAGCCATGATCGAGGCGATCGACTTGAGCAAGCGTTTTCCCAACGGGTATCTGGCGCTGGACGCTCTCAACCTACGGGTGGAGCCGGGAGAGATCTACTGTCTGCTGGGGGCCAAGGGCGCTGGCAAGACCACGGCGATCGATCTCTTCCTCGGTTTCACCGAGCCCACCGCCGGCAGGGCCCGGATCAACGGCATCGACGTGGCGCGTGAGCCGCTGCGCGCGAAGGAGAAGGTCGCCTATCTCGCGGACACCACGGCGTTCTACCGCCGGCTGACGGCGCTCGAGAACCTGGAGTTCTTCGCCCGCCTCGGTGGCCGGCGGGGCTCCACGCGCCACGAATGCGAGATGGCTTTGCGGGAGGTGGGGCTCCCGGAAGCGGCGTTCTCGCAGCGGCTGTCCCAATTTAGCCCGGGCATGGTCCGCAAGGTCGGGGTCGCGGCGGCGTTGATCAAGGGGGCTCCCGCCCTGTTGCTCGACGAGCCGCTCTCGGGCCTCGATCCGAAGGCGGCGGCCGAGCTGGTGGAGATCCTCGCAGCCCTCCGCGACCAGGGCAAGGCGCTGCTGGTCACCCTGCAGGACTTCTTCTGGGCACGGCAGCTCGCCGACCGTGTGGGAGTCCTCCAGGAAGGCCGGCAGGTGCTGACGCGGAATCGGGAGGAGCTGCGATACGAGAATCTGGAAAAGCTTTATCTCGATTATATGCGGGGAGGCTTGCGAGGGGCCGCGAGCTGAGTCAAACCCCCTCCTCACTGTCCTCGCCCATCAACCCGTACTGGCGCATCTTGTTGAACAGCGTCTTGCGGGAGACGCCCAGGCTTTCGGCGGTCGCGGTGCGGCTGCCGCGGTTCTCGGCGAGGCGGGAGAGGATCATCATCTTTTCGAGCCGCTCGGTGGCCTCAACGACGGCCTCCGCCAGGGTGAGGCGGGAGAGATCGGTCCGCGGGGAGGCCGTGCCTTCGAGCGGCTCTCCGCGCACCCGGCCGGGGAGGTCGGAGACGGTCAAGGTGTCCCCCTCACAGAGGATCATCGCCTGGCAGAGGGTGTTTTCCAGCTCCCGCACGTTGCCCGGCCACTGGTACTCGCAGAGGAGCCGGCGGGCCTCGGGGGCGATGGCGCCCACCGCGAGCCCCAGCTCCCTGTTGAAACGCTCCAGGAAATGATCGATCAGGATCGGCAGGTCGGCCCGCCGCTCGCGCAGCGGGGGGAGCCGGACGTGCACCACGTTCAGCC
>DASQEB010000167.1:0-6705 GCA_035633875.1 Thermoanaerobaculia bacterium
ACGTCGGAGACCGGCTGGAGGTCCTGCGCGGCGGCCAGGTGATCGCCCAGATCGAGGTGATCTTCGCGGCGGAGCGCTCGGCCTCGGCGAAGGTCCTGACAGAGCGCGCGGCCATCCAGCCCGGCGACCGGGCCCGGCTCATCGGCGAGGCCGCGCCTCCTCCGCAGCCGGCGGAGGTACCGGATAAAGCGCCGGCAGACGCGCCGGAGCCCTCACCGGCGCCGCCGTCCTCCACCGGAGAACGGTTGCCCGAGCGCGAGCGCTACCGCCTTTCCTCGACCCGGGTGTCCGGCGCCGTGACCTTTGACTGGGAGAGCTTCTCCAATGGCTCGGATGGCTCGGACGAGGAACGCGGCTTCGACCGCACGATCGCCCGCCTGAGCCTCCGCGTGCGCGACATCGCCGGCACTCCCCTCCAGCTCCGGCTGCGGGCCCGGAGCCTGGACGTGAGCCGCGACCGGGAGCTGACCGGGGGTCTGCCGGAGAGCGACAGCCGCGACCGGCTCTACGAGGCGGCCCTGATCTACGACGAGCCGGACGGCCGCTTCGCCGTCCGGGCCGGCCGCCTGGGCACCAGCCCGTTTGTCGGGCTCGGCTATCTCGACGGCGTCCTCGCCGAAGTGCGGCCCGGGGCCGGGTTCGCCGTCGGCGGGCTCTACGGCCGCCGGCCCGACCTGGAGGAGCTGGGCTTCCGGAGCACCGGCGAGAAGCTCGGCGCGTTCATCCGCTTCGAGCCCCCGGCGGGGGAGAGCCGCGGGCAGACCGAGCGCGATCTGGGCGTGCTGATCGCGGGGATCCGCGAGGAGGGGGATCTGGGGGTCAGTCGCGAGTACGTGACGCTGGAGAGCCGCTTCGGCTCCGGCGCCCGCTGGTCCTTCTTCCAGCACGCCGAGGTGGACCTCAACACGGACTGGCGCGAGGAGCGAGCCACCGACCAGACCCAGCTCTCGGTCCTCTCGCTCACCGCCCTCGGCCGGATCACCTCCCGGGGACGGCTGGCGATCACCTACGACCGCTTCGAGCGGTACTTCACCGAGGAGGACCGCTTCCTGCCGGAGGAGCTGTTCGATCGGCTCTGGCGGCAGGGGCTGCGGGTGAGCTGGCAGACCGGGCGCTCCGAGGGGCTGAACCTCTCGCTCCAGGCTGGCCTCCGCCGCCGCGAGGAGGGGGTTCTCGATCCGCGCCTCGGCCTGCTCGACTCCAGGGAGACGTACTCCTTCGGGCTGGGCGTGCACCATCCGCGGCTGCCAGGCCTGGGCCTCTCCGCCGGCGGCAACGTCCTCGGGTTCAGCAGCGACTCCGCCGAGGGCCTGCTGGTCACCGCCCGGGCGGGCCGACGCCTGGGGGCGGGGCACGAGATCAGCGTCTCGCTGGGAGGCAACGCCTACCGCACCGTCTTCGAGGAGGAGCGGACCCTCGCCTGGGGACGGGCGACCCTCTGGCTGGAGCTGCCGCTCGACCTGTTCGGCCAGGCGGAGGTCGAGCTGTTGCGCGGCGACGAGGACTTGGAAGGCCAGCGCCTGCGCCTCGGCCTCGGCTACCGGTTCTGAGCCGTGCTTTCGCCGTCCGAGCCCCTCCTGCTCTGGAGCGCCTCCCTGCTGCTGGTGGCGCTCATCGTCCTCCCTTATCTCGGGCGCTTCCGCCGCCGGGTGCGCCGCGACCGGGAGCGCAAGGAAGAGGCCGTCGCGCTGGGCATCGACCGGCCGGCGGCCCAGTATCCCTACATCGACCCGCTCCACTGCATCGGCTGCGGCGCCTGCGTCCGGGCCTGTCCCGAAGGCGACGTGCTCGGCATCGTCGGCGGGACGGCGGTGGTGGTCAACGGCCTGCGTTGCGTGGGGCACGCCCGCTGCGAAGAGGCCTGCCCGGTGGGTGCCATCACCGTCGGGCTCGGCGACCTGAGGTCGCGGGAGGACGTGCCGCTCCTGGACGAGTCCCACCAGACCACCGTCCCCGGCCTTTACATCGTGGGCGAGCTCGGCGGGCTCTCCCTGGTCCGCAACGCCGTGTTCCAGGGGAGAAAGGTCGTGGAGCACATCGCGGGGACGCTGCGGGCGGAGCCGGCCGCAGCCGGGGAAGGAACCCTCGACCTGGCGATCGTCGGAGCCGGACCCGCGGGGTTGAGCGCCGGCCTGACCGCCGGGGCCGCCGGCCTCTCCTATGTCACCCTCGAACGGGAGGAGAGCCTGGGAGGGAGCCTCCTCCACTACCCGCGCCGCAAGATGGTTCTCACCCAGCCGGTGGAGCTCCCCCCGTGGGGCGCGTTGACGCGCGAGGAGTACGCCAAGGAAACCCTCCTGGAGCTCTTCGAAGGGATGGTCCACGAGCATGTCCTCCACGTCCATTTCGGCGAGGCCGTAGGTGACGTACAGCGGGAGGATGGAACCTTCGTCGTGCGCTCTACGCGGGGGACCTGGCGTGCGCGGGCCGTCATCCTGGCGCTCGGGCGGCGCGGCACCCCGCGCAAGCTGGGAGTCCCCGGGGAAGAGCTGCCCAAGGTGATGTACCGCCTGGTGGACGCCGAGGGTTATCGGGACCAGAAGATCCTGGTCGTGGGCGGCGGGGACAGCGCTGCCGAGGCGGCCATCGGCCTGAGCCGGCAGCCGGGCAACGAGGTCACCCTCTCCTATCGGAGGGAGAAGCTGGTCCGTCTGAAGAAGAAGAACCAGGACGCCCTGGACTGCCTGATGGCCGAGGGGAGGGTCCGTCCCCTCTTCTCCTCCCAGCCGGTGGAGATCGAGCCCGACCGTGTCCGCCTGCGGGTCGGAGGGGACACGGTCGAGCTCGAGAACGACTACGTCTTCGTCTTCGCCGGCGGCGTCCCCCCGTTCGACCTCCTCAAGAAGATCGGAGTCCGGTTCGGCAGCGGCGAGCCTCCCGCAAAGGAGAGACGGACCGCGGGCTAATACACGGCCAGGGGAATGCCCGGCGAGCCGGTTGCTCCCTTGATCGGCATCGGGCTGTAGATGTAGGCGAACTCGTAGACCTCGGCGTCCGCCAGTTCCTGGAGGTGCATCGACTCCTGCATGGGAATGCCGCTCTTCGCCAGGAAGTGGTGGTGCACCGGCGCGACGAGCCCGGCGGGGGCGTTGAAGTTGGGCAGCACGTCGATGCCCCAGTTGTCCGAGCCGATCAGGCCGATCTTCTTCTCCGACAGCCAGATCGCCGCCTCGAGCCCGAGCCCCGGCTCCGCGAGCGTCACCCCGAGGCCGGGATAGTTGTCGAGATAATAGTTGGGGGCGCCCCAGAGCTCTTCGTGACCGGTCCGAATGAGCACCGCATCTCCCTCACGGATATCCTCGGGCTTGAGCCCCTGGGCGGCCAGCGTCTTGAGCAGCATGGCCACGGTGACCTCCTGACCCGCCAGGAGCCGCTGCCCGTTGTTGGCATAGCGGGCGACGTCGAGCAGGATGCCGCGGGTGAAATACGGCTTGATGTGCTCGATTCCGAGCTGCGCGAGCCCCCGGTTCGGAGCGCCGGGCGGGAGGAGGTCCGCCCCGGTCCTCTGGTTGTAGAAGAGGACGTCGGTGAAACCGCTGCCTCCCGGCGGCAGGTACCCGAAGTGTCCCAGGGCGTCGAACTGGGTCCCGAGCTGTGCGATCTCGATCGGGCCTTCCAGGATCTCGCCGGTCGACATCTGCCGCTCGGAGACGACCTGGGGCTCCTTGAGGGAGAGGACCCAGGGATGGGTCCCCGGGAACTGAGGCATCCCCTCCTCGTAAACATGCCCGAGCTGAAGGACGATGCCTTGCTTGATGAGCTTCCGGGCCTCCTTCACCTTCTCGGGCCCCTGGGTGTTGGACGCTCCGGCCTGGTCGCCCGGGCCATACGGGGACGGGCCAGGGACCGGGTCATACTGCGCGGATGCGGCGGATGTCAGAAGGAACAGGGCGAGGACGACAGTGGTTGATACGACACGCAACATGGTGGTCTCCTTTGAAGGAGGGAGATTGTACGGCAAGCGTGGTGCGTCCGGTCGCACCATCAGCCGAGCTCTTCTATGGGATGTTCGGAGAACCAGCAATCGCTGTGGTGGTGAGGAGAAAAAGCCGCATGGGCCGAAGCGGGAAAGTCTGAAATCCAAATGCTTTGTAGAAGCTGACTGCGCGCTCGTCCTTTGCGTCCACCACGATCGCGAAAACAGCGACGGAACGCCCGGCTCCAAGGATGCGATTGATTGCATCGGCAAGAAGAAGCTCGCCGACTCCTTGCCCACGCACTCGCTCGTCACGGGCCAATCGGCCGATCAAGGCGGCTGGAATCGCGTCGTAGCGCGGCAGCTTGTGCGCAATCTCCTCCGGCAGGTGCTCCAGTGAGAGAGACAAGGAACTAAGGCTATAGAAGCCAACCACACCCAGTTCTGCGTCAACGGCAACGAACACCCGCGCGATGTTCCGCCTTTCGTCCTGATTTGCCTGGAGCCGAAACCAACGATCGAGATCTGGTTGGCCGCAAGAGAATTTCGCTCGGTCGTGATGCTTGCCGAGCGGCTCGATGACGAGGCCCAAAGTGGTTAACCCAGGACTTCGCGATGACGTCGCAACGCCGCCAGGAGCTTTTCGGTCGGCTTCGGCGGATTCATCACAGCTTCGAGGAAAGCCTCCCGGTCCGCACCGATGAGCATCATCCGTTCGTGCTCCTCGAGAACCCGGCGAGCCCCCTCGTAGGCCAGATCGCCCGCCGTCAGCCCCGAAATGGCCATGGCGCGCTGGATGAGCTTCTTGGCCGAAGGGGCGACACGGAGCTCGATGCGCTCCTTCTTGAGCTCGTGGTCAGCGGTCTTTCGACGAGGTGTGGACGTTCCCATGATGGCCTCCTTCCTGTCTACTGTACGGCAGTTCACCGTGCATGGCAAGAGACCCGGGGATCATGGCCGGGACGGCACCCTCGGCGCCGAATCGCGACTCGATGACGATCGAGACGTCGACAAAGGTCGCCGCCGACATCACTCGGCTTTCTGCTGCTTCGATGGCTTCGTTGAACGTGCGGCGTTCAGGTTCGTTTTGGAGGATCGCCAGCAGAGCGGAGCTGTCGATGACCATCAGCGTGGCAATCCGTGCTCGTCGATCCGAGGATCTCGTCGGGTGTCCTCGAATCCAGCACGGGGAGCCGGGCACAGTGGAGGGCGATCTCGTCGAGCTCGTCGGCGAGGCGCCTCTGGGTTCGTTCGCGACGCAAGCGAGCAAGGCAGTCCCGAAGCGCCTGCGTGACGGCCTCCGTCTTGGTTTCGCCTGTGAGCTTGGCGAGCGCCTCAGCGAGTCTCTCGGCCTCGGCGTTCCTGATGTTCAGAGCCATGGATCCTCACTTGTAGACTGCCATCTACACGGTAACACTCGAGACTACAGGCCTCAAGGCGAATCCAAGCCGAGAAGGGACATGGTCCTCCTGGTGTTCACCCGTCCGCCGGTCCTCTCCGCTCCCGCAGCGCGGGCCGTAGCGATCTCGCCCTCGGGGGTGGCGAGGCGGTGAAACGCGGTGGGGGCGACCAGGACGGGCATCGCGACCGGCTGGCCGAGGACCGACGCCGTCAAGTCGCGGCGGGAGACGTCCACCAGGACCCGATAGGCGAGGGAGAGGTGATCGTACGCGGCGCGGTTCTCGCGCAGGATGACCTCGTCCTGGGCGCCGCTCGCATAGTAGTCGTAGGCCTCTCGGGGGAGCGTCTCGCGGGCGATCGCCTCGAAATCGAAGACGTTCACCGGTTCGTGGGCCATGCCGCGATCCTACCGCGATCCGCAGCGTTCACGCCCCTGTCCTGCTAGTATGGAGGCCGTCAACCAGCGCGAGAGGAGCCTCGAATGTCCTACGTCATTGTCGACAAGTGTCTGGGCGAGCGGTATGCGACCTGCGTCTCCGTGTGTCCTGTGGACTGCATCCACCCCGGTGAGTACCAGGGCGAGGAGTTCATGATCATCGACCCGGACGTCTGCATCGACTGCGGTCTCTGCCTGCCCGAGTGCCCGATCGGGGCCATCGTCGCTTCGGAAGACGAGAGCCCCGAATGGGCCGCCATCAACGCCGAGCTGGCGCCCGAGTTCCGGGAGAACCCCGCCGTGCCCGAGCGTCCCCGGAACGATCCGCCCCGCAAGCCGGGGAATGTGATCGTCAACCCTTGAGCCCGTGAGCGACGACGGTCCGTTCTCTGGAGAAATCCTCCGGGGACAACGGACCGTCGTCCGCAGGTTATGCGGCACAGCCGTGCTCAGCGCCCTCTGACACGGGAGGAGCGCCCGCAGACCCGGGTGGTTTTGCGTCATCGGGATCCCTCTCTCCTCCCGATCCGGTGTCTCACCAAAGAAACCGCTCTGCTTTTGCGGCATGTGTACGGAAATTTGCCGCACAACCGGCTTGTTTTGCGTCAAACAACTCCATTATTCCAGCGCGGACTCCCTGTTGTGCGGCATCGCCGCAAGAAGATGACGCAAAACACTTTGCCTATGAGGAATATGAGTGAAGTTATACAGCACTGGAGAGATGAAATGACGCACATAATCGATGTTGTGCGTCATTTCAAGAAAGATATGCGGCAGATCAACAGGGAGATGATGCATATCATTCTGCCTCAGAGCGGTGAGAGCCCTGCTATGCGGCATAATCCGGATGTTTTGCATCATCTTCTTTGCTCGCTCCACCAAAATCCTCTTGCCTAAACCGACCGGTCGTGCTATTTTCCTTCCATGGCCAAGGGTGAGGCAACCAAGGACG
>DASQEB010000168.1:0-8286 GCA_035633875.1 Thermoanaerobaculia bacterium
TCTCGCCATACAATCCTCCTTGTTTCGTTGAAAAGCAGTCCCGGTTGGGACTTGCTTCATGAAACCTTTCCAGCCAGGGCAATCTGAAAAGGAAAACCTGGAGGGGCGTGCGAGGAGAACGATTTCCTTAGAAGATTACCATCTAAAATATAATGTGCATCCTGTGGGGCTTCCGTGACAACGGGAGCTGGCCCGGCAGATCTGCCCGGCATGGTGTTCGGGGAGCTACCGCCGCACGGCGGCCCGGGCGGCCATCTCCAGGTACTTCTCGCCCTGGACGAGATAGGTGCGGCGGGGCTCGGCGGCGAAGACGAGGACGATCTCGGTGGGGGTGGGGCCTTCAGCTTCGAGGAGCACGGTGAGCTCCGGCGGGAGGTCGGCCACGGAGTAGACCCAGGATTCCATGACCAGGTGCCGGCTCTGGACGGCGGGGGGAGAGCCCGGGCGGCCCAGCTCCCAGGTGGGGACGCGCTCCTGGCTGTAGCGCAGCATCGGAGGGGGGCCGAGGAGGATCAGGGCCCGGCCGCGGTCGGTCATGCTGCCGCGGGTGCCGCCCTCGGTATAGAGCCCGTCGGCGGCCTCGACCCGCTCGTAAAAGGTGCGGGCGAACTCGTTGCCGGGGGTGCTCGGGTCGGGGTCGCGCCGCCGCCAGAAGCTCTCGATATAGGCCACGGCCTCCCGGGTGGAGCCCAGACGGCGGGCCTGCTTCTGCTCCTCAGGGAGCATCAGCCAGAGAGTGGGGCCCCCCACGAGGGCCGCGGTGCCGCCGGTCGCGTTGGCGGACCCGCATCCACTGAGCCAGGAGGTCAGGGGCAGAAGGGCGGCGGCGAGCCAGCCTCGAGCCCGATTGCGTCCCGTCATGTGGACTCCGGAAGCCTCCTTTCCCGTCCCCGGACACCGTGCCCGGGGAACGCGGCCGGCTAGTGCACGCTGCCGTCCCCGGCCGGCTCGGCGGCCTCCTGGATGGGTCCGAAGGTCTTCTCGTACCGCTCCAGGTTGGCGCTCAAGGCCCGGAGGATTCTCTTGAGGTGACCGGGGCTGGTCACGATCCGGGCGGTGACGATCCCCTGCGGGGGCGCCAGGTTGATGAAGTCGAGAACGAACTCCTCGCGCGTGTGCAGGATGCGCAAGAGGTTCGAGTATCGCCCCTTGAGCTCGTCGTCGCTGATCTTGACGTTGAAGCCCTGTTCGGGCTCGGCCATGGGGACCTCCTTGCCTGTCTCCGTTTCGGTGTCGATGCTATCCCAACCCGGGACGCGCAGGTCAGGAAGCGCGGAGGTAGACGGCGAGGTCCCCCACGTTGGTGCTGGTGGGGCCGGTCTCCAGGAGCGTACCGGGCACGCTGGCGAGCGCCGGGTGGGAGTCGTGGCGGGCCAGGGCCGAGTCCGGATCGATTCCCGCCCGCCGGATCGCCTCCCAGGTGGAGCCGTCCACGAGCGCGCCGGCCGCGCGGGTCGGGCCGTCCTCGCCGTCCGTCGCCAGGGCGAGGACGAGCTCGTCCCGGCTCCCCGCAATCTCCCGCGCCGCGGCCAGGGCCAGCTCCTGGTTGCGGCCTCCCCGGCCGGAGGTCCCCCTCAACGTGACGGTGGTCTCGCCGCCGAGGACGAGGACGAAGCCCTGCCTGTCCACGGTCGTTCCCAAGGCCCGCCCCCGATCCACCAGGTCCCGTGCCGCCTGCGAAGCTTCGCCTTCGAGCGCGGCGTCCACGGCGGAGAGCCCCCGCCGCATTGCCTCGGCCGCGACCGCCGCAGCCGCGGTCCGGGCGCTGCCGGCCACGATCGTCTCGACCCGGTCCAGCAAGGGATCGCCGGGCTTCAGCGTCTCCGGGAGCTCGCCCCAGATCCCGGCCGCGAGGTGCCGCCGCACGCTCCCGGGAACAACGAGGCCGGAGACCGCGTCGGCCGCATCGGCGTAGGTGGTGGGGTCCGCCGCGAACGGACCGGAGGCGATGGTGGCCGGGTCGTCCCCGGGGACGTCGGAGAGGAGCAGGGCGAGGATGCGGGGAGACCGGCTCGCGGCCCGCAGGGCGCCTCCCCCCTTGATCCGGGAGAGGTGCCTGCGCACGGCGTTGACGGCTTGGATGGGCAGGCCCGAGGCCAGCAGCGCGCGCTGGGTGGAGACGAGGTCCTCCAGACCGATCCCCGGGGCCGGCGCCTCGACCGCCGCCGAGGCGCCCCCGGAGACGAGCGCGAGCAACAGCGCCCCCGGCGGGATCTCACCGAGCCACCGCTCCAGCCGCTCGCCGGCGGCGAGGCTCTGTCGGTCCGGCACGGGATGTCCGCCGCTCCTCTGCTCCCACGCCGGATCGAGGAGCGCCGGCGTGGCGTGGGTCCGCAGGAGCAGCCGGGGAGCCCGAGCATCGAGTGCTCCCGGGATCTCCCGCACGCCTCGGGCGAAGGCGGACGCCGCCTTGCCCAGGGCCACCGCCGCTCCGAACCGCTCCCCCCGCCGGGAGAGCTCGTCGCGGACGAGACGCTCCGGATCCACCGCGGCGAGGGCCACGGCGGCGAGGTGGCGGGCGAGGTCGTGGAGGGAGCTCATTCTGGTTTCGTGAGGTCCACCCCCTCCACCTCCCACTGGTGCTCCGGGAAGTACACCCCCACCCCGCCCGTCCGCGCCGTGACCGTGAAGGCGAGGGCCTGCTTCTGATAGTCGTAGGGGGCCCCGTCCTTGCTGTGAACGGCGACGTCCACGAGGTAGTCGCCCGGTGCGAGGCGGAGGTCCGGGCAGGTCAGGCGGACGACGGCCTCCCCTTCGAAGCAGCCGGGGGTGAAGCCCTCGAGGTCCGTGTTGGTGCCCCAGACCTCGAACCCACGGGGGGTGTTGACGGCGACGCCGAAGACGAAGTCCGTGAGGCGCTGGGCGGCGCGGGCGCGGATCTCGAACGTGGCGGTCTCGCCGGTCTCCAGGTGGTAGCGCTCCTCGCCCGCCGCGAAAAGCCGGACGGCGGTGATCTCCGCCTCCCGGGATCCCCAGCGCAGCTCCTGGGCCACGCTCTCGGCCGAGCGCTCCCGCTCCTCCTTGGCGGCGCGATGGGCCTCCCCCTCCCGCTCGGCCACCTCCTGGCGGTAGGCGTCGATCACCCGGCGGGGTTCCCCCACCAGGCGCTGCACGCCGTTGTCCAGCCAGAGGACCCGGTCGCAAAGGCCGGCCACGAGGTCCAGGGAGTGGCTCACGAGAAGAATCGTCTTCTCCGCGGCGAGGAGCTCCTCGATGCGCCGCACGCAGCGGTGGGCGAAGGCCTCGTCCCCCACGGCTAGGACTTCGTCCACCAGCAGCACGTCCGGATCGGTGTGGATGGCGACCGCGAAGCCGAGGCGGACGTACATTCCCGAGGAGTAGTTCTTGACCGGCTCCTCCATGAAGTCCCCCAGGCCGGAGAACTCGACGATCTCGTCGTAGCGCCGGTCGATCTGCCTCTTCGAGAGCCCGAGCACGGCGCCGTTGATGTACACGTTCTCGCGCCCCGAGATCTCGGGGTGGAACCCGGCGCCCAGCTCGATCAGGGCGGCGACCCGGCCGTCTACCACGATCCGCCCCGTGGTGGGCTTGAGCATCCCCGCGACGAGCTTCAGGAGCGTGGATTTGCCCGAGCCGTTCCCGCCGATCACGCCGAACGCCTCCCCCCGCGCCACTGTGAAGTCCACGCCCTCCAGGGCCGCGATCGCGTCCTCCCGCTTGATATCCTGGACGAGGTTCCCGCGGACGATGGCGCTCTTGAGGGTGCGGAGCCGGTCCCCCGGCATGGTCCGGCGGTAGAGCTTGGTCAGGCCCTCCACGCGGATGGCCTCGCCGGACTGCGCGGGGGCCTGCGGGGAAGGGGCCGCCTCGGGCTCGCTCATGCAGCCTCCACCAGGGTCTCCCGCAGGCGCTCGAAAAGCCCGGCCCCGAGGGTCCAGAAGGCGAGGCTCACCAGCGCCATCTGGGTCCATAGGAGCGAGTCGGGGATGATCCCGTAAAACAGCGTCTGCTGGTACGCCAGGATGTAGGGAGTGAACGGGTTGAGCCGCACCGCCCACCAGACCGGGACGATGTGTCGGATGGAGTCCAGGGGATAGAGGACCGGCGTCAGGAAGAACAGCAGCGTGAGGAGGTTCGCCAGGAGATCGCGCACGTCCTTGAAGTGAACGGTGAGGGCCGCGGCCCCCAGGGCCAGCCCGGCGATCATGGGCAGGTGGAGGAGGACGATGACCGGCAGCAGGAGCGCCGCCGCTCCACCCACCTCGTACCCGAGCACCCGGCCCGCCACCACGGCCACGACCACGATCGGAATCGCGAATAGGAAGTGGACCAGGTTAGAGAGCACCGCCACCATCGGCAGGAGCTCCGCGGGGAAAACCGCCTTCCGGATCAGCCCGGAGTTGGCGAGGAGAGACATCGAGCCCTCCAGCGCTGAGGCCGACGTCCAGATCCAGGGGAACAGGCCGCAGACGATGAACAGCGCATAGGGCTCGGCCCCGGCCGTCCGCGGCTGGAACACGACGCTGAACACGAAGGTATAGACCGCCAGCAGGAGCAGCGGGTTCGCCAGCGACCAGAGGAACCCCAGCACCGACCCGCGGTAGCGCGCCTTGAGCTCCCGCGACGTCAGGGTTGCGAGGAGCCCGCGGAAGCGGAGGATCTGGAAGGCGGCCCGGAACATGGCGGGATGGAAATCTATCACCGCCGCCGCGCCGATCGGGCGACACGCCGGCGCGCGGCAATATCCCCGCGAAATGGGCTTCAGCCCTCGGGAGCTCCGTTTGCGCTCGCGGGAGGTGTGTCTCCGCCCCTGGCGAATTCCGCGTCCGCCTCTCCTGCTTCCCGTCCGGGAAAGAAGGGCTGGGGCACTCGCCCTCCAGCATCTCCTACGCGGTTCGACGCGGTTCACCCCGCGATTTCCTGAGCAGCTAGATCGTCCGGCGAGGCTGAAATCGTCCCGGTCGCCCCCTGCTACACTCCCCCCGCATGCCCGATTGGACTCCCGTGGACCTCCTCCCCGGCCTCTGGGTCGGGTTTCTGGGGGCCTTCCTCGCCTCCGCCCTCGGGCGCTGGTACGACCGGGTGCCGGGGCGGATGTTCGCCGTTTTCGGGCTCGTCCTCGTTATCCTCTTCGGGGAGGTCCTGTTCGGTGGGAAGCTCCTCCTTCCTCTGGATACCCTCCGCGGCCAGGTCCCGTTCCAGCAGCTCCCTCCGATGGAGCCTCACGGCAACGTCCTTCAGGGAGATCTGGTCGAGCTGGTCGGGCCCTCGATCGCGGCCGTACGGGAGGCGTATGGGGAGGGGCGGTGGCCGCTCTGGAACCACCGGGTGGGGACGGGGATGCCGCTCCTGGCAGACCCCCAGGCGCAGGCGCTGCAGCCGCTCGTGCTCCTGGGCTACCCGTTCCCGTGGGTGCGGGCGGCGGCAGTGACGGCGGCTCTGCGAGTTTTCCTGACCTTGACGTTCTCTTTCCTTCTCTTCCGGCGGCAGGGGCTGGGAGAGGGGCCGGCCCTGGCGGGGGCGCTCGCGTTCGGGCTCGGCGGATTCGTGATTCTCTGGGTGGGCTGGCCCATCGCGAGCGCGGCGGTCTTCCTTCCCCTGATCCTGTATGCGGTGACCCGCTGCGACGAGGAGGGCGGATGGCGGGACGTCCTTCTCCTCGGGTTCGGCGTCCTCGGTCTGCTCCTGGGGGGGCACCCGCAGACGACCGTCTACGTGCTCCTCCTCTCCTTGGCCTTCCTTCTGGACCGGGCGCGGCAGCGGGCGCCGGGAACGCGAGCCCGGTTACTCCGGCAGACGGGGCTCGCCTTCGCGCTGGCGGGGATGCTCGCGGCGCCGTTGCTCCTTCCCTTCCTCGAGCTCCTGCCGGAGACTTTGCGGGCAGTGCGGATGAGGGAGCCCCGGTCCCCCGCTCCCCCTGGCACCGCCCTCCGCTGGCTCCAGATCGCAGCCCCCAACGCCTTCGGCAACAGCCGGTTTATCGACTACTGGGGTCTCGAAAGCTCGAACGAGGACGCGACCGGGTTCGTGGGGACGGCGACGCTCCTCGCCGCGCTCCTTGCAGTGGGTGCGCGGCGGCGGTTCCCCCAGGAGGGGATGGTCCTCGGGATCGCGGTCGTCTGCCTCGCCCTGCTCCTCGCCGGGCTGCCGTCGGGAGCGGCCCTCCTCTCGCGGCGTCTCCTGCTGCTCGTCGGGTTCTGTCTCGCGTATCTCGGGGCCTGCACGCTGGAGCGCTTCCGGCGCGGAGGTGCGCGGTGGTGGCCGGTGCTGGCAGTGGCGACGGGGCTCGCGGCGGTGATCGCCTGGGGCTACCTCGGCCATCCTCACCCCGAGGACGCGAATCGGCTGGCACCTCTCCGCCTCGGCTGGCTCCATTGGCAGGGGAGGTTCCTGGTCCTCACGACCGTCCTGCTCCTCGCCGCCGGGACTCTGCGACGGCGACTCAAGGGGATGGCGGTGGGAATCATCCCTTTTCTTGTGGCGGCGGAGCTGATCCTGGCCCACGGACCGGCCAATCCGCCCATGCCGCGCCGGCTGGCGTTTCCCGTGAACGGACCGATCCGGTTCCTCCAGGAGAAGCTGGAGGCCGGGTACGGAAGCGGGGCGGGCCATCGGCTGGTGGCGCTCCGGCGGGCCTTCCCCCCCAATCTCGCGTCGCTCTACGGGCTCACGGACGTGCGGCTCTACAACCCGATGGCGCCGCGGGGGCACGTGGAATTCATGGCGCCGGTGACGGTCCGCTGGGAGGGGGAGTCGCCCCAGTTCGGGAACCTGCGCGATCCGATCTACCGGCGTCTGGGGGTGAAATACGTTCTGAGCGCCCCGGGGACGCTCCTCCGTCCACCTCTCCAGAGGGTCTTCACGAGCCCGGAAGGTTGGATCTGGGAGAGGCCCCGTCCTCTCCCCCGCGTCTTCCTCCCCGGCCGCGCCCCGAGGTCGCGGCTGATTATCTCCCGGCTGGAGGCGCAGTGGATCACGGTCCTGATCGCATCGGCCCCCGGAGGCCCCCTCCGCTCCAGCGTCTACCAGGACGGAGGCTGGAAGGTCCTGGTGAACCAACAACCGTTTCCGGCGGAGCGGGAGGACGGGCCGTTCCTGGCCGCCCGGGTGCCGGCGGGGGATGTTCAGGTGGAGCTGCTGTACAGGCCCCCGGCGTTCCTGATCGGGTTGCTGGTGGCGGGGGTGGGGCTGGCGGCGGGGGTGGCGGCGCTGGTGCCGCCCCCTACATCCCCAGCCGGTCCGACGCCGCCCGGAGGGCCTGAATGACGTTCTCGATGTGCTCGTCGAGCGGGAGGCCGATCTCGTCGGCGCCGTTGTAGACATCCTCGCGGTGGACGCCCCGGGCGAAGGCCTTCTCTTTGAGGCGCTTCTTGACCGAAGGCAGGTCCACGTCCGCCAGGGACTTGCTCGGTTTGATGAGGGCCACGGCCACAACGAAGCCGGCGAGCTCGTCGCAGGCATAGAGGGCCTTGGCAAGGCGGGTCTCCCGCGGGACGCCGGTGTAGGGGGCGTGACCCAGGATGGCGGTGCGCAGGGTTTCGGGGTAGCCCTCGGCGGTCAGGATCTCGTTGCCCCGGTACGGGTGGTTCTCCGGATCGGGCCAGCGCTCGTAATCGAAGTCGTGGAGGAGGCCGGTCAGGCCCCAGAGCTCCTCGTCCTCGCCGAAGAGGCGGGCGTAGTGGCGCATGGCGGCCTCGACGGCCAGGGCGTGCTTGCGCAGCCCCTCCTTCTCCGTGTAGCGGCAGAGGAACTCCCAGGCCTCGTCGCGGCTGGGGAGGTGGTCACCGTTCGTGGTCATGGCGCGTAACTTACCCTAGAATGGTTCGCATGAGCGAGACCCGGAAGCTCACCGTCAAGTGCCCCGACTGCGACTCCGAGCTGGTGGTGGACGCCGCGACGGGGGCCATCCTCTCCCACAAGAAGGCCAGGCAGCCGATCGCCGGGGGCAAGGACTTCGACGCCCTGCTCAAGGGACTGGACGAGGACAAGGCCCGGGCCGAGGACGTCTTCGCGCGCGAGGTCGCCGCCATAAAGGACCGCGACCGGCTGCTGGAGGAGAAGTTCCGCGAGGCGATGCGCCGGGCCGAGGAAGAGCCGGACGAGGGTCCGCCCCGCCGGCCCTTCGATCTCGACTAGCCGGAAAACGCTCAGCAGGGGAAGCAGAGGCTCGCGAAGCAGCTACACGTGCCGCACCACGACCGGCAACGGGTGTCCTCGGAGGCCCCTCCGGCGACTCCCTCGAGTTTCCCGGAGTCGAGGCTCTGCAACGTCTCCTTGGCGAGGGTCAGCTTTTTGAGCGTCTTCTTCATGGCGTCTCCTTTGCCG
>DASQEB010000169.1:0-16867 GCA_035633875.1 Thermoanaerobaculia bacterium
AGAGGATCTGCCTCCGGAGCAGGCCGCGCGGGAGAGCGCGGCGCGGCTGTCCGACCTGGCACGTCTGGCGAGCGAGGTGCTGTCGGCGCGGCCGGCCGCTTGGGACGCGGCCATGCTCCAGGGGGCCGCCACCTATCTCGGCTGGTCGCGGGCGCAGGACCCCCGCCTGTTCACGAAGCACCGGAGCTGGGAGGCGCCCCTGGAGGCGTCTCTGGAGCTGGCGCCGGGCAAGCGGGAGCCGGTCCGCTTTCTGGCCACGGCCTATCTGGAGGTCTGGCCGGCTCTCTCGCCGCGCAAGAAGGAGATCGCCCGCGGCCTCCTCGCCGAGGTCTTCCGCAGACCTGAGGACCTGGAGCGGCTGATCGAGACCTGGCTGGTGACCGCCCCCGACCTCGGGGAGGCGCTCGCCGCGGTGCCGCCCGAGCCCGAGGCCTGGGAGCGGGTCGAGGGGGCCCTCGCCCGCCGCGGAGACTGGCGGGGGTTCAGCACGGCGCGGACACGCCGGAACGTGCTCCTTCTGGCCGAGCTCCGGCGCGACCTCGCCCGAGCGGACCGCCTGCGGCGGACGGGCAACACGACCGGAGCCCGCGCCCTGTATCTCTCGGTCGCGGAGAGGGCGCGGCCGGAGGCGCGGTTCGCAGGGGTGCTGGAGGCGGCGCTGAGCCGCTGCCCGCCCGGTCTGGTGGACCGCCGCACCGGAAGCAAGCTGGCGCCCCACCTGGCGCGGGCCCTCGACCGCTGCCTGCTCGCCGGGTGCGAGATGGAGCCGAGAGCGCTGAAACGTCTGGCCCGCTTCGTGCGGGAGGCCGAGCCGCACCAGGAGGCGATGGCCGCCCTGTTCGCGGGCGACCTGCCCGAGGCCGCGAGGCTGGAGCGCCGGAGAGAGGCCCTGGGGAGCGAGGACTGGGCGCCCTACTGGATCGCCAAGGCCCGGGTCCTCACCGGCCGCGGCCGGCTGGAGGAGGCCCGAGAGGCCCTCGGCGAGGTGGACCTCTCCTGGCGGGACCACCCGCTCTGGTGGCAGGCGGAGAGGGAGCTGGCGCTGGCGTCCGGGAACGCCGGGAGCGCTGCCCGGGCCGAGGAGCGGCTGGCGCAGCTCGCCGACACGGCGTGGCCTGCCACGGCCTGGACCTGGCGCCGGGACCGGCCCCGTCTGGAGATGCTGGCCGCTTCCGCCGCGCCGGGGCTGGTGCTGGAGCTTGACGAAGTGGCCGCGGATGGGGCCGTCGTGGAGCTACGGCTCGACGGCGCCTCCCTGGGCGCCTTTCCGGTGCGGCGGGCCCCCGGCCGGACGGGGACGGCGCTGGCGGTGGCGGCGCCGGTCCGGGGCGGGCTTCACGTCCTGGAGCTCGAGAGCCTCCACGGGGGCCGGGTGCTGCCGGGCGCGGTCCGCCTCCGCTGAGGCGCGCGCCGGCGCCTTGGCCGCCGCCGCGGCGCCGAGCAGGAGGGCGAGGGTCACGGCGTTCCCCGGCATGGTCAGACCGAAGTCGAAGGCGGCGTGGACCACCGCCGCCGCGAGGACGCCCAGCGCCGCCAGGGCCGCGGCGCGGTCTTCGGAGCGCCCGCCGCCGCGGAGCACCGCAAAAAGTCTCCGGACCAGCCCCCACAGCCCCGCCAGCACGAGGACGGCCCCGACGAGCCCGGCGGTCACCAGCACCTCCAGCAGATCGCTGTGCGGATGCCACCAGGTGCCCACGAGGTCCGCCGGCTGCACCAGGGGGAATGCGTCGCGGAACGTGCCGAGCCCCGAGCCGGTGAGCGGGAACCGCTGCCAGAGCCGGAAGGCGGCCCGGTACTCGGCGAGGCGGGCGGCCCAGCTCACGTCCCCTCCGGTGGTGGCCACGATCCTCCCCAGGCCCTCCTGAAAACCGACCAAGGCCACCGCCGCGAGGCCCGCCAGGGCCACGACGGCTCCCACCGGAGCCAGCCACCAGCGCTGGCGGGACTCCGGCAAAAGGAGCCCCTGGACCGTCACGGCGGCCAGCGCGGCCAGCATGCCGGCGCGGGAGCCGGAGAAGGCGAGGCCGAGGAACAGGGTCAGCCAGAGAAGGCAGGGGGGGATGAGGAGGAGCATCCGGCGCTCGATCTGCGCCTCATCCCGAGCCCGCCGCGCCGCCCACCAGCCCCAGGCGAAGGCCACCGGCAGGACCATCCCCAGGTACAGGGCGAGGTGGTTGGGGTTGACGAAGGTGCCGCGCAGGCGGGCCGGGTTGGACTGCAGCTCGACTCCCCAGAGGGTCTTCTCCCGGGCGATCCAGCCCCGGGCCCCGAACAGCACCTGGAAGAGCCCGCCGAGCCCGAGAGCCCCGGCGAGCCACCGCCGGTGGACCCGGTTGCGGCCGGCCACGGCCCCGGCCGCGAGGCAGGCGGCGGCGGCGGCCCAGCCGAGGGCCGCCGAGCGGGAGGCCGAGGCGGCGAGAGTGAGGCGGGGCGAGGGGGAGGTCTCGACGAGCCCGGCGGCCTGGCCGTAGAGCCGGGCGTGCTCCGGCGAGAGCGCACGGACCAGCCCCTCCGGCGCGGCGAGGCTCTGGAGGAGCCCGAGCAGGGCGACGGCTGCGAGGGCGGCCAGCGGAACGGCGGCCGGGCGCAGGGCGCCCAGACCCTCGGCCGTCGCCATCGCCAGGGCAAAGGCGCAGAAGGACAGGACCAGGAGGCTCGCCGTGGCCCAGGGCGTCACGCCGCCGAAGGGCAGGGGAGCCCAGGCCAGGAGCAGCGCCAGCAGACCGGTAAGGACGCGGTCGGAATGACGTATCATTCCGCGGTTCCGAAGCAACCGGACAGGATGATGCGCCCGCCCTCCGACGGGCCTGGAGAGATGATGCGACTGCGCATTCGAGCACTCCTCGTGGGAATGTTTTTCCTCACCAGCGGCACTGTCGCGGCCCAATTGACCCAGTATACGCTTCCAGGCGAGCCGGAGGAGAGGCCGGATTCGCGCCGGGAGGAGATGGAGCGGCAGCTCGAGGAGGCGCGGTACCGGCTGGGACCGGTGCGGATCGCTCCCTGGTTCGGCCTGCGGGACGCGGCGTACGTCCGGACCCTCTTCGCCACCGGGACGGAGCCCCCCGCGGACTTCACCGCGACGGTCGGGGCCGGGCTGCGCGCCTACCTGCGGACCGGCCGGAAGGTGGTCTGGAGCGCCCAGGCCCTGCCGGAGTACGTCTGGTGGCAGGAGCAGGAGGACCGCCGGCGTCTCAACGGCCGCTACGGCTTCGGCTTCCACGGCTTCTTCAACCGCCTCGCGGTCGAGACCATCGTGGAGCGGGAGGAGGTCCAGAGGATCGTCACGCCCGAGATCCCCCAGCCGTCCAACGTCCGGCTCCAGAGCGCGCGGCTCCTCGGCGAGGTGGAGCTGACCGGCGCGATGTTCGCCTTCGCCACGGCCTCCGTCAACGAGCAGACCAGTCTGGCCGACGAGGAGGAGGACCCGCGGTTGCAGGCTCTGGGTCTTCTGGACCGGGAGGACCGGGCGGCGCGGATCGGGGTGCGCTGGCGGCCTCGGGAGGCCTGGATGCTCGGCCTGGGAGTCGAGAGGACCGAGTCCGACTTCGAAGACGAGGCGCTCGATCGCTCGAACTCCGGCACCTCGCCCATTCTCGAATTCAAGTACAACCGGCGGCGCTTCCTGGCCCAGGCCGATCTCGCGGTGCGCTCCCTGGAGGCCCGGGAGGGGTCGCAGTTCCTGGCCTTCGATGGCGTGACCGGCAACGCCGCGGTCTCGTTCCGGCCCGGAGGGCTCCAGGCGTGGATCTACGGCAACCGGGACATCCTCTACTCCCTCTCTCCCGGCTATGCCTACCTGACCGACGAGCGCCTGGGCGTGGCCCTGAGCGTGCGGCTCGGCCGGCGCACCCAGGTCCGCAGCTTCGCGGAGGCCGGCACGGACGACTACACGGCCTTCTCCCCCGCCGAGCCGCGCCGCAGCGACGACGTGGTCTCCTTCGGGGGGGGCTTCAGCATCTCGCTCTGGGGTCCCGTGGCCCTGGAGGTGCAGGCCGTGCGCTCCGAATTCGACTCCAACCTCCCGGGTGGAGACCGCACCTACACCGCGGCCGGAACGACGATCAACCTCCTGGGGGGCCGGTAAAAACGCCCTCTAGACCCGGCGGCGCGGGTGAAGTACCATGGTGGCAAGCGGTAAAAGTTGGACAATGAAGAAGATAGCGGTTCTCTTTCCGGTCGTCTTGTCGCTGTGCGTGGCGTTCACCCCGGCGGGGGCCCAGTCGCAGGGCGGGGAGCCATCGGAGTATCGGGTGGGACCTCGCGATCTCCTGGAGATCCGGGTTTTCGAGGACGAGCAGTTGAACGGCAGACGGCGCGTCTCCGAGGCCGGGACGATCGACCTCCCACCCCTGGGGGAGGTGTCCGTGTCCGGCAAGACCCCGGCCGAGATCGGCCAGGTCCTGAAGGAGAAGCTCGAGGCCCGCTACATGCAGCGCGCCTCGGTCAACGTGCAGGTGGCGGAGTTCCGGTCGCGCCCGATCTCGGTGATCGGCGCCGTCAAGCAGCCGGGCAACCTCGCCTTCTCGGGCCGCTGGACCCTGCTCGAGGCCCTGACCGCCGCCGGGGGGCTCGCCGAGAACCACGGCAACGTGGTCTACGTGCTGCGCCGTACCGACAACGGTCTGTCGGACCAGGTGGCGGTCAGCCTGAACGAGCTGCTGGTGCGGGCCAATCCGAAGGTCAACATCCCGATCTTCGCCAACGACCTGATCAACGTCCCGGCCACGATCGAGGTCATCGTCTATTGCCTGGGGGAGGTGGGGCGGCCGGGAGCCCTGGCCTTCAAGAGCAGCGAGCGCATCACCGTGCTCGCCGCCATCGCCCATGCCGGGGGCCTGACCGACCGGGCCTCGAACAAGATCCTGGTCAAGCGGGCCGGCGCCACGGGACCGCGGGAGATCACGGTGGATTACAAGAAGCTCGTGGCCGGCAGGGAGCCTGACATCGAGCTGCGCCAGGGCGACGTGATCATCGTCAAGGAGTCTTTCTTTTGAAACCTCTCGCACCGCTTCCGCCGCTCGAGGAGCCTTCCCTCCTGCCCGATCCCGAGCCGGAGTCCGATTTCAACCTGGCCGAGTACCTCGGCATGGTGCGGCGCCACTGGAAGCTGGCCGCCGCCACCTGCGTGACGGGGCTCGCCCTCGCCTCGATCCACTTCTCGATCACCCCCAAGCAGTACGCGGCCTCGGCGACCATCCTGATCGAGCGCCGGACCCTGAGCCCCGTCGGCGGGGCGCAGAACCCCTGGTTCGAGAACTACTGGAATCTGGAGTTCTACCCGACCCAGTACGAGCTCCTCCAGAGCCGCGGGCTCGCCGAGCGGGTGGTGCGCAGCCTCGACCTGATGGACGATCCCGGGGTCAACCCCGGAGCCGCGGCCCGCCGGGACGGCTCCGAGTCCCCGAGCGCGGAGGCCGACGAGGCCATGCTCGGCGTCCTCGCCGATCAGATCCGGGGCGGGCTCGCCGTCGAGCCGGTCCGCAACACGCAGCTCGTGCGGCTCACCTACCGCTCGAAGGACCCGGAGTTCGCCGCCAAGGCCGCCAACGCCTTCGCCGAGGCCTTCATCGACATGGGGGTCGAGGACCGCTATGCCACCGCCGGCAAGGCCTCGAGCTTCATCAACTCGCAGATCGAGACCCTGAAGGCGGAGATCCAGGACAAGGAGGCGCAGCTCCAGTCCTTCAGCCGCCGGACGGACATCGTCCCCACCGAGCCCGGCTCCAGCGTCGTCCTCCAGCGCCTGGAAGCGCTCAACAGCGACTACGTCGACGCCAAGCGGCAGCGGATCGAGAAGGAGTCCGCCTACCACGAGCTGATGATCACCCCGCCCGAGATGATCGCGGACAGCCTGGCCGCCGGCGTCGTCGGCGGGCTGCGCACCGAGCAGCTCGAGCTCGAGCGCGAGTACGAGACCAAGCTCAAGACCTACAAGCCCGACTGGCCGGACATGGTGACGCTCAAGGCCAAGATCGAGAAGGGCCGGCAGCACCTGGACGGCGTCATCGAGGAGATGGTGGAGAAGGCGCGGGGAACGGCCTTCGCCACCTTTCAGACGGCGTTGCGCCAGGAGCAGGCCCTGCAGTCCGAGATCGAACGGGTCAAGAGCGAGGCGATCGACCAGAACTCCGCCGCCGTCGAGTTCACCAACCTCAAGGTGGAGATCGAGACCCGGCGCGATCTGCTGGACGAGCTGCTGCGCAAGCAGTCCGAGACCGAGGTCGCCGTCCGCCTCCAGGACACCCGGGAGTCGAACGTCCGCATCATCGATCAGGCCCTGGTGCCGGGCGGCCCCTCCTCGCCGTCGCTGCGCAAGGACCTGACCTACGGCCTCCTGCTCGGGCTGCTGGTGGGCATCGGCTGCGCCCTGCTGATCGAGTTCCTCGACCGCACAATCAAGTCCGCCGAGGAGATCGAGCGCCGGCTCGGCCTGCCGACCCTGGCGACGATCCAGGACATCCACGACGCCGGGAAGATCTACGGGTCCGGCTACGGATACGGCTATGGCGAGCAGACCGCCGAGCTGCCCAGGGTCCCCAAGGCGCGCCCCGCCCGAGCGGAGCGCAAGAAGGGCGTGCCCCCGGCCGCCCAGATCGAGCTCGTGCCCCACGAGAGCCCGCGCACGCTGATCTCGGAGGCCTACCGCTCGCTGCGCACGGCCCTGCTCCTCTCCTCGGCGCGGGAGCTCCAGGCGGTGGCCGTCACCTCCGCCGTGGCCGGCGAAGGCAAGACGGCGACCGCCGCCAACCTCGCGGTGGTTCTGGCCCAGCTCGGCCGGCAGGTGCTCGTGGTCGACTGCGATCTGCGCAAGCCCCGCCTGCACCAGGTCTTCCACGTGTCGAACCGCTTCGGGCTGGTCAACCAGTTGACCACGGCGGCCGATCCGGACTCGGTCTTCCTGCCCACGGAGGTGCCGAACCTCTGGGTCACCCCCTCGGGCCCGGTCCCGCCGAACCCCTCCGAGCTCCTGTCCTCCGACCGGATGCGCGAGTGGCTCAAGGCGACGCGGGCCCGCTTCGACTATGTGATCATCGACACCCCGCCCGCCCTCGCGGTGACCGACGCGACCATCGTCGGCCGGCTCGCCGACGGCGTGGTGCTGACGATGCGCAGCGGCAAGGTCACCCGGGAGGAGGCGCGCACCTGCCGGGACCGGCTCCGCCAGGCCGGCCTCAAGATCCTGGGGGCCGTGCTCAACCGGCACCGGCCCCTCCAGACAGGCCTCGGGCGGCACTACAGCTACTACGCGTCCTACGGCGCGGAGCAGAGCGAGCCGAAGGCCGGATCGGCGGCCTGATGATCGACATCCACTGCCACATCCTCCCGGGCGTCGACGACGGCGCCCGGGATCTCCGGGAGGCGGTCGCCATGTGCCGCATGGCCGCCGCGGACGGGTGCAACGCCATGGTCGCCACCCCCCACCAGCGCCGGGGCGAATGGTGGAACGACGACCGCGAGCACCTCACCGCCCTGGCCCGGCACCTCCAGGAGGCGGTGGGATCCGGGTTCAGCGTCCTCCTCGGCGGGGAGGTGCACGTCGACTCCCAGCTCCTCTCCGAGGTCGAGCGCCTCCCCGACGGCGGCGGGATCCTCCCCCTGGCCGGCTCGCGCTGGCTGCTCCTCGAGTTCGGCTCGACCGGGACCGGAGCCGAGGCCTCCCACCTGGTCCACGAGCTGGCCGTGGCCGGGTGGCGTCCGATCGTCGCCCATCCCGAATTCATCCCCTGGCTCATCAGCGATCCGGACCTGGTCGCCCGCCTCGTCTCGCTGGGCGCTACGACCCAGGTGACGGCCATGAGCGTCACCGGAGACTTCGGCCGCCGTCCCCAACAGGACTGCCTGGCCCTGATCGAGGCCGGCCTCGTCCATTTCGTGGCCAGCGACTCCCACGGCACGGCCCGCCGCCCCCCGGGCCTGTCCCGAGCCTATCGGACGGTCGCCGCCCGCTGGGGGGAGGAGCTGGCGCAGCGGCTGGCCGTGGACAACCCCCGGGCGGTGATCGAGGACCGCCCGCTGCAGGACGCCGTATGAACAAGCCGTCCCTTGTCCTGTTCGTTCTCCTGCTCGCCCCGGGCGCCGCCGCCGCGGTGGACCCCTTCTACGAGGGTCTCCTGCGCGACGGCACGTACGCCTACGACCGCAGGGACTACGCCACCGCCGTGGAGACCCTGCGCCTGGCCTGCTTCGGGATGCTGGAGGAGCCGAAGCGGCTGGCGGACTGCCTCGTCCGCCTGGCCCTGGCGCAGGACCGGGCTCAGGACGAGGAGGGATTCCGGGAGACCTTCCGGCGGGTCGTCGAGGTCGAGGAGCGTTTCGGCGCCTATCGCCAGGAAGGCCCGCCCGCGGACCTCCGCGCCGCCTTCGAGGCCCGGATTCCCGCCCGCATTCCAGCCGCCACGCTGGAGGGGACCCCGGCCTTCCGGCGCCTCGCCAGGAGCGAGAAGCCCGCGGCCGGCGGACGCCCGCGGCAGGAGCGGCCCGCCGGCCAGGCCGAGCCGGCTCCGGCCCCTCCGGCGGCGCAGGCTCCGGCCCCGGTCCAGGTCCAGTCGGCTCAGCCGCAGCCTCTCACCGAGGCCGAGCGGCAGACGATGGAGAAGGTCCGCAAGACCCTCGGGACCCCGGGCGCAGGCAACCGCGATCTCAAGGCGGCCTTCCAACGCGTGAGGGAGGTGGCGGACGCCCACCCGGACTCGGCCGAGGCTCAGCACCTGGCGGCCGAGGCGGCCTACCGCCTCTCCCGCTGGGGCGATGCCGCCGCCTACTTCCGCCGGGGGGGAGATCCGGGGGAGGACAAGCCGGAGCTGCTCTTCTACATGGCCGTCTCCCTGTTCGAATCGGGCGATGCGGCCGGGGCTGCCACGGCCATCCGGCGCTCCCTGCCCAATCTGCGCAAGACCGAGTACGTGGAGTCCTATGAGAAGAAGATCCTCGGCCAGTAGGACGCGGCGGCGTCTCTCGGGTAGAATGGTGAAAACTTCCGAGGAGCGCTCCGGATGAACGCACGCGGCCTCTTCGCCATCGCGCTGTTGCTCGGCTCGACCGCCCATGCCCAGACCGTCTCGGTCGAGAAGGCTCCCTGCATCCCCCGGGAGGACAATGGCATCGTCCGGGCGGCGATCACCGGCGAGGCGCCGGGCCAGTCGGCGCGGCTCTACTTCCGCTGGAGGAACGACGGGCAGGGCGACAAGGCCTTCTACTGGGTCCCCCTGGAGGCCGAGCCCAACGGCCGGTACTGGGCGACGCCGCCCAAGCCGGAGAAGCGCAACAGCCGGGTGGAGTACTACGCCGCCCTGGTGGACCCGGCCGGCAAGGTCGTCGCCCGCTCCGAGACCCAGCTCACTCCGGTCACCGGGGACTGCAAGGTCCAGCTCACCGCCAAGGAGCGGGGCGTGGCCGAGAACCTGACCGTGGGCGAGACCTCCCCCGACCAGCAGGGGCGGGAGGTGCTGGCCTTCCTCTGCGACGGCATCGTGACCCGGATCAACCACGCCGGCATCCGCCGCGCCGACGACGTCTGCCGGGTCTGCGTCGTGGCCTGGTGGAAGAAGGGGGCCGTGCTCCCCGCCGCCGCTCTGATCGGCGTGATCGTGCCGGGCGACGACCCCGAGCCGTCGCCCTCGCGGCCGTAGAAGCCCCGGCTTTCCAACCTGGGCTCTCCACACGTCGCTCCAGAGGAGCGATCATTCCGCCCAGCCCAGGCGCCATCGCCCCCAGGGCGATGTCCGGTCAGCCCAGGGTGGACACCCTGCGATGGGAGGTGGATGTCTCCCTTCCTCTCCCGCGGGGCACCTTTGAGGGAAAGCTGGCCTCCTTCTTGAATCCAGCCCACGAGTGCCGCACACTGCCGCACCGTTCGATCTTCGACGACTCTGATCTGACGAAGGAAAGGGACCGCATGACACGCATTTCTGCTTTTCCGACCCCGGCGCCCGAACGCGACCGCGGCGCCGAGGCTTCCACGGGCCACCTGATCGAGCCCCACGGCGGAGCCCTCGTCGACCTCCTGGTCGACGCCGCGCGCGCCGCCGAGCTGAAGGCCGCGTCCCGGGACTGGCCGTCCTGGGACCTCACCCCCCGCCAGTTCTGCGACCTGGAGCTGCTGATGAACGGCGGCTTCTCGCCGCTCACCGGCTTCATGGGCAAGGCCGACCACGACTCCGTCTGCGAGCGGATGCGCCTGGCCGACGGCACCCTGTGGCCGATCCCCGTCACCCTGGACGTGGCCCCCGAGCTCGCCTGGAAGCTCAAGCCCGGGAGCATGCTCGCCCTGCGCGACCCCGAGGGGGTGATGCTCGCCGCCCTGCACGTCAGCGAGGTGTGGGAGCCGGAGCGGGAGAAGGACGCCCAGGCGGTCTTCGGCACCACCGACCCGCACCATCCGGGGGTGGCGCACCTGCTCCACCGCACCAACGGCGTGGCCGTGGGCGGGCGGATCGAGGGCGTCCAGCTCCCCGCTCACTACGACTTCCGGCATCTGCGCCACACGCCGGCCGAGCTGCGGGCCGAGTTCGCCCGCGAGGGCTGGCGCCGGGTGGTGGCCTTCCAGACCAGGAACCCGATGCACCGGGCCCACTGCGAATTGACGCTGCGGGCTGCCAAAGAGGCACAGGCGAACCTCCTGATCCACCCCACGGTGGGCATGACCAAGCCGGGCGACCTCGACCACTACACCCGCGTGCGGTGCTACCAGGCGGTCCTCCCCCGCTTCCCCCAGCACACGGCCATGCTGTCGCTCCTGCCCCTCGCCATGCGCATGGCCGGCCCGCGGGAGGCGCTGCTCCACGCCATCATCCGCAAGAACTACGGCTGCACCCACTTCATCGTGGGCCGCGACCACGCCGGCCCCGGCTCCGACAAGCAGGGCCGCCCCTTCTACGGCCCCTACGACGCCCAGGACATGCTCCGCGAGCATCAGGAGGAGCTGGGCGTCCAGATGGTGCCGTTCCGGATGGTCACCTACATCGAGGACATGGACGCCTACCTGCCCGAGGACGAGGTGCCGGAGGGTGCCCGCACCCTTAACATCTCGGGCACCGACCTGCGCCGCCGCCTCCAGGAGGGCCGCGAGATTCCGGTCTGGTTCACCTTCCCCGAGGTGGCGGACGAGCTGCGGCGCACCCATCCGCCGCGCCACAAGCAGGGATTCACGGTGTTCCTCACGGGCCTCTCCGGCGCCGGCAAGTCCACCATCGCCTCCGTGCTCCTCGTCAAGTTCATGGAGATGGGCGGCCGGCCGGTCACGCTCCTGGACGGCGACATCGTGCGCAAGAACCTCTCGTCCGAGCTCAACTTCTCCAAGGAGCACCGGGACATCAACATCCGGCGCATCGGCTTCGTGGCGGCCGAGATCACGAAGAACGGCGGCATCGCCCTCTGCGCCCCGATCGCTCCCTACGACGCGGTGCGCAAGGAGGTGCGGCAGATGGTGGAGCCCGGCGGCGGCTTCGTCCTCGTCCACGTCGCCACCTCGATCGAGGTCTGCGAGCAGCGCGACCGCAAGGGCCTCTACGCCAAGGCCCGGGCCGGCCTGGTCAAGGAGTTCACCGGCATCTCCGATCCCTATGAGACGCCTGCCGACGCCGAGGTGGTGATCGACACGGCGGCGCTCTCCCCCGAGGAGGCGGCGCAGGAGATCCTGCTCTACCTCGAGCGGGAGGGCTACGTGGGCGGCGAGATGAGGGTGACCTAGTGGGGCTCCAGGAAGACCTGGAGCGCATCCGGGTTGCGCTGGAGGAGGCGTCCGCCGTCCTCCGGCGCTACACCCCCGGCGACATCGAGGCCCGGCGCAAGGTCGGCGACGACCCCGTGACCGAGGCGGACCTCGCGGTGGACGCCCTTCTCCGCCGCCTGCTGCCGCAGGAGGGGGAAGGATGGCTCTCCGAGGAGACCCGGGACGACCTCTCCCGCCTGGACCGCCACCGCGTCTGGGTGGTGGACCCCCTGGACGGCACCCGCGAGTTCGTCGAGGGGATCCCCGAGTGGTGCGTCTCCGTGGGGCTGGTCGTGGACGGCGTGCCGGTGGCGGGCGGCATCTGCAACCCGGCCACCGGCGAGACCGTGGTCGGAGCCCGGGGTCTGGGCGTGACCCTGAACGGCCGGCCCGCGCGGGTGAGCGGCCAGCCGGCCCTCCGGGGGGCTCTGGTCCTGGCGAGCCGCAGCGAGGTCAAGCGGGGCGAGTGGGAGGGTTACACCGAGGAGCTCTTCACCATGCGTCCTACGGGCTCGGTGGCCTACAAGCTCGGCCTCGTCGCCGCCGGCCTCGCCGACGCCACCTGGACCCTCACCCCCAAGCACGAGTGGGACGTGGCCGCGGGAGTCGCCCTCGTCCTCGCCGCCGGTGGGACCATCCTCACCGGGGAGCCCGACGAGGCGAGATTCAACCGCGAGAGGCCCAAGCTCTCCCGGTTGATCGCAGCCCCGCCGCAGCTCGTGCCGGAGATCGAGGAGGAGATCGGGCGGCGGGGGTGAGGTCCGTAGGGCTCGTCGGCGGAGAGGCAGGTCAGGAGAGCCCGAGGGAATCCAGGGACGGGGCTGTCCCGGAGCGGGCGATCAGCTCCGCCAGAGCCTCAACGGAAGCGATCGCCTCAACTTGCCGCCGGGTCTCCTCGGGAAGAGGACCGAAACGCTGCTCCAGCGAGGCGAGCAGAACTCCACGTAACGTCTCAATCACCTGCTCCTTTCCCTTCTCGATCCCCTTCTCGATCCCCTTCTCGATCCCCTTTTCGAAACCTTGCTCGAAGCCCTCCTGCTTCCACTCCTGGGTCCATTCCACGACTCGTTCGGCGAGCATCGATTTGACCTCCTGAAGCTCGGCAAGTTTGGGGATCTCCGCTCCCGGCATCCGCGCCGGGAGCAGGATCTCCTGCATCCAGGTGGCGAACGACCGGCGCAACTCGGAGTGCTCCGGCTCGTTCAGCCACTTCAACAAGCTCTCCAGAACCCTCAGAACGTCTTGCGGGTTCTGGCTCCTCTCCAGCCGGATCAGCGCCGCCGAGAGGTTCTGCAGCGACTCCAGCTCGGAAGCAGCAATCCGCCCTTCGTCGAGCAGGCAGTAGCGGAGCTGCGGCCGGTACTGCCCTAGTCCGCTCGGGATCATCTCCACCAGCTCCGCCACGTCCTGAGCGGCTCCCCAGCGGGTCTTTCCATTATAGAGAACGATGGGCAGAACCGGGGGAAGGAGGCCTTCGGGCGTCAGGAGGTGCTGGCGGACCAACTGCTGGTAGAGGAGCCCCACGTAGGTCATCACCCGCACGGCCATGAAGGGATCGACCGTGGACTGGAACTCCAGGAGCAGATAGACGTAAAGCCAACGGTCCCCACCCCGCCAGCGCAGACGCCAGATCACGTCGCTCTCCCGCTTGTGCCTCTTGTCGCTGATGAAGGTCGCGGGCACCCGCTCCAGGGTAGAGAAGTCGAGCTGCCCCACCCAGTCCTCATGGACGAACCCCCGCAGCAGATCCGCCACCATCTCCGGATGAGAGAACAGCATCCTGTAGCCGGTGTCGTGATCCGCCAACCGCTCCCCCTTTTTGTCCCGTTGTCTGGGAACGGCGGCATTTCTACACGAGAAGGTGGAATCACGCAAGGGAGGAAAAGGGCGGAGTTTGGGAGTGGGCCCCCTCCTCCTTGCCTCCACCCCCCTGCTTCTGCAACAATTCCGCAGCATCTTACGGCCAATCCGTAGCGATCTCTGGAGTCTGCAGTCGCCGACGTGCCAACGCCGAAGCGTGAAGTCGTTCCCTCATCCGTCGAGCTGACACTCCCGTCCCGCCGCGACCTCGTCCTCGTCTCGGCTGGCCTGGAGTTGGACGGCGGCGGCAGGGCTTTGGCCGGAAGGCTGCTGGCTGGCGCCTGCGCCCGCTTTGCCCGGGAGCAGGGGATCGGGTTCCGTATTCTCACCCTGGGCAGGGACGGCGCGCCGTCGCTTGGCGCCGAGGTCCGCTCCTTCGCAGGGCGGCGTGCGGCCCTGGCCCTGGCGGTCTGGCGCGAGCAGGCGGCGGACCGCCGGCCGGCCTACGTCTTCGACCTCCTGGGGCCGGCGCGGGTGCAGGCGTGGGTCCCCGCTTCGCTCAGGGCGCCGTATCTCGTCGCGCTCCATGGCATCGAGGTCTGGAGCCCCCTGTCCTGGGACCGCCGGAAGGCGCTGGCGAACGCCACGGCGAGGCTGGCCTTCTCCTCCTACACGGTCGACCGGGCGCGGCCGTACTGCCCGGATCTCGACGGGACGGCCGCCGTCCCCCTGACCCTGGAGGAACGGGAGCCGGCGGGGGCGGTCGACCTGGGCGTCCTCGAACGGGCGGGCCGAGATTTCCTCCTCCTCGTGGGGCGGATGGCGGCGAGCGAGCGCTACAAGGGGCATGACCAGGTGCTGGAAACCTTGCCGAGGGGAGCTCGCCTGGTGATCGCGGGGCAAGGGGACGACCGGCCCCGTCTGGAGGCCCGGGCCGCAGAGCTGGGCGTGGCCGACAGGGTGTTCTTTACCGGCTTCGTGAGCGAGGCGACCCTGGCGGAGCTCTACCGGCGCTGCGCCGCGTTCGTGATGCCCAGCCGGGGGGAGGGCTTCGGCCTCGTCTACCTGGAGGCCATGCGCGCCGGCAAGCCCTGCGTCGCCGCCCGGGGCGGTGCGGCCGAGGAGATCGTGGTGGACGGTGAGACCGGCTTCCTCCTCGATCCGGACGACCGGCGGGAGCTGTCGACCGTCCTCGCCACTCTCCTCGACCGGCCGGAGCGGGCGCGGCGGATGGGTGAAGCCGGCCGCGAGCGCTGGCAACAGGAGTTCGGACTGGAGCGGTTCCAGGAGCGGCTGGAGCCGGTGCTGGAGAGCTTGATCGGATCATGTGCGGCCTGAACGGCATCCTGCGCCTCACCGAGTCCGCCCCTGCGGTGGACAGGGACGAACTCGTCCGCACCCGCGACGCCATGGCTTCCCGGGGGCCGGATGGGACCGGGGAGTGGATCTCGGAGGATGGACGGATCGGCCTCGGCCACCGCCGCCTCGCGATCCTCGACCTCTCCCCCGCCGGGGCCCAGCCCATGGCATCCGGGAACGGCCGGTTCCGGATCGTCTTCAACGGCGAGATCTACAACTTCCGCGAGTTGCGGGCGGAGTTGGAGGCGGAGGGCGCGGTCTTCGAGACGCGGAGCGACACGGAGGTGCTCCTGGCCCTCTGGGCGCGGAAGGGGACGGCGATGCTTCCCCGGCTGCGCGGGATGTTCGCTTTCGCGCTCTGGGACGACCGGGAGGGTGAGCTCGTCCTCGCCCGCGACCCCCTCGGGATCAAACCGCTCTACTACGTCGTGGAGGCCGGAATCCTGCGCTTCGCTTCCCAGGTGAAGGCCCTGGAGCGTAGCAGGGCGGTGTCAAAGGAGACCGATCCGGCCGGGGTCGCCGGGTTCCTCCTCTGGGGGTCCGTCCCCGAGCCGCTGACGATCCGCCGCGCGATTCGGGCTCTGCCGGCAGGGTGTTTCCTGCGGGTGCGGAGTGGACAGGTGGGGGATCCCGAAGCGTTCGAGGTGGAGCCCGCTGCGGCCGTGGACCCCCTGGTGGCGATCGAGGAGTCCGTCCGTGCCCACCTCGTCTCGGACGTGCCGGTCGCGATCTTCCTCTCTGCCGGGCTCGACTCGGGGCTGGTGGCGGCCCTGGCGCGGCGGCACCTGCCGGAGCCGCCGGTCACCTTCACCTTGAGCTTCGACGGGCTCGCGGGCACGCCGCTCGACGAGGGGCCTCTGGCCGCCGAGGTGGCGCGGACGCTCGGCACCCGCCACGTGGAGCGCCGGGTGGGGCGGGCGGACTTCGCGGATCTCTGGCCCGCGGCCCTGGCCGCCATGGACCAGCCGTCGATCGACGGGTTCAACACCTTCGTGGTGAGCCGGGCGGCGCACGAAGCGGGGCTCAAGGTCGTGCTCTCCGGGCTCGGCGGAGACGAGGTCTTCGGGAGCTATCCCTCGTTCTCGGACGTGCCGCGGGGGGTGCGGATCTCCCGGCTTCCCCTGCTCCCCTCGCTCTGGCTTCCGCTGGCGCGGCGGCTGCTCGCGGACCGCCCGAAGCTCGCGGGGCTGGGGAGGTACGGCCGGACGCTTCCCGGGAGCTACTTCCTGCGGCGCGGCCTCTTCCTGCCCGAGGAGCTGCCGGCGGTGATGGGCCGCGAGGCCGCGGAGGAGGGGCTTCGGCGCTACGACCCGGTGGCGGACGGGAGCCGGCTCCTCGCGGCCTGGAACGGCCGCGCCGCGGATGGCTGGACCGCCGTCCATGCCCTGGAGACGGGGCTGTACATGAGAAACCAGCTCCTGCGGGACTCGGACTGGGCCTCGATGGCCTCCTCCGTGGAGCTGCGGGTCCCGCTGGCGGACGCCCTGTTGCGGACGCACCTTGCCGCGGCCGGGTTCGAGCCGGCCCGCAGCCGGGGCAAGGCGGAGCTCGTCCGGCGGGCCGCTCCGGAGCTGCCGGCGGCGCTCTTCGATCGTCCCAAGACCGGCTTCTACATCCCGGTGACGGAGTGGATGCGTCCCGAGGCGGCGGGCCGGAGCCGGGGGGAGCAGTCGCGGATGCTGGCGCGGAAGATCCTGGAGGAGCTCGCGTGAGCGCTCAGCCCCTGGTGCAGGAGAGAGAGCGGGATGGGCGAGGGACGCTCCGCCGGTGGGCCGGCATCCTCTCGGCCTACTTCACGTCCCAAACCGTCACCCAGCTCCTGGGGATCGCGACGGGCCTCCTGTTCGTCAACTTCATGCCGGTCCGGGAGTACGCGCTCTACACGCTGGCCCTTTCGGTGACCACGTTCTTCAACTTCGCCTCGGACCTGGGGAGCACGACCTCGCTGGTCCACTTCTTCCACCGGACGCGGACTGAAGGGACGGACTTCCAGCC
>DASQEB010000170.1:0-3502 GCA_035633875.1 Thermoanaerobaculia bacterium
GGAATCCCAACCGCCATCCGACCCCTACTGCGACGCCTACTGCTGGACGAGCTGCGTCAACAACGCCTGCCCGGACGGGAACCCCTGGTGCCCGATCCTGGTGGATACGGAGAACGACGGCATCCACCTGACCGGTCTCGACGATCCGGTGTGGTTCGACATCGACGCGGACGGCGCGGCGGACCTCATGGCGTGGACGGACCGGGGGGAGGGACTCCTGGCTCTGGACCGCAACGGCAACGGGACGGTCGACAGCGGGGCCGAGCTTTTCGGCAACGCCACCCCTCTCCTGGACGGCACCCGGGCCCTGAACGGCTATGAGGCCCTGGCCGAGCTCGACTCCTGGGTCCTGGGGGGCAACGGGGACGGCTTCATCGATCCCGCCGACGAGGCGTTCGGCGCTCTGTGGATGTGGACCGACCGGAGCCACGACGGGGTCTCCCAGCCGGAGGAGCTCAGGTCGCTCGCGGAGGCCGGCATCCGGCGCATCGACCTGGATTACAAGAGGAGCCACCGCACGGATCGCTACGGCAACCAGTTCCGGTTCCTGGGCAGGGCCTGGAAGACGAACCGCCACGGGGTGGAGCGCCCGGTCCTGACCTGGGACGTCTTCTTCGTCGTCGTGCCCTGACGCCCGGCCGGTGCATCCCTGTTCCCGCCGGTCTTCCCCGCGCAGAGGGGCGCCTTCCCGGCCGTTTTCGTGAGCAGGGCTCTGCCGGCGGGGAGGGAGCTGTCCGTTAAACCATCCAGAGCGTCCGAGAAACCATCCTCCGAGAGCCCCGAGGTGGCCCCGGGAATTTTGGCGCCGCTCTCGCCGCTTCCCAGGAATGTAGTCCCGAGGTTTGCGGCTGGCCGCCGTGCAGTTACCCGGGCCGCCGAATCTCCGGGGGAGAGCGCGGCACTATGCTAGACTTTGGGAAGATCGAAGACGGAGCACCTGGTTCCTGGACGACGTGTTGGAAGGAGTTGTGTACTCCGTCTAGCCAGGGGAGTTGAACCGCAATGTTTGAGAAGTACAACGAAAAGGCCCGCCGCGCACTCTTCTTCGCCCGGTACGAAGCCAGCAAGCTGGGCAGCCGCGTCATCGAATCCGAGCACATCCTCCTCGGGATCCTGCGGGAGGGGGAGGAGACCGTCAGCGAGATCTTCCGCCGCTTCCAGGTGAAGCCGGAGGACATCCGGCGGGAGATCGAGGGCGAGCGGGTCTTTGTCGAGAGGATCTCCTCGACGGCCGAGCTGCCGCTCTCGGAAGAGTCCAAGAAGATCCTGGCATACGCTTCGCACGAGGCGGAGAGCATGCTCCACGCGACGGTCGGCTCCGAGCACCTGCTCATCGGCATCCTGCGAGTCGAGGGGTGCACGGCCATGCGCATCCTGGCGCAGCACGGGTTCGACGTCTACACGGTGCGGGAGGAGGTCCTCGCCATCGCCAAGGAGCGGGAGGCCTCGCAGCAGAAGAAGGAGCTGCCCTTCCTCTCCGAGTATGGACGGGACCTGACCTCGCTCGCCGGCGACGGGTCGTTCGACCCCCTGATCGGCCGGGAGGAGGAGGTCGACCGCATCATCCAGATCCTCTCGCGCCGCACCAAGAACAACCCGATCCTGCTCGGCGAGCCGGGCGTGGGCAAGACGGCCATCGTCGAGGGCCTGGCGCAGCGGATCATCGAGGGGCGCGTCCCCATCTTCCTGGCCAACAAGCGGATCATGGCCCTGGACCTCTCCCTGATCGTGGCCGGCACGAAGTACCGCGGCCAGTTCGAGGAGCGCCTGAAGGGCATCTTGAAGGAGCTCAAGGAGAGCAAGGAGCTCATCGTCTTCATCGACGAGATCCACTCCCTGATCGGCGCCGGCTCGGCCGAGGGGTCGCTCGACGCGGCCAACATCCTGAAGCCGGCCCTGTCGCGCGGCGAGATCTCCTGCATCGGCGCGACGACGCTCAAGGAATACCGCAAGTACATCGAGAAGGACCGCTCGCTCCTGCGGCGCTTCCAGGCGATCCAGGTGAACCCGCCGACGCCGGAGCAGACCCAGGAGATCCTGGAGGGGGTCAAGGACCGCTACGAGTCCTTCCACAAGGTGCGCTACCGCCCGGAGGCGCTGCGCACGGCCATCTACCAGTCGAGCCGGTACATCACGGACCGCCACCTGCCGGACAAGGCGATCGACGTCCTGGACGAGGCGGGCGCCCGGGTCAAGCTGCGCCGGGTGCGCGACACCCAGAACCTGCGCCGCCTGGAGCAGGAGATCCGCCAGGTCGTCAAGGAGATGAAGGTGGCGATCTCGGACAAGGACTTCGAGCGCGCGGTCTACCTGCGCGAGCGGGAGATCGAGCTGCGCGAGGACCTGGAGAGGATGAGCGTGGCCGCGGACGAGACCGGCGTGCTGGAGGTGACCCGGCACGACGTGGAGGAGGTCATCTCCTCCTGGACCGGCATCCCGGTGACCGCCCTCCAGAGCGAGGAGGCCGAGCGCCTGCTCCGCATGGAGGACATCCTGAAGCGCCGCGTGGTCGGCCAGGACCGCTCGATCAGCGCCATCAGCCGGGCGATCCGCCGCTCCCGCCTGGGGGTGAGCAATCCGCAGCGGCCGGTGGGCTCGTTCATCTTCCTGGGCCCGTCGGGCGTGGGCAAGACCGAGGTCGCCCGCCAGCTCTCGGAGTTCCTGTTCGGCAGCCAGAAGGCGCTGGTCCGCTTCGACATGTCCGAGTACATGGAGAAGCACGCGGTGTCCAAGCTCATCGGCTCGCCTCCGGGCTACGTCGGCCATGAGGAGGGCGGCCAGCTTACCGAGCGCGTGCGGCGCCAGCCCTACTCGCTGATCCTGTTCGACGAGATCGAGAAGGCGCACCCGGACGTGGCGAACCTGCTCCTCCAGATCCTGGAGGACGGCCAGCTCACGGACGCCTATGGCAACCAGGTGGACTTCCGCAACACCCTGGTGCTGATGACCTCGAACATCGGCTCCAAGCTCGTGCTGCGCGGCGGCCGCATGGGGTTCGGCGAGGGCTCTCAGGAGGAGAGCTTCCACCGGCTGGAGGAGGAGATCCTGGCCGAGCTGCGGCGTGCGTTCAGCCCCGAGTTCATCAACCGCATCGACGAGGTGATCGTCTTCAACCCGTTGGGAGAGGGGGAGATGCGGTCGATCGTGGACATTCTCCTCGAAGATGTCAACAATACTCTTGCCGAGCGTGGCCTCCGGCTGGAGGTCTCCGACCGGGCGAAGGAGTGGCTGCTGTCCAGGGCCGGGGTCGATCCGTCGACCGGGGCCCGTCCGCTGCGCCGGACGATCCAGCGCCACCTCCAGGATGCCGTCTCGGAGATCCTCATCAATCAGCACGGGGAGCCCATCGAGCGGATCGATGTAGACCTGGAGGGCGGTGAGCTGACGTTCCATGCCGGCGCCCAGGAGTTCCTGATCCAGCGTTGACGCTCGCCGGCGGCTGCTCCCGTTCCGTTCATCAAGAGAGGGCTTGTCGGGGGCCGTCCCCCCGGGGGGGGCGGGC
>DASQEB010000171.1:0-5548 GCA_035633875.1 Thermoanaerobaculia bacterium
GTGGGCGAGCTGCTGCGCCAGCCCCAGGTGCAGCTCGCAGGGCCGGTGGTGCTGCTGCGGGAGCGCTCCCTGTCCTACCTGATCAACGAGCTCATCGTCCGGTTCCGGGCTCACGTCACGGAGGAGTCCGTGCGCGGGATCGCCCGGCAGCACGGGCTCGAAATCCTCCGCGCAGTGCCTTATTCCCCGAACACATACCACTTCAGCTCGCCCGGGCCGGCCAGCTACGAGCTCCTCGCCGTGGCCGATGCCCTCGCCCGGAGGGAGGACGTGGAATGGGCGGAGCCCAACCTCGTCACCACGGCCGAGCTCGACGCCGTCACTCCGACGGATTTCCTGTGGAACGGCGTCTGGGACCGGCAACTGGTGGACACGCCCAACGCGTGGCAGCACCTGCAGGACGCCGGGCTCGAGGCCTTCGGCTCCCCCGACGTGATCATCGCCGCGGTGGACCAGGGCATCGAATCGGTGGGTGGAGTCCCCGCGCACCCCGATTTCCAGGGCACGGTCAGCGACGGCAGCGCCAAGGTCTATCGGCTCTTCGATTTCGTCAGTCTGGTGCCGGACAACGACTCTCCCATGGGCGATCACGGCATGGGAGTGTCGGGCGTGGCGGCGGCGCGGGCGGAAAACCCCTCTGTCCTCGCCGGGCAGACCGAGGGTCTGGCCGGAGCAGCGCCGAACTGCCGCATCATGGGTCTGATCTTCCCGTTCGCCGAGGCGGACATCGCGGACATGTACATCTGGGCGGCGGGCTTCGACCCGCACAGCCCGCGGGCAGGCTTCCCGGCTCCCATCGGCCCGGGAGCGGACATCTTCACTACCAGCATCGGCTTCGGCGCCGGGGCGCCCATCTCGGGCCTGGCCAGCGCCATGCTCGACTTCCTCATGACCTACGGCCGCGGCGGCAAGGGGTGCCTCTGCTTCTTCTCGGGGGGCAACGCGAACAACGACTTCACCACCTACCGCCCGTGGGCGGCCTATGAGAAGACGTTCGGCATGGCCGCCTCGACCCTGGCCAACGATGGCGTCACCGAGATCCGGGCGCCCTACAGCGGCTTCGGGCCGGTCGAACTCTGCGCTCCAAGCCACGACGAGTATGTCCTGGGCCTCGCCGTGCACAATCCGCCCGACCATTACGGCACCTGGTCCTGTCAGCTCCTGGGGAACGGCAAACTCATCGGCCATGCGGCCACGCAGACGACCCTCACGGCGGCAGCCACAACGGGCCAGACGGTCCTCACCGTGGCGAGCGTCGCCGGGTTCGCCGCGGGCAACCAGCTTCTGGTCGGCCTGCCGGGCACGCCGGGCAGCGAGCCGGTGACGGTCACCGGAGCCCCGAATCCGATGACCAACACGATCCCGGTGACGGCTCTCCTCAACAACCACGCGATCGGCGCGGCGGTGCTCACCGGGCCCGCCAACTACCGCAACGACTTCGGCGGCACCTCCTCGGCCACCCCGCTGACCGCGGGGGTCGCCGCCCTCGTGCTCTCGGCCAATCCGGATCTGACCTGGATCGAGGCGCGCCAGATCCTCCGCGACACGGCCGAGAAGATCGACGCCGCGAACACCCATCCGACGGGCCAGTGGCTCGACGCGAACGGCAACCCGTCCGTCACGAGCGGGCTGCCGCCGGTCTACAGCCGCTGGTACGGCTTCGGCCGGGTCGACGCCGAGCGGGCGGTGGACGAGGCCCTCGGCTACGTCTTCTCCCGCGACCTCGTGGTGCGGGACAACCTGGCCGACGTCGGGGCCGTGCCCGCCGGGGGGGCATTCTGGAACAGCCCTGACCTGTGGGTGCGCACCACCGACCCGGTCGTCGAGGGGGCGGCGGGCCTGCCGCCCAACTACGCCACGGCCGGGCCGCACCAGAGCCCCATCGCCGGTCAGGACAACTGGGTCTACGCCCGCCTCCGCAACAACGGTACGGACCCCTCCCTCGACTTCTACGTGCGGATCTACATCGCCCATTACCCGGGGTTCGAGTTCACCTACCCCGACTCGTTCATCCCGACCAACCGGCCGGGAGATCCCGTGCCCTCTCCCATGACGCCCGGCACGTACCTTATCGGCGAGGTCAAGGGGACCGGGCTCGCGCCGGGGGCCGACACCATCGTCAGTGTGAGATGGCCGGAGGCCCTGGTCCCGCCCGAGACCGTGATGGTCGGCCCCAACACCGTCCATTGGCACCCCTGCCTGCTCCTCGAAGTGGCGCCGCACGACGGCCCGGCGCCCACCGGCAACCACGTGTGGGACGACAACAACCTGACGCAGAAGAACATCTCGATCGTCTACACCGACGCGGGCACGGACTTCGCGGTCGGCATCGTGGCGGGGCACCGGAGGAGCCGGGAGGCTCTGCAGATCCTGGAGATCGACCGCGGCACCCTGCCGCGCCAGGTGCGCCTGTTCGTGGACCTGGTCGACCCGCGGCTCAAGGAACGGCTGCGCCAGATCGGGGACCCCTCCGGGGCTCCCGACGAAGACGACGGCTGCCGGGTGACCTTCCTCGAGGAGACGCGGCTCCTGCTGGACTGCCCCGGCGAGGGCCGCGGCGAGATGGTGCTCACCGTGCCGCCCCAGACGCGGTTGGAGAGGGTGCTTCCGAAAGCTTCGCGGAAGGACTACAACTTCACTCTCGGCACGTTCCAGGGCCGGGAGGTCGCCTTCCTCGCGGGCCGGGGGAAAACCCGGATTCCCCTGGCCGCCGGCCGGGGGGCCCTCACGCCGATCATTGTCGGCGGCGTGGTGGGCAACGGAGCGCCCAGGGGGGTCTACAGCGTCCACCTGATCCAGCGCGACCCGGACGGGGAGATCACCGGCGGCGCCGAGCTGGAGGTCAACGTCCGCTAGCAGCGGATCGCCCGAGGGGCGGCGGCTCCGGCCGCCGCCCCTCGTACGGCGTCAACCTAGTAGGCGTGGATCGAAACGAGGAGGAAGCAGAGCCGGGACCCGCATCCCGAGCCCCGGCTCCAGGAGGGATTGCTAGCCGTCTCCTCCGACCTTGATCAGGTTGATCACCCTCGTCACGCCTTCCGTCTCGCGGGCGAGCTGCTCCGCGCGCGTCCGGGCCACGTCCTTCTCGACGGTGCCCTGCAGGGTGACCTCTCCGTTGTTGCTGTCCACGTCGATGTTGAACGGGTTGACGTCCCCGTCGGCCGTCAGCTTGGCCTTGATCTTCGTGACGATGGCCGCGTCGTCGACCTGGGTTCCGGTGGTCTGGGTCGACGAGCAGGCTCCGAACGACAGGAGCCCTACGGCGACCAGGGCGATGAGGGCGAGGTTGCGAATCAGTTGTCGAGACATGGTTCTTTCCTCCAAAAGAGGGTGTGCTCCCCGTTGAGCTCAGACGGCCGCACCGATGCCGAGCACCACGAGGAGGATCAGAAGGATGGCGATCACCAGAAAGATGCCGAACACCACCTTCGCGACCCTGGCAGCGCCCCGGGCAAGGCCTGTCCACCCGAGCGCTCCTGCGATGAGCGAGATGACCAGAGCGGCGATGGCGATTTCGAGCATCCTGGCTCCTCTGTCGACCTTTGCGGCCGTCCAACAGGGGGAAGAATGCAAGGATCAGGCCCGAATCTCTGCCAACTTCAACCGACGGGCCGGATCGGTTTCGCCCGGGTGCGCTCCCAGTCGGCCCTCGACCGGTCACTTCTGCTGTGGCAGACCACCAGGGCGGCGACCGGAGATTGACACTGCTCCGCCTTTGAGCCCACAATCTTCCAAGCTCCCGATGCAGGTGCGAGACGAGGCCGGCGGTCGGCCTGTGCTCATTCGGGTTCCCTTGGAACGAGAGGAGAAACTGTGAAGAAGATATTTGGTACCGTTGTCGGGGCGCTCGCCCTGGTCCTGCTGTCGGCCTCCGCCGCGGACGCCCAGGCGACGCGGACGTGGGTCTCGGGCGTCGGGGACGACGTCAACCCGTGCAGCCGCACAGCCCCCTGCAAGACGTTCGCGGGCGCCATTTCGAAGACGGCCGCCGGAGGGGTCATCAACGTGCTGGACCCCGGATCCTACGGAGCGTTGACGATCACCAAAGCGATCACCGTCCAGAACGAAGGGTCCTTCGCCGGGGTGCTGTTCACCAGCGGGTTCAACGGGATCACCGTCAATGCGGCCGCAACCGACGTGGTCGTCCTGCGGGGGCTCTCCTTCGAGGGCGCGGGGAGCGGAGGCAGCGCCATCCGGTTCCTCAACGGCCTGGCCCTTCACGTGGAGAACTGCGACATCAACCGCGGGGTCCAGAAAGGGATCGACTTCCAGCCCAGCGCCACCAGCCTGCTGACCGTCAAGGACACGGTGATCCGCAACTTCAACTCCGGCGGCACCGGCGGTGGCATCTTCATCAAGCCTGGAGCAACCGGCGCGGCGAACGTCTTCCTCGACAACGTGCGGATCGAGCGCAGCCTCTTCGGCGTGCGGGCCGAGGACCGCTCCAACGTGATGGCCACCAACACCCACGCCGTGCGCAACACGGACAACGGGTTCCACGCCATCTCGACGGCCGGGGGGACCGTGACGATCAACCTCGACCGCTCGTCTTCGACCCTCAACCTGGGAGGAGGGATCCGCTCGGAGGGCGCGGCCGCGACGGTGCGCATCGGCAACACGCTGATTGCCGGCAACACCAACGGCCTGGTCTCGGCCTCGGGCGCCATCATCTCGTTCGGCAACAACAACAACGCCGACAACGGCAGCCCGACCTCTACCATCGGTACGGACTGATCCCCTGTGGGACGTCCCAGACGGGCCGGGGGGTCTCTCCCCGGCCCGCGTCTTCATCTCCCTTGCCTAAAAGCTGAGCTGGTACTGGAGGCGGACCTCGTCGTCCTCGCGGTCCGTCGCCTTGTTCTCGAGCTGGCGGTAGTCGAGCTGGAGCTTGTGGGGGTGCTTGTTGAAGAAGTAATTGAGAGCGAGGCCGCGCTCCTCGCGCTCGTCGTCGTCCCGGTCGGAGCTGGGATCGAGGACGGCGTACCGGCCGGCGATCTCGAGCTTCTGCGGGCCGATGAAGTAGCCGATCTGGGCGTTGAAGCCGTCGCTGTCGAAATCCGAGGCGACCTGCCGCTCGGTCGTGGCGTCGAAGAATTCGCCGAAAACGAACAGGCCCCTGTACTTGAACACGACGTCGCCGCCGACGAACTCGCGGTCCGCGCTGTCGGCCGGGGTCGTCCCGGAGGCGGCGACGGCCCGCTCATTGGACTCGTACTGGCCGGCGATGGCGAAGAGCGGACGCTCGCTGCTCTCGAAGTCGCCCTCGGAGTACCGGACGTCGCCGAGGGGCTGCCAGGTCAGGCGGGCGTTGTACTGGAACGTATCGTTGTCGTTGCGGCTCACGGTGCGGCCGTTGCCGTTGAAGAGGCCGACGCGCCAATCGAGCTTGTTGCCGAGGGGCGTGCCCCAGAGCTGGACGCCGATGTCACGGCCGCGGGCGAACTCGTTGGAAACGATCGAGCGGTCGACGAACTCCTGGTTGCCGGAGGAGGTCAGCTCCTGGCGGCCGAAGGGGACCTTGTACTGGCCGGCCTTGAGCTGGAACAGC
>DASQEB010000172.1:0-22575 GCA_035633875.1 Thermoanaerobaculia bacterium
GGTAGAGGGCGCCGCCGCCCGAGGGGATGCCGAAGCCGCGGGCGTGCTCGCCCGCCTTGGGGACGATCCGGTGGAGGCGGACCCAGGAGGGCTCGTCGTGGACGTCCACGACGAAGGGAACGATCCGGAAGGTGTCGAAGAGGGCGCCGTCCTCCTCGTCCCACCCCTTGAGGCCGAGTTGGACGGCTCCGGCGGAGACGCCCAGGAGCAAGGCCCCGGCGTAGTAGCGGGAAGTGATCCTCTCCTTGAGGCCGGTCTCTTCAAAGGTTGTCCAGCCCAGCCAGACGTCTCCGCCGGCCAGGAGGATGAGGTTGGCCTCGTCGAGGAACTCCAGATCCTCCGGGCCGGGCTTGGAGGGAATCTGCCGACACCAGCGGACCCCGATAGCCTCCATGGCGGAGACGAAGAGGTCGTAGAACTCGGGCTGATCCCCATTGGAAGCCCCGAGGTAGGCGGCGCGGATCTCCCGGCCGGGCTCACCCTCCTCGATCATCGCCCGGGCGCGCTCGAGAAAGGGCCTGCCCTCCTCGTCGCGCCAGAAGAGGAGCTGGCTGTCGGCCAGCAGGATGACGGGTTTGATGGTGCTCAACTTGGTCTCTCCCCAGGGGGAAGATAGCACTTAGTTCACATACCCCAGCGCCTTCAACTGCTCCACGTTTTCCGGGTCCACCTCGTCCTGCGGTGCGAGGCGGTCCGAGGTGACGAGCCCCTTGTGGACGTTCTCCATCCAGCTCCGGAGCTTGTCGGAAGGCGGTGTGGCGTTGCCCACCAGGCTCCGGCTCTCGCGGGGGTCGGCGCCGAGGTCGAAGAGCCAGCGCTTGCCCTCCTGGAGGCGCCAGATCTCCTTGCGGCCGTCGAGCAGGGAGGCGAGCTCCAGGAGCCCCCTGCGGCGGGCATTGGGGGCCTCGTTCTGCGAGAGCACGGCCCCCTTGTGGGCCTGGAACCAGGTCACGCGTCCGCGGGGCGGCTCGCCTCCGCGCAGGACCGGAGCCCAGTCGAAGCCGCGGAAGCTCTCCGGGACCGGCAGGCCCGCGAGCCCCAGGAGGGTCGGCGCCACGTCGATGTTCAGGGCCGGGGCCTCCATCACGCCGGGGCGGAGCTTTCCGGCCCAGGCGAACCCGAGGGGGATGCGCAGCGCCGGATCATAGAGGTGGCGCCCGTGGCCCCAGTGGGAGTGCTCGCCCAGACTCTCGCCGTGGTCCGAGGTGAAGACGATCAGGGTGTTGGCCTTGAGGTGCGGGTCGCGCTCGAGAACGTCGAGGATGCGGCCGATCTGGTGATCGGCGAAGGCGATCTCCGTGTCGTAGCGATCCTGGCGGGGCACCTCGCCCTGGGTCGGAATCCCCAGCCTGGGGGCGAAGTCCTCCTGGAGCCGGTAGGGAGCGTGGGGCTCCACGGAGTGGACCCAGAGGAGGAAGGGCCGGCGGGAGCTCCTGCGGTGTTCCTCCAGCCAGGCGAGGGCGGCGTCGGTCAGGTCCCTGGCGTCAGCCTCGCCCTTGAAAAGCCCGAGCCACCGCTTGCGGGTGAACACCTCGTCGTACTGTTGGAAGTGGTCGCCGAGACCGGAGACGCGGTTCTTGAGCGTCCAGTTGCCCACGAAGGCGGCGGTGCGGTAGCCGCGCCGGGCGAAGGAGCGCGCGGCCGATGGCAGGCCGGGCCGCAGGCGCAGGCCGTTCCGGGTGGCGCCGTGCTCGTGCGGATAGAGGGAGGTGAACATCGAGCAGAGCGCCGGGTTGGTCAGCGGCTCGACGGTCCGCGCCTCGGTGAAGCGGACGCCGCTCGCGAGCAGCCGGTCGATGTTGGGCGTCGTGGGACGGCGGTAGCCATAGGCGGAGACGCGGTCGGCACGCAGGGTGTCGATGCTCAGGATGATCACGTTCGGGAAGCGTTGGGCCGGCTCGGCCGGGGTCTGGCGTGCCGGGGAGGCCAGAGGCGGACGGACAAGGAGGAGACAAAGGAGGCCGAGACTCCAACGGAGGCCCCGTCGGACCCCCTCCCTTCCGGTCCCTTTCCCGGCCTTCCTGCCGGAGTCCCGGGAAAGGGGAGCGAGATTCCTCAGCGTTGGTCTCATTCGTGCTTTCTCCATGTTTTGGTAGGCTGGACGCCATGCAGGAGATCCGACCCGAACCCCACCCCGGACCCGCTCCGGCCGTGGAGCGCGAGGCCGCGGCGGCTAGCGGCGAGCCTCCCCGCTGGGGCAAGGGGACCGAGCAGGCGGAGGACGGCCGCTTCCTCGAAGGGCCCCAGACCCGCTCCTCGGAATTCGCCCGGCTCCTGCGCATCGGCGCCGACTTCATCCGCGGCTTCCGGGGCCTGCATTTTATCGGACCGTGCGTGACGGTCTTCGGCTCCGCCCGCTTCCCCGAGAGCCACCGCTACTACGCCCTGGCCCGCGAGGTGGGGCAGCGCCTCGGTCGCGCCGGCTTCACGGTCATGACCGGCGGCGGGCCGGGGATCATGGAGGCGGCCAACCGCGGCGCCCGCGACGTGAGAGCTCCCTCGATCGGCTGCAACATCGTGCTCCCCCAGGAGCAGAAGCCGAACCCCTACCTCGACCGCTGGATCGAGTTCCGGTACTTCTTCGTTCGCAAGGTGATGCTGGTCAAGTACTCGTACGCCTTTGTCGTGCTCCCCGGCGGGTTCGGCACCATGGACGAGGTCTTCGAGTGCGCGACCCTGATCCAGACCGGGAAGATCCGGAACTTCCCCCTGGTGCTGATGGGCACCGATTACTGGCAGCCTCTGAAAGAGTTCATCTGCCATCGCATGGTCGCCGAAGGGACGATCCTACCCGCCGACTGCGATCGCATCTGCTTCACCGACTCGGTGGACGAAGCCATGGACCGCATCATGAATGCCGCGACCCGGGAGTTCGGGCTGGTCTGGCAGCCCTCGCCGCGGTGGTACCTCGGCGAGGCGGGAATGCAAAAGGCGGACCGTCCTGCGGCCTGCATGGGCGCCAAGGGGCGGAGGGCATTGTAGGAAACCAGGGACGTACCGCGTTCCCTTGTAGGGGCGCAATTCATTGTGCCCCCTCGTGGCGCCCCCACGCCCCCGGGCCTACAGCAGCATGCTGGCCAGGTTGGCCAGCTCCGAGCGCTCCCCCTTCTCCAGATTGACGTGCGCGTACAGCGGGTTGCCCCGGATGCGGTCGATCAGGTAGGAGAGGCCGTTGCTCGTGGCGTCCAGGTACGGCGTGTCGATCTGGAAGATGTCGCCGGTCAGGACGATCTTCGTGCGCTCGCCGGCACGGGTGATGATGGTCTTGACCTCGTGGGGCGTCAGGTTCTGCGCCTCGTCCACGATGAAGATGACGTTCGAGAGGCTGCGGCCCCGGATGTAGGCCAGGGGCACGATGTGGATCTTCTCGGTCTCCACCAGCTCGTCGATCTTTTTATACTCCCGTTCCTTTTCCTCGAACTGGTTCTTGATGATCCCGAGGTTGTCCCAGAGCGGCTGCATGAAGGGGTTGATCTTGGAATGGATGTCCCCCGGGAGGAACCCGATGTCCCGGTTGGAGAGGGGAACGATGGGCCGGGCGAGGTAGATCTGCCGGAAGAGCCGGCGCTGCTCCAAGGCCCCGGCAAGGGCGAGCAGGGTCTTGCCCGTGCCCGCCGCGCCCGAGAGGGTCACCAGCGGCACCTCCGGGTTCATCACCGCGTGCAGGGCGAAGGTCTGCTCCGCGTTGCGCGGGGAGATGCCGTAGGCGAGCGACTTCGGCACCCGCTCCACCCGGTCGGTCCGCGGGTTGAAGTAACCGAGGGCCGACTTCGAGCCGCTTCGCAGGATGAAGTAATGGTTGGCCGTGGGCCGCTCGCCGAACATCTCGGCCACGGGCAGCGACTCCTCCTGGTAGAGGCGGTCGATGAGGCTCCCGTCCGCCAGCTCGACCTCGCTCTTTCCCTTGTCGAGATGGTCGACGTCCTTGATCTTGACCGTCTCGTAGTCCTCGGCCGGCAGGTTCAGGGCCCGGGCCTTCAGGCGCAGGTTGATGTCCTTGCTGACCAGGACGACCCGCCGGCCGGGCTCGGAGCGGGTCAGGCCGATGACCGTGTTGAGGATGCGGTGGTCGGCCTTGCGGGAGCCGAAGACGTCGGAGGCGTCCAGGTGGCCGGGCTCGTCGGCCACCACCCGGAGCTTGCCCCGGGCCGGCCCGTTCAGCGGGATCCAGTCATGGAGCATGTTGTGCGCCGACAGCCGGTCGAGCTGGCGGATGAACTCCCGGGCTTGGAGGTTCAGGACCGAGTTGCCCTTCTTGAACTGGTCGAGCTCCTCGAGGACGGTGATCGGGATCGCGACGTCATGCTCCTGGAAGTTCTGGAGAGCGTTGAAGTCGTAGAGGATGACCGACGTGTCGAGGACGAAGATCTTGCGCTGGGAGTCGGAACGTTGGATGTCAGGCATGGGCTGGGTGGACGGGTCCTTTCTCCGGATTTACTGCGGGACAGGCTAGCTCAGGAGACCGGCGCGGGCAAGACGAAAGGACGGTCCGGTGTTTGCATTCTTCCTTCCGAGCGCGGGAGGGAGCCGCAGGGGGTAGAGCACCTGCCGAGCTGATCGTTCGATTTGCCGGCTTTTCCTGGATGTACCGATCGAGGATTAGAAAGATTGGAAACGCTGCCGAGCGAAGCCGGGGACACCTCCGAGAGCGCCACACCGGGGTTCGTGGCGCTCAGCCGCTTCACCGTGGCCAACGGCATGACGGCGGACGTGAAGAGGGCGTTCGTGGAGCGGCCGCATCTCGTGGAGGGCGCGCCCGGCTTCCTGCGGCTCGAGGTGATCAGCCCTCTCGACGATCCGGACGAGATCTGGCTCCTCACCTACTGGAGCGATGAGGACAGCTTCCTGAGCTGGCACAAGAGCCATCTCCACCGCGAGTCCCACAAGGGAATTCCCAAAGGCTTGAAACTGGATCCGGCGAGAACCCGGCTTCGCTACTTCGAACACGTCTGTTCTTGATGGAAACGTTCCAGGATCTCAACCGGGAGGTGAGACAGGCCATCGACGCCCGGCGCGACGCGTTGGCGGAGGCGGTCACGGCGCGCCACGATGAGCTCCAGCCGGAGCTCGCCGCCCGCTACGGCCCGGCGGCGCGCGCCAGGCAGCGGGCCCTCGCGGGGCAGGCAGGGCGCGGATGACCGTCCCGAAGATGCTCATCGTCGACGACGAGCCGGCCCTGCTCGACGCCTACGCCCGCGTCATGGAGGCGGCAGGCTACCAGGCCCTGCGAGCCTCCACCGGCGAGGAGGGGCTCCGCGCCTGCCGGGAGGCGAGGCCCGACCTGGTCCTGCTGGACGCGGCACTGCCCGACGCCGACGGCATCGACATCTGCCGCCAGATCAAGTCCGATCCACGTCTCGTCGGCACGTTCGTCATCCTGCTCTCCGGCCGGAGGGTTTCCGCGGACGACCAGGTCGAAGGGCTCGAGGCCGGCGCCGACGGCTACCTGGTCAAGCCCATCGAGCAGCGGGCCCTCCTCGCCCACGTCCGGGCCCTCCTCCGGATCAAGAGGACGGAGCAGGAGCTGCGCGAGAGCGAGGAGCGCCAGCGCTCCCTGGTGGAGGAGCTCAAGGAGGCCAACCGCCGCCTCGAGGACTACAGCCGCCTCAAGGCCGAGTTCGTGGCCAACATGTCCCACGAGCTGCGGACGCCGCTGACCGCGATCATCGGCTTCGCCCAACTCGCCGAGATGAGCGCGGGCAGGCCCGCTCCCCAGCCCTACCAGCGCGCCTTCGAGCGCATCCTCCGCAACGGCCGTCACCTGCTCGCCCTGATCGACGACGTCCTGGATATCGCCAAGATCGAGGCCGGCCGCATGCGCATCCACCGCGAGCATTTCGACCTCGCCGAGCTGGTCCAGGACTCCTTCCATGAGATGCAGTCCCTCGCCCAGCAAAAGGACCTGCAGTACCGGCTGCGCATCCCGGAAAACCTCCCCCTCGCCTTCTCCGACCCGCTGCGGGTGCGCCAGGTGGTCATCAACCTCCTGTCGAACGCCATCAAGTTCACCCACCGCGGCTCGATCGAGGCCGAGCTGGTGCCCTGGGGAGAGGGGGAATGCCGGTTCATGGTGCGGGACTCCGGTGTCGGCATCGACGAGCAGTCGGTGAAGTTCATCTTCGAGCGCTTTCGCCAGGTCGACGGGTCCATGTCCCGGGTTGTCGGCGGGGCGGGTCTCGGGCTCTCCATCGTGCAGCAGATCGCCCAGCTCCTGGGAGGGAAGATCGAGGTCGAGTCGAAGCTGGGCGACGGCTCTGCCTTCACTGTGACCTTCCCGCTGGTGGCGCCCGATCCCGACATGGCCTTCCTCGACCGGCTATCCATGGATGCCGTGGGCGCCTCCGATCCCCAGCCGCTCCGGGAGGAGCAGGAGGATGCCGCCTTTGCAGCGGACGAGGACACCAGGCCGCTCGTTCTGATCATCGAAGACGACCCGGACACCGCCGCCGTGCTCTCCGAAGGGATCTCCCGGGAAAACTATCGGGTCCGCGTCGCCTCGAACGGTCGGCAGGGCTTGAAGCTTGCCCGCGAGCTCGCTCCCGCCGTCATCACCCTGGACGTGATGATGCCGGGCATGGACGGATGGCGTGTTCTGCAGGCCCTCAAATCCGAGCGGACCACGGCGCGGATCCCGGTCATCGTCTGCTCCATCGTCGACAACCGGCCTCTCGCCTACCGCCTGGGGGCCTCCGACTACCTGATCAAGCCCATCGATCCGGAGCGGCTGCTCGGAGCCCTGCGCGCGGTCAGCACCGGCGGGACGGAGGACCGGGACGGCTACATCCTGGTCCTCGACGACGAGCGGGGCATCCGGGAGCTGCTGATGGCGGCCCTGCGCAAGGCCGGCTACGACGCCCGCGCGGCGGCGAGCGGCGAGACGGCCCTCAAGATGATCGCAGAGAAGAAACCGCGGATTCTCCTCAGCGACCTGATCCTGCCGGCGGGCATGAGCGGCTATGAGCTGATCGCCCGGCTGCGCTCCGATCCGGAGACGGAGGACATCCCCATCCTCGTGATCACCGGCAAAGACATGACGCCGGAGGACCGGAGCTTCATCCTGGGGCAGATCTCCGACGTGATTCGCAAGGGGGATCTGCTGATGTCGGACCTGGAATTACACCTGAGAGAAACCCTCGAAGAGCTTGGAGTCAGACCTTCCCATGGCCAGGATTCTTGTGGTTGAAGACGAACCCGACACCCGCGAGCTGGTCCGCCTCACCCTGGAGCTGGACGGCCACGAGGTCGTCGAAGCCGGCACGGCCGAAGACGGCATCGACCGGGCATGCCGTTGGACGCCCGACCTCATCCTGATGGACCTGAGCCTGGCCGGGAAGTTCGACGGCCTGGAGGCGACCCGGCGCCTGCGGGCCGACCCCACCTTCGATGACGTTCCGATCGTCGCCCTCACCGCCCACGCCTTGCAGGGGGACCGCGAAAAATCCCTCGCCGCCGGCTGCGACGAGCACTGGACCAAGCCGATCCTCGACCTGACCGTCTTCCGGCAGAAGGTCGCCAAGGCCGCGGAGCAGGGGAGGGGAGTGCGGTCGTAGGAGGCTCGCCCGTCTTCGGCCGAGAGAGCGTAGAATGCTTCGTGGATCGATATCACGACGAAGGGGGGCAGTGATGGCGATCTCGCGGCGGAAGGTCATGAAAGCCCTGGTCGGTGCGGGTGCGGCGGTCCTCGGTGGAGGAGCTGCGGGTCTCGCCTGGCTCGGCCACAAGCGCGATCCGAGGACGACCCGCCTCCTGCCCCTGACACCCGCCTGCGACGACGGCCATGAGGAGCCGACGGAGCCCGCCACCGAGGGGCCGTTCTACACCCCGAACACGCCCAGGCGGACCGTTCTGCGCGAGGCCGGCACGGTAGGCATCCCTCTCGTCGTCCAGGGGCGCGTGCTCACGACGGACTGCAAACCCATCGCCGGGGCGATGCTCGACTTCTGGAGCTGTGATGGAGAGGGCGTCTACGACAACGAGGGCTTCCGGCTCCGGGGCCATCAGTTCACGGACGCCAAAGGCGCTTTTCGCGTCGAGACGGTGAAGCCCGGCACCTACAGGCAGTTCGGCCTTCTCCGGACTCCGCACATCCACGTTCGGGTCCAGGGGCGCAACACGGCCCTGCTCACCACACAGCTCTTCTTTCCGGGCGAGCCCTTGAATGCCAGGGACGGGCTGGTCAGGGAGAGCCTGATCATGCACGTGGTGAAGTCCGGCGACGGATCGCTCACCGGACAGTTCGACTTCATCCTGGCGTGAGCGCCGCCACGCCCTCGATCTCGACCATCAGCTCGGCCCGGCAGATGTCCGCACGGACCCACTCGAGGTTCCGGACGCCGGGGAAGGCGTCCTTCAGGAGGATGCGGAGCTCGTCCAGCCGCCGCGGGTCCGGGAAGTAGACCCGGACCTCGCGGAAGCCGGCCAGCACGGCCGCGCGATCGTCCAGGGACCTGTCAGGTTCTCCAGCCGCCGCGCGGAGGAGGACGGTCAGGTTGGCCAGCGTCTCGTCCGTCTGCCGTTCGAGGTCGCCCCGGTGCACCGACTCCTCGCCCACGATGCTGGCGGTGCCGCCGACGAGGGCCAGGGAAGCGCTGTGCGGTGGGTGGATGACGGTGGCGCGGGCGAAGCACGGGGGCTGCGGGCCGTACCTGCGCGAGTAGCGGTAGGGCGCGATCTGCCGGGGGTTGTCGACCGCCCGGCCGCTCCCGGCCGTCGCCCATGGTGCTGCGGCTACTCCCCCCGCAGCGCCTCCACCGGGTCGATGCTCGCCGCGCGCTGCGCCGGCCCGTAGCAGGCGAAGAGGGCGACGCCCCCCAGGAGCGCGATGCCGGCGCCGAGGATCATCGGGTCGCGCGGGCCGACTCCGTAGACCAGGGATTCGAGGACGCGGCCGAGGCCGAGGAAGACGAGCGTCCCCGCGACCGCACCGAGGGCGGCGAGGACGGCCCCGGTCTGCAGCACCATCCGGATGACGTCAGCCGGCCGGGCTCCGAGGGCCATCCGGATCCCGATCTCGTGCGTTCGCTGGCTGACGCTGTAGCTGATCACGCCGTAGACGCCGAGCACCGCGAGGAGGAGCGACAACGCCGCGAACCCGGTCAGCACCGCCATGGCGAGGCGCCGGGAACCGAGCGAGCTCTCGACGCGCTCCCGCATCGGAGCGACGTCGAACACCGGGACGCCCCGGTCGAGCTCCCGGACCGCATCGCGCACGAGCCGGACCGCGGTCTCCGGCTCGAGCGTGCTGCGCACGGCGACCGACAGGGTGCCGATCCAGTTGTACTGGCGCTGCGAGTAGTAGACGGTGGGATAGGCGTCCTTCCCGAGCTCGCCGTCCCGCACGGCACCCACGACCCCGACGATCACCGCGTCCGGCCCCTGGTTGAGGATGCGCCCGACCGGGTCCTCGCTTCCGAAATATTTTTTGGCGAGCGCCTCGTCGATGAGCGCGGAGACCGGTGTCGAGGCATCCCGGAGGGGCGGCGCATTGGACTCGTCGAGCAGCACTCCGCGGAGCAGGGGGATGCCCAGGGCCTGGAAATAGTCCCCGCTCACCACGCGGATGTTCGCGTGACGCTCGGGCTCTCCCGGCTGCTTGGGACGTCCCTTGATGTCGAAGGGGCTGCTGTCCCCTCCCTCGCCGAAGGGGAGCCCCATCACCAGGCCGGCCGCCTGGATGCCCGGGACGGCGTTCAGGCGCTCGAGGAGGGAGTCGAAGAAGAGGGTGCGCGAGGTCCCGTCCGTGTACCGCGAGGGCGGGAGGCCCACGGTCATCGTCATCACCTGCTCCGTGCGGAAGCCTGGGTCGGTCTCCAGGAGCCGGAACAGGCTCCGGATCGTCAGGCCGGAGGCGAGGAGCAACACGAGCGTGAGCGCGAGCTGTACGACGACGCTCGCCTTGAGCAGCCGCTGCTGGCGCGCTCCGCCCGATGTACCGCGGGCCGACTCCTTGAGCGTCTCCTGGGGATCGACGCGGGCGGCCCGCAGCGCGGGAACGAGACCGAAGAGGACGGCCGACAGCAGCGTGATCGCGGCGGTGAAGGCGAGCACGGCCGGGTCGAGGCGCACCTCCCGCAGGGCTTCGAACTGCACCGCGTTCCAGCGGGTCAACAGCTCGATCGTGCAGGCGCCGAAGAGGAGCCCGAGGAGGCCGCCCGCGATCGCCAGGAGGAGGCTCTCGGTAAGGAGCTGCCGCACGATCGACCACCGTGCCGCGCCGAGCGCGGTGCGGACGGCGAGCTCCTTGATCCGCCCCGTGGCGCGCACCAGTTGCAGGCTCGCGACGTTGGCGCAGGCGATCAGCAGCACGAGCGCCACCGCTCCCATCAGCACGAGCAGCACGGGACGGAGCTGGCCGGCGAGGGTGACGACGAACGGCTCGCTGACCAGCGTATGGCGATGCGCGGAGTCATACTCGCCGGGGTGCTGACGGTGCCAGCGCTCGGCTTCGGCGGCGAGCTGGTCCGCGAGCTGCTCGGGCGTGACGCCGGGCCGCAGCCGTCCCACGAAGGTCATGTAGAGCCGAGTGCGCTGGCTTGGGCTCAGCATCCGGGGCGTGACCTCCAGCGGCGTCCAGATCTCCGTTCCCCGCGGGAAGCGGAGCTCCGGAGGGAGCACGCCGATCACTTCGTACCGGCTCCCGTTCAGATCTACCGTGCGACCGACGAGCCCCGGATCCCCGCCGGTGAGATCCCGCCAGAAGTCGTACCCGAGCACCGCCACATGGGCGCGCCCCGGCTGCGACTCCTCCGGGCCGTACAGCCGCCCGAGATGGGGGCGAACGCTGAACAGGTCGAAGAACCGCCCCATCGTCGGCTTCACGGAGACGCGCCGCGGCTCTCCAAAGCCGGTGAGCGTCACGCTCTGGCCCCGGTCTCCGAACGCCGTGGCTGCTTCGAACAGATCGGTGCGGGCGAAGAGGTCCGTGGCCTCCGCGGGAGACATCGGCGCCTTCTGCAGATTGATCCCGGGCAGGTCGTCATAGACCGTCACCAGCCGGTCGAGCCCGTCCACCGGGAGCGGACGGAGGAGCACCGTGTCGACGGCGCTGAACATCGCCGTGTTGGCGCCGATCCCGAGCGCGAGCGTGAGCACGACCGTCGCCGTGAAGAGCGGGCGCCGGGCGAGGCTGCGCATCGCGAAGCCCACGTCGCGGCGCAGGACGTCACCGAATTCCAGTCCCCTCTGTTCGCTCATCCTTCCGCCTCCTCGATGAAACCTTCGTGGAAGTGGAGCCCGAAGGGTCCACAACCACTCGATGTTCACCTACGGATCGCGCGGCCGGTGGTTTCATGGAAGGCAGCTCCCCACCCCCAGGCGCAGGGGAGGAAGGTTTCTGCACCTATACCTTATTGCCAGTCTCAGGGAAGGCAAGGAGATCTCGTCGCTTAGTCCGAGTCCGGTCCGCACCGTTGCCCGCGGACCGGGCCGGGCTCCGGGTGGGGGAGCTTCCGTCCCTCCACCGCCAACACTGAGTGAGGACCCGCCCTCGCGGGGGAAGAGTGCGCCCCCGCGAATTTTGGTTGCGCCCTCCCGAATTTTGATTGCGCCCCCGCGAGGGACGGGTCCGCCCCCGCGAGGGATGGGTCCGCCCTCGCGAATTCCGGATGCGCCCTGGCGAGGGACGCGCGCGCCCTCGCGAATTTTGCTCGCGCCCCCGTGAGGGATGGGTGCGCCCTCGCGGGGGACGGTCCAAAATTCGCGGGGGCGCATCCAGAATTGGCGGGGGCGCAAAGAGAATTCGCGGGGGCGGAGACGCATCTGGCGAGGGCGGACACAAAATCTCCGGACGCGGAACCGTATTTCCCGGGGGCGCAAACGGAGCCTGCGAGGGCGGAAACGTAGCTCGCGGGGCGGACGCGGAATCTGCCGGTTTTGAAGGCCGGTGCATGAGACCCCCTTTCTGCCACCCACGCTGAGTTGGGACACCACCGGATTCTGATCCCGCTGGACAAATGTGGCAAAGCTGTTACAATCGCTCTAGATCCAGAACGATTCTGCCAGGCGGGTACCGACGCTCGGCGTCCGTCCGCAAGGCACGCAACGGAATTCTGTACGCCGGACGGTGGCTGAATGCCGCCAATTCGGAGGGGTCCGGCGGTTTGAGGGGGCGGCTGCCCGAGGCAGCCCACAGGTGGCCGCCCCCGATTTTTGCCCTCAGCGCGCCGAGACGGTGCTCGAAGCGCTCCCCGCCGTCCTGGCTGCCTTCGCCGGCCCCGGCGCGGGCTTGTAGAGCGTCACCATCCCCGCCCCCACCACCGCCAGCAGCAGGCCGACGACGAACTGCCAGCGGATGCTCCCCCAGCCTCCCGCCGGGGGGTGGAGGACCATCGAGGTGATGGCATTCACGATGGGGGCGCCGGCGAAGACGATGGTCATGACGACGGACGGCGTGCCCTTGGCTCCGAAGGCGAGGAGGACGCAGAAGGCTCCGATCGCGCCGACGGTGCCGGCGATGAGGGACCAGACGGCGCCCTTCGCCGGGAAGGTCCAGGCGGCGCCCTGGAGCTTCAGGATGAGGAGGGGCGCCAGCACGGCGGTGAGGAAGTAGGCCAGGCCCACGAAAAGAAAGGCCTTGTAACGGCCGTTCACCGGATCCGCCATGCCCAACTGGCCGGTGTGGAGGAAAACGCCGTAGAGGCCCCAGGAGACGACGGTCATCAGGGCGAAGACAAGCCAGTTCATACGCGATACCTCCAGATCAGGACGCGACAGGGTCATCTCTCTTCCTTGAGCACCGGCAGAAGCGGCGCGCCGAGGGCGCTCCAGACGGCGGCGATGGAGGACAGGAGCCCGGCGGCGATCACGGCCGCCAGGGTCCCGGCGAGCGGTGCCCAGGGGATGCTACCTCCTCCGGCAGCGAGATTGGGAGCCACGGCGAGAAGGCCGGCGAGGGTCCCCAGGAGGACTCCCAGGAGGAGCAGGAAGGCGTTTTCGGCGGTCACCATCCAGGCGATGCGGCGGCGGCGGAAGCCGAAGGCGCGCAGGGCGGCGAGCTCCCGCCGGCGCTCGAGGATGCCGCGCAGGAGCGCGATCCCCAGCCCGAGGGTGCCGAGGAGGAGGCCGAAGCCCCCCAGGGCCTGGAAGGTGGAGAGATAGGTGTTCTCCACCGCCCGGTAGGCGGCCAGACGCTCGGCGGTGGTGGACACGTCGAAGCCATAGCGGCCGAGCCCCTCTTCGAGGACGCGGGAGACCTCGGCGGCCTTCTCCGGCGGCGCGTCGAAGAGGAAGAAGGACCTTCCGGCGCGGCTCGGGAAATACCGCAGGAGGTTGGCCTCGGAGACCAGCATCTCGCTCTGGAAGAGGCTCGGCTCGAGGAGCCCTACGAGCCGGAGGCGGACGGGGCGGCCGGATTCGTCTTCCATCTCCAGCTCGTCGCCCAGGCCGAGCTTGAGGATCCAGGTGGCCGAGGCCTCGTCCGCCACGGCGGGGATGACGCCGGGGCCCAGGTCCTTCGCGAGGAGGGACCAGGGCTTCGCGGTCTCCTCGATCGTCCGCCGGAAGCGGAAATCGTGCTCCGCGATCTCCGGCGGGACTCCCAGGAGGCGGGGCCGCTCGGGCCGGTAGAGGTTGAGGCAGCTCGCGTCGTCGCCGGGCAGGAGACGGCAGGCGAGAACGGCGGTCCCCTCCAGCGCGGGCTCGTCCTCGTCGGGGAGCCCCAGGGCCTGGCGGCCTTCGGGCCGGTTGAGGTCGTGGACGAGGGGGACGTCCGACTCGGCGAAGAGGGTGAAGCCGCCGGCCCCTTCGGGGGCGCCCTCCCCTCTCTCGCTCCGACGGTTGGCAGCGACCGTCACCAGCACGAAGCAGGCGCAGGCCACGAGGGCCACGGAGAGGAGGCTGCGGCCGGGGCTGGCGGCGCCGTTCCGGGCCGCCATGGCGCCCAGGGTGAGGTGGCGCGACGGCCGGGGACGGCGGACCCACAAGGAGACGAAGGCGAGGCCGGAAGTGAGGGCGCAGGCGCCAGTGCCGAAGGCCAGGGCCGGGGACGCGGTCTCGCCGGAAGTGAGCATGACGAGAGCGAGCCCCAGGGCCGCCACCAACGCTCCGGGGGCGAGCCAGCGCGCGAGGCGGCCGGGCTTCGCGGAACCGGGGACCGTCGTGGAGCCGGCCAGGAGCGCGGGACTGGGGACTCTGGCGAGGCGACGCACCGTCCAGGCGATGGCGAGGAGCACGACGAGGACGGACACGGCCCAGCCCGCGATCAGGCTCACAGGGTTGACGTGCAGGAAGAGGTACGGCGTGCCCACGGCGGGCAGCCACCAGGTGCGCAGCCCGGCCATCAGGAGCCAGGCGTAGCCCACGGCCCCGACGAGCCCGAGGAGCGCTCCGACGCCCGCCAGTACGGCGCCTTCGGCCAAGAGGCGGCGGCGCACCTTGCGGACGGGATAGCCCACGGCCAGGAGAAGGCCCAGCTCGCCCGCCCGGCGCTCCACCGCGAGGCTGAAGAGGAGCCCCACGAGGAGCACGGCCGAGAGGATGAGGAAAAAGCTGAAGGCGAGGAAGAGGCCGGCGAAGTCCGTGGAGCCGTCCGCGGCCTCGAGACCCCGTTGCTTGACGGGCTGGAACGCGAAGCCGAAGGGCTCGAGACCGACCCGGGCAGGCAGCTCGCGACGGAGAGCTTCTTCCAGGCGCGCGGGATCGGCCGTCTCGAAGCGGACGGCGGTCAGATCCCCGAAGCGGGTCCGCCAGAGGCGCTGGGCGGTCTTGAGGGAAATGAAGGCCTTGGGCGCGGAGCCGTGATCGTCCCAGTACCGCTCGTCCTTGGGTCGGATGACGGAGAGGTCCACGGGGAACGGCGGGTCCCAGGCGGCGATGTCCTCGGCCTCCTCGATCCCGGGAAACGTTGGCGTCAAGGTGCGGTCCGCGCCCAGGCCGGTCATTTCGACAACGCCCCGGACGCGCAAGGGGGACGTCCTCTCCACGAGACCGCCTCCCGGTGCCATGATCAGATAGGACATCTGGACGACATCCCCCGGCCTGGCTCCGAGATCCTCGGCCGCCCAGCGGTTGAGGAGAACCTCGCCGTCGGCGAGGTTCTGACCGTCCAGGCCGGAGACCATGGAGTACGGGAGGAGACGGCCGTTCGCCCGCAGGCCGGTCGCGAGGTAGGTGAAGACCCGACGGGAGGTGGCTCCGAGGTCCTTGCCGATCGCCTCGGCGGTCTCCACGGCCCCGGGCTTGACGAAGAACTCCTCGCTTTCAAGGGAGACTTGGCCTCCGCCGCGGACGATCCGCAGCCCCAGGTCCTCCAGCCGGACGGCGCCCCGGATCTCGATCGGCTTGCCGTCCGCGGGCAGGGTGGCGAGGAGGCCGTTTGCCCTCCCCTTGCGCTCCAGGGCTTCCTGGAGCCGGGGGAGCGCGACGAACGCGTTGAGCGGCTGGGCCTGGTGGGGGGCGAGGTTGAAGCCGCCGAGGCCGCGGTCCGGGAGGATCCGGGCCAGGGTGAAACGGCGGGTGGCGAGGACATCCTCCGCATCCTTCTCCCCCAGGAGGGTCTCCCGGGGGATCTCGCCCGGCAGCTCGAAGGTGAGGAGGACGTCGTCCCCCTCCTTCGCCCCCAGCTCGCGGGCGAACGACTCGTTGACGGCGAGCGGCGGAAAGATGCCGCCGGGCGCCTGCTCGGCCTTCAGGATGGAAAGGTCGGCTCCGCCACCGAACAGGGAGGCGAAGCGGTCGTCCACGCCGTAGATCGCGACCCCCGCGGCCCGCGTCCGGGTGGAGCCGTGGACGGCGGTCCCCCGGGCCAGGGCCGCGGGGGCGATCTTCGCGCCGGAGCGGGAGGCGAGGTCCGCGGCCAGATTCTCGCGGAAGAAGCCCTCGGTCACCAGGGCGGCGTCGATGCCTCCGAGGCGCTCCAGAGTGAGGGCGCGGAGGCTCCCCTTCACGGAGTCGCCTGCGAGGAGTGCGCCGGTGAGGATGGTCGAGGCCACGGCGGCGCCCAGGGCCACCGCCAGGTTCGCCCGCCAGTGGTGGGTCAGGCTGCGGAGAACGGGACGCACCGCCCCTCCACGAGCTCGCAGCGCCGCGGGAAGCGGGCCGCGAGGTCCAGGCTGTGGGTGACCGCGATGAGGATCGTCCGCTCCGCCGCGTGCAGCTCGAAGAGGAGATCCGCCACGGCCCCGGCGGCGGCGCGGTCGAGGCTCCCGGTGGGCTCGTCGCAGAGGAGGAGACCGGGACGGTTGATGAGCGCCCGGGCCACCGCCACCCGCTGGCGCTCGCCGCCGGAGAGCTCCGCCGGGCGATGCTTCAGACGGTGGCCGAGACCCACCCTCTCCAGCAGCTCCACGGCCCGGGCCTCGACGGCCTTCAGGTCCGCTCCATTCTCCGGGAACGCGACCGTGGGCACGAGGACGTTTTCGAGGACCGTGTACTGGGGCAGGAGGTGGGAGTCCTGGAACACGAAGCCAACCGAGCGGTTGCGGAAGCGGGCCAGTTCGGGCTCCGGCAGGCGGAACGGATCGGTGCCGCCGATCTCGATCGTGCCCGAGGTCGGCCGGTCGAGCGTACCGATGAGGTGGAGCAGCGTGCTCTTGCCGGATCCCGACGGGCCGGTGATGGCGAGAGACTCGCCGGGACCGAGATCGAGGGAGGCGCCCCGCAGGACGACGACCGGCTCCGAGCCCGTGTCATAGCTCTTGTGGACGTCGCGGACGGCGAGGCTCACGGGGCCTCCTCGATCCGTTCCGCGAGGAAGCTCGGAATGGGGATCGACCGCACGCCGGCCGGATCGTTCAGCACGCAGCAGACGGAGGTCAGTTGTCCGCGGGCAACCGGCGTGCCGTCGTGGGTGATCTCGAAGCCGTAGGTCATGGACTTCGCGCCCTTGCGGAGGACCTTCACGTGGATGTCGAGCACGGCTTCGAAGCGGACCGGCGAGAGGTATTCGCAGGTGGCGGAGACCCGGGGCCAGCCGATCTTCTGCCCGTCCACGTCGAGGTGGACGCTGGTGCCGAGGGCGCGCAGGAACTCGTGCTCCGCGGTCTCCATGAAGACGAAGAACCGGGAGAAGTGGGCGATGCCGCCCACGTCGGTGTCGGAGAACTCGATCCGGCGCCGGGTACGGTATTCGTGCATGGCGGGTGGATTATGCCGGAACCTTCTGGGACGCGCGCTCGGCCAGGACCCGCCCGTAGACCTCCAGGGCGTTGGCGGCCTCGGCCGCGTCGCCGAACCGGGCGTGGACGGCCTCTCTCCCCCGCCGCCCCAGCTCGGCCCGGCGGGCCGGATCGTCGAGCAGTTCGGCGATCCCCCGGGCCAGGGCCTCGGGCGAGCCGGGCTCCACGAGGAGACCGCCGCCGGTGGCCTCGAGCAGCTCCGGGAAGGCGCCGTGCCGCGGCTGGACCACGGGCACGCCGTTGGCCAGGGCCTCCAGCACGAACAGTCCCTTGGGCTCGCGATAGACGGTGGGCACGGAGAGGACGTCCAGGGAGCGGAGGAAGCGGATCTTGCCGTCGCGGTCCACCTCGCCGGCATACTCATAGAGGTCCCCCAGTCCCCAGGCGCGGATTCTCGACTCGAGCTCCTGGAGGAAGGGCTTGTCCCGCTCGCCCAGGTATCCGGCGACGCGCAGGCGCAGCCGCCCCTTCCAGGCCAGGTCGCTGGCGAGGATGCGGAACGCGTCCACCAGCACGTGGAGCCCCTTCTCGGGACAGATCCGGGCGAGGTAGCCGAGGGTGAGCGGGGCACCTCCGGGCCGCGCTTCGGGCTCGCCGTGGCCGCTGAGGTCCACCCCCAGGGGAACGACGTGCATGCGGCCGGGGTCGACCCGGAGGTACTCGGCCATGGTGTCGCCATACCAGCGGGTGTTGACCACGAAGCCGTCCACGTCCTGCGCGCGCTCGCGGAGCACCTCGAAGACGCGGTCCTTCCAGGGCTCGCGGAGCTGGTCGAGGAAGAGGTCTTCGCCCTGGAGGGAGCAGACGATCGGGACGCCGGTCTCGCGCTTCAGGACGCGGGCGAAGCCGGCGAACATGGAGTTGGTGAGGTGGACGATCTCCGGGCGGAAGTCGTCCCGCAGCCAGGCCGCGAGCTTCTCCAGCTCCTTGGCCTGGAAGCCCTCCTCCCCCTTGAGGATGGACCACGTGAGGTCCCCCAGCTCCGTCGGGTCGGTCGACGCGCCGAGCTTCGCCATCCGGTTGATCAGCCCGGGGCTGTCCAGGAGACGGTCGAAAGCGGCCGGGGTGTGGCGGAAGGCACCGACCTTCTGCTGCAGGTAGACGTTGAGCGCGCCGAAGAAAACCCGATCGATGGCAATGCTGTCCGTGTCGGTCTTGAGCGGCGTATACGTGGGGATGAGGGCGACATCGTGCCCGCGACGCCGGAGGGCTGCGGCCAGGGCGTTATCGTGCAGGCAGGTGCCGCAGATCATGTTGGCGGCGCCAGCGGCAATATAGGCGATCCTCATGCGAGCCTCCTTGCTCCCTCCACGGATGCCGCTGCGGTGGTCCCCTCCTCGGGGAAGAATTTTGCCAGGGTCTCCGGCGCCGGCGGCCTCGTCACCCAGGAGACGACGACCATGGCGGCGACGGAGACGAGGAAGACGACCCCCACGGGCATGATCCCGGTGCCCGCCACCGTGTAGCCCGGCTCGTTCCAGCCCTGGAGGACATAGTACGTCCAGAGGACGATGACCGAGACCGTGGAGGCCACGGCTCCCCACTTCGTGCTCCGCTTCCAGAAGAGCGCCGCCACCACCACGGGGAAGAGGGCGGCGAAGCCCGTGAAGCACCAGACGCCGAGCTTGAAGATGCTCCGGTCGGCCACCAGGGAGATCAGGAAGGTGACGACCAGGACCCCCGCCGTGAACAGGCGTCCCACCGTGATCTGCCGGCTCTCGCTCATCCGGTCGTGGAAGCCGTGGTGGCGGACGATGTCCTGCGTGAACATCGTGCCCACGGAGAGGACCTGCGAGTCGAAGGAGTTCATGATCGCAGCGAACACGCCGGCCGCGAGGAGCCCGGCGAGCAGGCCCGGGGCATGGAGGTCGATCATCCGGACGAGGATCGAGTTGGCCGCGCCCGGCCCCAGATCGGGGAAGTCGGCCCGGGCGAGCACGCCGAGGATCACGCTCGGCGCCCAGACCACGGCGACGCAGATCGGATACCAGATGAGGGTGGGCTTGAAGGAGGCGGCGCTGCGGGCGGTGAGCCAGTGGACGAACATGTGGGGGAACATCCCCACCGAGAGGGGGATCAGGGTATAGGTCAGCAGCTCCAGGGGGTGGATGTGCCCCTCGCGCACGAGGAGCCCCGGCTCGGCCGCAGCGATCCGGGCCATGGCCGCCTCCAGACCGCCGAGCTTGCCGACGATCATCCCAAAGGCGGCGAGGCCGAGGGTCAGCAGCACCAGGGTCTGGAAGACGTTGACCCAGATCGTGCCGCGCATGCCGCCGTAGGTCACGTAGGTCATCACCACACCGCAGACCACGAGCCCGCCCACCCACGGCGGGAACTGGCCGTCCGTCATCTGGGTGAGGGTCGCTCCGCCTCCCATCACGCCGATCAGGAGGTAGGGGACGAGGAGCGCGATCTGCACCACGAAGAGGAGGAGCCCGAGACCGTCCGACTCCCACCGCTCGCGGAAGAGCTGGACGGGCGTGAGATACCCCCGGCGCTTGCCCAGAGCCCAGACCCGCGTGCCGATGAAGAAAAACACCGCGGGCACCACCAGCGCCGAGGATGAGGCCATGAGGGCGAAGACGCCGATCCCTTCGAGATAGGCCTCCCCCGAGGCGCCCAGGAGCGAGAAGGACGTCATGTGGGCGCCGAACAGCGAGATCAGCAGGATGAAGGGCCCGATCGTGCGGGCCGCCACAAACCAGTCCTCGCTCGTGCCGCGGAAGAAGCGGTGGGAGAAGAGGCCGATGAGGAGAACCAGGGCCAGATAGGCGGCGAGGATGACGAGCGTCACTCCAGGTCCTCCGGCCACGCCTTGCGGGTGATCAGCCAGAAGACCAGGGATGCCGCCCCGCAGAGCGCCACGTGGAAGGCGAGCCCCACGGGGAGGCCGAGGACGAGCGTCGCGTCATCCCACCACCAGATGTCGTTGTGGAGAAGGAAGAGGACGATCAGGGCCGCCGTGAGCAGCCCCGCCCAGGGTTGCTTCACCGGACCGCCCCTGCCGCGGCGCCCTCCGAGGCCGGTGCGAGGTAGGCCTCCTCGGGCAGGCGGACCATCTCCGCCATGTCCTTGAAGAGGTCGCCGATCGGCGCCGAGACGTTGCCCACGAGGAGGTTCACGATGCCCTGCCGGTGCTCGGGGAAGCGGGCCAGGAACTTCGAGAAGCTGAAATCCTCCTCGTAGAAGGCGTAGACCAGCTTGCGCATGGCCTCCATCCCGGCCAGGAACATGGGGCCGTGGGCGCCCAGGCGCTCGCCCGAGAGGTCGCCCGAGGTCAACGCCTCGTGGACCGAGTCCGCGGCCAGCTCGCCGGACTTGAGAGCGAGGAACACGCCCGAGGAGTAGATCGGGTCGAGGAAGCCGAAGGCGTCCCCCACCAGGACCCAGCCGTCTCCGGCGATGCGGTTGGAGCGGTAGGAGAAGTCCTTGGTGGCCTGGACGGGCATGACCTGGACGGCGTTGGCGATGCGCCGCTCCAGGGCCGGACACTTCGCCACCTCCTCGTCGAAGACCTGCTGCGGGTCGGCGGAGCGGCCGGCGATCAGATAGTCGAGGCCGCCCACGACGCCCACGCTCACCCGGTCGTTGGGCAGGGGGATGTACCAGAACCAGGCCTGCGCACCTTCGGTGTGGAGGACGAGCGTCGCGCCCTCGTCGATGCCGGGGTCGCGGTAAGCCCCTTCGAAGTGGGTGAAGAAGGAGGCCTTGCGGAGCTCCCTGTCCGGCTCCCGCAGGCCGAGCTTCTTCGCGAGCAGCGAGCTCTGGCCCGAGGCGTCCACCACCACGCGGCAGCGGATCTCCCGTTCGCCTTCGTGATCCAGGTCGGCCCGGACGCCCACGGCGCGGTCGCCCTCGAACAGCACGTCCTTGACCGCTCCCCCCCGGCGCACCTCGACGCCCTGATCGCGGGCGTTGTCCAGCAGCAGGGCGTCGAACTCGCTGCGCAGCACCTGCCAGGTCTGCGAGCTTTCGTGGGGATCGGTCTCCGAGAAGTAGAAGGGGGAGGAGGGCTTACCCATCTTGTTGTAGAACTGGACGCTGTACTTCTTGGGGAAATGGCTCTCCTTGAGCTTGGACAACACGCCCATACGCTCCAGGGTCCAGTAGGTCGCGGGCATCAGCGACTCGCCGATCTTGAACCGCGGCGTGCGGGACCGCTCGAGCAGGAGCACGCGGTGCCCCTTCTGGGCGATCAGGGTCGAAGCGGCGGCCCCGCCGGGCCCGCCGCCGATCACGATGACGTCATAGTCCTGCTTCATCAGTTCAGCCCCAGTCGGTATTCGAACCCGCCGAACACGGTCGTGCCGGGCGCCGGGATCACCGAGGTGTTCCCGAAGCCGCGGGTGAAGGTCTCCTCGTCGGTCAGGTTGCGGAGATGGAGGTTCAGCCGCCAGAGCCCCAGGTCGTAGAAGAGCGAGGCGTCGACGGTGAAGCTCGGGTCGATCTCGAAGGCGTTGTCCTCGGCGATGAACTGCTCCGAGAGGTAGCGCCCGCCGGCGCCCACACCGAAGCCGTTGCCGAAGCGCTGGCTCACCCAGAGGTTGGCGATGTGCTCGGGAGCGAACGCCGGGACGTTGCCCGAGCGGTCCACGGTCACGAACGTGGGCGGGTTGAAGCTGACCAGGACCTGGTCGGCGAAACGGGTCAGCTCCGCATCCGTATAGGCGTAGGAGAAGAGCGTCCGCAGGCCCTGCCGCGGCTCGGCCGCGAGCTCCAGCTCCAGGCCCCGGGAGCGCTGGGTCCCGGTCTGCTGGATGACGCCGGTGAGGTCCGGGATCGCCACGTTCTCCCGCTCGAGCTCGAAGAGGGCGACCGTCGTCTGCACCTTGCCGCCCAGGAGCTCGGCCTTCAAACCCACCTCGGCCTGGGTGCTCTCCTCAGCCCTGCGCTCCCCCACCACCCGGCTGGACGGCGGCGCGAAGGCCTGGCCCGCGGTGGCGTAGAGGGAAAGGGACGGCATTGGCGTGTAGACAGCCCCCAGCGTAGGCGAGACCTTGGAGAACTCCCGATCGGTGCCCGACACCTCGTCCTCGTAGTCGATCGTGTCGTAGCGCGCGCCCACCACGACCTGGAACCGGTCCGAGAAGCCGATCTGGTCGATGACGTACGGAGCGATCACCCGGCTGGACGCATCCCCGGCCTGGTTCGGGATCCGCTGGATCGGTCCGCTCGCCGTCTCCACGGGATCGAAAAGATTGATGATCGGGAGCAGGGCGAAGTCCAGGGTGAACTCGTCGTCGAACTGCCCCACCTCCACGCCCGCGAGGAGGCGGTGGGAGATCGAGCCGGTCGCGGCGGAGTAGACCGCCTCGAACTGGTTGCCGAAAAACTCCTGCGTGTCGTCCAGAAGGACGAGGGTGCGGACGACCCCGTCTGCGCCCTCGCTGAAGCCGGGGAGGACGCCGTTGAAGATCGTGCCGTCGGAGAGCCACTGGAGCTGCCGGTAGTAGGTCTTGTTGCG
>DASQEB010000173.1:0-2101 GCA_035633875.1 Thermoanaerobaculia bacterium
GCCGGAGGCGGTCGCGGTGGGCTGCGAAGAGGAGCGGCTGAGCTACGGCGAACTCGACCGGAGGGCAAACCGGCTCGCCTGGCACCTGATCGGCTTGGGGGTCTCCCCCGGGGATCTGGTGGGCCTTTGCCTGGAGCGGTCTGTAGAAATGCTGGTGGCGATCCTGGGGGTCCTCAAGGCCGGCAGCGCCTACGTGCCGCTCGATCCGGCGTATCCTCGCGAGCGTCTGGCCTTCATGCTGGCGGACAGCCGGGTGCCGGTGCTGCTCGCCCATGGGTCGCTGGCCAAAGTCTTGCCGGAGCCCGGTCCGGCCACCCGGGTGGTGTTCCTGGATCGAGATCCTGAGCGGATTGCAGGCGAAAACGCCGAAGCCCCCGCCGTCGCAGTCTCGCCAGACCATCCCGCCTACGTCATCTACACCTCCGGCTCGACGGGGAGGCCGAAGGGAGTGGTGGTGCGCCACGGCAACGCCGTGCGGCTGTTCACAGCAACCGAGCCCTGGTTCGGCTTCGGTCCGGAGGACGTCTGGACGCTCTTCCACTCCTACGCCTTCGACTTCTCGGTGTGGGAAATCTGGGGGGCCCTGCTCTACGGCGGTCGTCTGGTGGTCGTGCCCTGGTGGGAGAGCCGCTCGCCGGAGGCTTTCTACGGATTGCTGCGCACCGAACGGGTGACGGTGCTCAACCAGACACCGTCGGCGTTTCGACAGTTGACCTGGGCCGAGGATGCGGTGCTCGCCGGAACGGCGCCGGACCTGGCCTTGCGCTGGGTGATTTTCGGCGGCGAGGCGTTGGAGCTGGCGAGCCTCGCACCCTGGTTCGCGCGCCACGGAGACGAATGCCCCCGGCTGGTGAACATGTACGGCATCACCGAGACAACGGTGCACGTCACCTACCGCCCGCTCGGACGTATGGACGCCAAAGGGTCCCGCAGCGTCATCGGCCGGGCGATCCCCGACCTTGCCCTTCACGTGCTGGACAAGGAGTTCCAGCCGCAGCCGGTGGGAGTACCGGGGGAGATCCACGTCGGCGGCACGGGCCTCGCCCTGGGGTACTTGGGGCGTCCGGAGCTGACGGCGGAGCGCTTCGTGCCCAACCCCTATGGCGAGCCCGGCTCACGGCTGTACCGCAGCGGCGATCTGGCGCGCTATCTGCCGGACGGGGATCTCGAATACCTGGGCCGGATCGACCACCAGGTGAAAATTCGCGGTTTTCGCGTCGAGCTGGGAGAGATCGAGTCGGCGCTGGCCGCCCGACCATCCATCCGGGAAGCCGTGGTGCTGGCCCGCGAGCATGGGACGGAAAAGCGGCTGGTGGCCTACCTCGTGCCCGCCGCCGACGAGAACCCCTCGGCCGCGGAGCTGCGCGAGCACCTCCGCCGGACCTTGCCCGAGCACATGGTTCCGGCGGCTTTCGTGATCCTGCCGGCACTGCCGCTGACGCCCAACGGCAAGGTGGACCGCCGGGCCCTGCCGGCTCCAGAGATCGAGGCGGAGCGCGGATATGTAGCGCCGAGGACGCCGGTCGAGGAGCTGCTGGCCGGCCTCTGGGCGGAGCTGCTAGGTGTCGCGCGGGTGGGAGTCGAGGATAGATTCTTCGAGCTCGGAGGGCATTCGCTCCTGGCCACGCGAATGGTCTCGCGGCTGCGCGGGCTCTTCGGGGTGGAACTGCCGTTGCGGGTCCTGTTCGAGAACCCGACGGTGGCGGCTCTGGCCCGCCGGGTGGAGGAGGCGCGGCGGGAGGAGGGCGCGCCGGCCGCGCCGCCGATCGTGCCGGTGGCGCGCGACGGCGAGCTGCCGCTCTCCTTCTCCCAGGAGCGCCTCTGGTTCCTCGACCAGCTCGACCCGGGCAGCGCCGCCTACAACATGACCGCCGCCGTCTGCCTGGAGGGGGCCCTGGACGAGGCGGCCCTCGAGGCGGCTCTCGGCGAGATCGTGCGGCGACACGAGGCGCTGCGCACCACCTTCGCCACGGTGGACGGCCGGCCGGTGCAGCGGATCGCGCCGGTCGCACCCCTCGCCCTGACCCGGGTGGACCTGCGGTCAACCGGGGATCCCCGGCGGGAGGCTCTGCGTCTGGCAGGGGAGGACGCGGTGCTGCCG
>DASQEB010000174.1:0-4064 GCA_035633875.1 Thermoanaerobaculia bacterium
CCACGTGGGGTTCGTCAAGGTCTACATGGCCCTGGGGGAGATGGACAAGGCCCGCCACCACCTAGAGCGGGCCCTGAAGCTGGACGCGACCCACGACGAGGCCATTCTCTACGCCCGCCTGATGGGAAATCAGGCAGGCAAGTGAAGAGCGAGCCCGGTCTCCTGCCCCCACGGACCGAGCTCTACGAGGGCTCGCCATGAGGATCATGCGGTAGTACCATGGTCCTTCTCAGTGGTCGAAGGAGGCCGCGATGCATCTCAGAGCCGTTCGGAATCGTCCCTCCCTCCCGGCAGCCCTGCTGCTCTGCCTGCTGGCCGTTCCGGCCGGCGCCCAGCGCGACCGCGATCGCAGCTTCGAGGAATCCTCCCAGGTGGTCGCCGTGGAGGTGCCCGTCAACGTCGTGGGCCGGGACGGCAACCCCGTCCGGGGGTTGACCGCCGAGGACTTCGAGGTCTACGACGGGGGAGAGCGCCAGACGATCACCAGCTTCGAAGTGGTCGACCTGATCTCGATCCGCCAGGAGCGGGAGGCCAATCCCGGCAAGACCCTGGAGCTCCCGTCAAGCTCGCGGCGCCACTTCCTCCTCCTCTTCGACCTCTCCTTCTCCAGCCCGACGTCCGTGCTCAAGGCCCGCCTGGCGGCCCGCGACTTCGTCCTCAACTCGCTGCAGCCCACGGACCTCGCGGCGGTGGCCACCTACTCGCTGGAGCACGGCCCCAAGCTGGTGGTGACCTTCACTCCCGACCGGGCGCAACTCGCCCGGGCCGTGGACACCCTGGGCATGCGCCGGGTGCACGACGCCCGCGCCGACCCCCTGCGCTTCCTGCTGGAGTCGCCCGGCGGCCTCGGCGACCAGAGCTCCGGCGTCGGCCAGAACGACCTGGTGCTCTCGACCGACATCGAGGTCACCGAGTACCTGCGGGCGATCAGCAATTACGCGGAGAGGGTCGAGCGCACCTTCGAGGTGGGGAGGATCTCCAGCTACTCCCGCGCTCTCGGGGACATGGCCAGGGCCCTCAACGCGGTCAAGGGGCGCAAGCACATCGTGCTGTTTTCCGAGGGCTTCGACAGCCGGCTCCTGATCGGCCGCGACACCACCGAAGGGGAGGACCAACGGGACCAGATCGCCGTCCAGTTCGGAACCCAGTGGACGGTGGACAACGACGCCCGTTTCGGCAACACCGGCCTCCAGAACGACCTCCACAAGATGCTGGAGGAGTTCCGCCGCGCCGACTGCGTCATCCAGTCGGTGGACATCGGCGGGCTGCGGGCTGGCGCCGACCAGCGCCCCCGGGCCTCGGGTCAGGAAGCTCTCTTCTACATGGCCAACGAGACCGGCGGCGAGCTGTTCAAGGACGCCAACAACCTGCGCGAGCCCCTGGAGAGGGTGCTGGACCGCACCAGCGTCACCTACGTGCTCTCCTTCGAGCGGTCGGACCTCAAGAGCGACGGCGCCTACCGCCGGCTGAAGGTGAAGGTCAAGGGCTTGCCCGCCTCGGCCCGGGTCTCGCACCGGGCCGGCTACTACGCGCCGCGGCCGTTCAAGGACCTCGACCCGCTGGAGAAGAACCTCCTCGCTTCGGACGGCATCGCCGCGGCCGTGCCCCGCCGGGATCTGGACATCAACGTCCTCGTGGCGCCTTTCCGGAACACCGAGACCCAGGCCTACGTGCCGGTCATCGTCGAGGTCGGGGGCCCCAGCCTCCTCGTCGGCCACAAGGGCGACAAGATGGAGGTGGAGCTCTTCGGCTACGTGAGCGACGCGCAGAACCAGATGCGGGGCTTCTTCACCCAGAAGGTCGAGATGGCCAAGGCCCGCAAGGCCCTCGAGCAGACCGGGCTCAAGTACTACGGGCACTTCGACCTCGCTCCCGGCAATTACCGGGTGCGGGTCCTGGTGCGCAACGCCATCACCGGGCGCACCGCCGTCGAGTCCCTCCCCCTGGAGGTCCCCTCCTACCAGATGGCGCAGCCTGTTCTCCTGCCCCCCTTCTTCATCGAGGAGGACCAGCGCTGGATCAAGGTGCGGGAGCGCACCGGGGATTCGCCCCAGGCCTTCGTGGACTATCCCTTCACCGTCTCGGGCGAGCCGTACGTGCCCTCCGCCCGGCCGGTGCTGCGCCGGGACAAGGCGGCCCGCCTCTGCCTGGTGGCCTACAACCTGGGCGAGGGGGACCTGGAGCTCGAAGGCCGGGTGATCTCGGCCGACGGCAAGGACTCCCCCGCCGGAGGTCTCGCCATGGTCGAGCGCACCGCCACGGGGATCTCCGGGCTGGACAAGCTCATCGCCACCTTCGATCCCGCGGGGCTCAAGGCCGGGGAGTACGTGCTCCACGTCAACATCAAGGACCCCAAGACGGGACATCGGGAGACAAATTCGCTATCCTTTGATGTGATTCATTGATGTCCTTGCTGTCGTTTTGCAACAGAAGTGAGGGCTGGCCCGGCGCGTCCGGGCCAGGGGGGTAACGAATGCGAAGGCTCGGTCCGCTTCCGTGGATCCTCGCCGCCACGGTCTGGGGAGGGTCTGCCCAACCGGCCTCAGCCCAGGGTTTCGCCGAGACCACGGATGTCGTCGTCGTGGAGGTCCCGGTCCAGGTCGTACGCGACGGCGAGCCGGTGCGGGGGCTCTCCGCGGCGGACTTCGAGGTCTACGACGGACGCAGGAAGGTCGAGATCACCGGCTTCGAGGTCCTGGACCTCTACGCCCCCGGCCAGAAGAGGACCCGGCTTCCGATCTCGGCCCGGCGCCACTTCCTCCTCCTCTTCGACCTCGCCTTCTCGGACGCCAGGTCCGTCGTCCGCGCCCGCGAGGCGGCCCGCGACCTGGTGCTCCAGGGCCTGCACCCGGAGGACCTCGCGGCCGTCGCCACCTACAGCGCGTCCCGGGGACCCCAGATCGTCCTCGGCTTCACCGCGGACCGTCGGCAGATCGACGCGGCCCTGGACACCCTCGGAATCGTGCCGGACGCCGACCGGCCGCCGGACCCGCTGCGGCTCGTCGTCGCCCAGCGCGACGAGACGGACCGGCCGGCGGATACTCGCTCCGCCGTGCAGTCCCGCCGCACCAGCGAGGCCGGCCTGGAGCTGGAGGCGTTGACCAACGAGGCCCTCCTCTCCGAGCTCGGCTCCATGGGAAAGCTCGGCGAGAGGGCGAATACCTCCTCGCAGAGGACCGCCGTCACCGCCTTCGCCCGCTCCTTCGCCGACCTCGGCAAGCTGATGGGCAGCGTCCTGGGACGCAAGTACGTCGTCCTCCTCTCGGAGGGATTCGACACCTCCCTGGTCACGGGGAGCACGGACCAGAAGGAGCGGGACGAGCTGGCCCAGGACACCCTGGAAGGCAACGTCTGGGAGGCCTCGTCCGAGCAGGTCTTCGGTGACACCAAGAGCCTCAACGAGATCGAAGGCATGCTCGAGTCGTTCCGCCGGGCCGACTGCGTCATCCAGACGGTGGACATCGGCGGTCTGCGGGCGGCCGGTGCCGGCGCCGCCGACACCCCCGGCCGCGCCGGCGGCAAGGACAGCCTCTTCCAGATCGCCCGCGGCACGGGCGGCGACCTGATCGAGAACGCCAACGACCTCTCGGGCGCCATGGACAAAATGCTCAAGCGGACGGGGGTGACCTACGTCCTCTCCTTCCAGCCCGAGAAGCTCAAGCGGGACGGCGCCTACCGCAAGCTCCGGGTGGAGCTCAAGGGCGCCCCCCGCGGCACCCGGGTGGTCCACCGCCCCGGCTACTTCGCGCCCAAGCCCTACGCGGAGATGACGTCGCTCGAAAAGCTCCTGGAGACCGCCAGCCAGATCACCAGCGGCGAGGAGCGGGGCGCCATCCACGCCGCCGTTCTCGCCGCCCCCTTCCGGGTGGCGGGGGAGACCGCCTACGTGCCGGTGGTGATCGAGGTGGACGGCCCCGGGCTCCTCGCCGGCACCCAGGGAGCGACCCTGCCCACGGAGATCTACGTCTACGCCCTGGACGAGGGGGGGGCCATCCACGACTTCCTCGCCCAGTCCTTCGGCCTGGAGACCGCCAAGGCGGGGCCGGCTCTCCAGCAGAGCGGCC
>DASQEB010000175.1:0-8322 GCA_035633875.1 Thermoanaerobaculia bacterium
CTTTTAAGCCGCTTAAAACTGCCGTGAAGCCGCTTTCGTCCTGCCGGAAGCCGCTAAAAACCGTTTTTCGCAGCTTCCAAAGTTTTTTTAGCGCCTTTCGGCCGCGCGGAAGCACCCCGCGGTGTGGTCGTCCACCATGCCCACCGCCTGCATGAAGGCGTAGCAGATCGTCGAGCCCACGAAGCCGAAGCCCCGGCGCTTGAGCTCCTTGCTCATGGCCTTGGACTCCGCCGTCTCCGGCGGGATCTCCTTCAGGGTTTTCCAGTGGTTGATCTTGGGTGCCCCGCCGACGAACTGCCAGAGGAACGTGTCGAGGCTGCCGGTCTCCTCGGCGAGGTCGAGGGCTGCGCGGGCGTTCTTGATCGTGGCCTCGATCTTGGCCCGGTTGCGGATGATGCCGGGGTCCTGGAGCAGGCGGGCCACGTCCTTCTCGCCATAGCGGGCGATCTTTTTCACGTCGAACTTGTGGAAGGCCCGGCGGTAGCCTTCGCGGCGGCGCAGGATGGTGAGCCAGGAGAGGCCGGCCTGGGCGCCTTCCAGAATCAGCATCTCGAAGAGCTTGCGGTCGTCGTGGACGGGCACGCCCCACTCCTCGTCGTGGTAGGCGAGGTAGAGGGGATCGTCCGTGACCCACCCACAGCGGGGGAGCGCAGGGTCGGGGTTGGGCATGGAAAGACGCTACCACGAAGCGGTCCTCCGGCGGCGTTTCCTGCTGTATGCTTTCCGCGACTCCTGAAGTCGAGCCGTGTTCAAGTTCCTCCACGCCGCGGACGTCCATCTCGACAGCCCCCTGCGGGGGTTGGAGCGCTATGAGGGAGCGCCCGTCAGCGAGATCCGCGGCGCGACCCGCCGGGCGCTGGAAAACCTGGTGGACCTGGCGGTCGCGGAGGAGGCGGCCTTCGTCCTCCTGGCCGGGGACCTCTACGACGGCGACTGGAAGGACTACAACACGGGGCTCTTCTTCGCCGCCCAGATGCGGCGGCTGGAGGAGGCGGGCATCCCCGTCTTCCTCCTCTCCGGCAACCACGACGCGGCGAGCCAGATCTCCCGCGTGCTCCGGCCGCCGGGGAACGTCCGGGTGTTCTCCACGAAGAGGCCCGAAACGGTGGTGCTGGACGAGCTGGAGGTGGCCCTCCATGGCCAGGGGTTCGCCTCGGCCGCGGTGAGCGACGACCTCGCGGCCCTCTATCCGCCGGCCGTGCCCCACCGGTTCAACGTCGGACTCCTCCACACCAGCCTGGACGGCCGTCCCGGCCACGCCTCCTACGCGCCCTGCACGGTGGACGGCCTGCGCTCCAAGGGCTACCAGTACTGGGCCCTGGGCCACGTCCACGAGCGCGAGGTGGTCTGCCGGGACCCGTGGATCGTCTTTCCCGGCGTGCTCCAGGGGCGCCACGCCCGGGAGACCGGGCCGAAGGGAGCGACGCTGGTGACGGTTCAGGACCGCGAGGTGGCGGCGGTGGAGCACCGGGACCTGGACGTCTTCCGCTGGACGGTCTGCGCGGTGGATGCCGGCGGCGCCGGAGACCTCGGGGAGGTCCTGGACCGGGTAAGGCGGGCCCTGGAGCGGGAGGTGGCGGCCGCGGACGGCCGGACGCTCGCGGCGCGGATCGTGATCGAGGGGGCCTGCCCGGCCCATGGCGAGCTCCTCGCCTCGTCCGAGCGCTGGGTGCAGGAGTGCCGCGCCGTGGCCCTGGGGTTCGGCGAAGGGGCGGTGTGGATCGAGAAGGTGCGGCTCCGCACCCGGTCCCCCGAGACGGCCGACCTGTTCGCCGCGGACGACGCCCTGGGCGGGCTGCTGCGGAGCCTCCGCGACCTGGAGGCGAGCGACGGGGAGCTCGCCGCGCTGGCCGAGGGCTTCGCCGACCTCCGGCGCAAGCTCCCGCCCGAGCTGTTCGCGGACGGAGAGGCCCTGGACCCCACGGACCCGGAGCGGCTGCGGGGCGTGCTCGACGAGGTCAAGGACCTCCTCCTCGCCCGGCTGCTCGCCGCCCCGGAGGGCGCGTGAGGCTCCTCGAGCTCGACCTCAGGGCTTTCGGGCCGTTCACCGGGCGGCGGCTCGACCTCTCGGGCGGCGAACACGGCCTGCACGTGGTCTTCGGCCCGAACGAGGCGGGGAAGAGCTCGGCGCTGCGCGCCTTGAAGGTGCTCCTCTTCGGCTTCCCCCTGCGCAGCCCGGACGACTTCCTCCACTCCTACGACCAGCTCCGGGTGGGCGGCCGGCTCCTCCTGGGGGACGGCTCCGAGGTCTCCTTCCTCCGCCGCAAGGGTTCGAAGAGCACCGTGCTCTCGCCCGAGGACGAGTCCCCCCTGGACGAGGGCTTCCTCGACCGCTGCCTCCAGGGCATGGAGGAGCGGCACTTCTCGACCCTCTTCGGCATCGACCACGAGGCGCTGGTGGCCGGCGGGCGCGAGCTGCTGGAGCAGCACGGCGAGGTGGGGCAGGCGCTCTTCGCCGCCGGGCTCGGCTCCCGGAGCCTGCGCAAGGTGCTGGAGTCGCTGGATGGAGAGGCCGAGGGCCTCTTCCTCCCCCGCGGCGCCAAGCCCCTGATCAACCAGGCCGTCTCCGAATACCGGGAGGCGCGTCGGGAGCTCTCCGACGCCTCCCTCTCCGGCCGGGAGTTCGAAGGTCTCCGCAAGGAGCTGGAGCGGATGCGGGAGCAGGCCGACGCGCTCGGTGGAGAGATCGCCGGGCTGGAGCGGGAGAGGAACCGTCTCCAGCGTCTGCGCCGCGCCCTGCCCGTGCTCGCCGAGCGGCGGCGTCTGGTCGAGCGGCTCGGGGAGTTGGAGGGGGTTGTCGTCCTCCCGCCGGACTTCCCCGACCGTCGCCGGAAGGTCCAGGAGGAGCTGCGGAAGGCCCGGGAGGACCGGGACCGGGCCGGCGTGGAGCTGGCCGGCCTCCAGCGGGAGGTTGCCACCCTCACCGTGGCTGCGCCGGTCCTCGCCCAGGCCGAGACCATCGAGCGCCTCCACCAGGGCGTGGGCCAGTTCACCAAGGGGCTCAACGACCGTTCCCGTCTCCTGGGCGAGAGCGGCGAGCTGCGCGCTCAGGCTTCGGAGCTTCTGGAGGAGACCCGCCCCGGGTTGACGCTGGAGGAGGCCGAGGCCCTGCGCCCGGCCCTGGACCGCTGGGTCCGCATCCAGGAGCTGGGCAACCAGCGGCAAGCCCTGGTCAGCGGCCTGGAGCAGGCCCGGCGTCTCGCGGACGAAGCGGAGAGCGCACTGGCTGCCGCCCAGGAAGCTCGGGACGGGTACCCCAAGCCCCGGGACCCAGGCCCCCTCCGCCGCTCGGTCGAGGCCGCCCGCCGCGCCGGGAGCCTCGACGATCTCCGGGCCGAGGCCGCGGCCTCCCTCCGGACCGACAGCGAGCAGCTCCGCATCGACCTCGGCCGCCTCGGCCTCTGGAGCGGCGCTCCCGAGGAGCTGGAGACCCTTCCCGTGCCGCCGGGTGAGACCATCGAGCGATTCGGCCGCGACCTCGCCACCCTGGCCGAGCGGAGGAGGAGCCTGGAGGATCGGCGCCGGACCACCCTCGCCGATCTCGGAGAGGCGGACCGCCGGCTGGAGGAGCTGCGCCGGGCAGGCAGGGTGCCGGCGGAGAGCGACCTGCTGGAGACGCGGGAGCGCCGCGACCACGGCTGGCGGCTCCTGCGCCGGCACTGGATCGAAGGCAAGGACGTGGAGAAGGAGGCCCGGCGCTTCGATCCGCACCGTCCCCTGCCCGAAGCCTACGAGCGGACCGTCGAGGAGGCGGACGACCTGGCGGACCGGCTCCGCCGCGAGGCCGACCGCGTCCAGCTCCAGGCCCAGCTCTCCGCCCGCCGGGACCAGCTCGCGGGCGAGCTCGCCGGTCTGGACTCCGAAATCGCCGCGGTGGAGGAGGAGACGTCCCGCATCGAGTCCGCCTGGAAGGACCTCTGGCGCCCTTGCGGCATCGAGCCCCTGCCGCCCCGGGAGATGCACCCCGCCTGGACCTCCCGTCACGAAAAGCTGCGGACCCGGGCGGAGGCGGTCCGGGGTCTGCGTCGTCGGCTGGAGGGCCTGGAGGAAACTGCGCGGCAACACCGGACGGCCCTGGCCGCCGCGCTCGAGCATCTGGGGGAAGCCGTCCCCAGGGTGGAAGGCGTCGAGCCCGTCCTCTTCCGGAGCGAGGAGGTCGTCCGCCGCCTGGAAGACGAGGAGAGACAGCGCCTCCGCCTGGACGGGGACGTCCGCGAGGCCGAGGCGCGCCTTTCCAAGGCCCGGCGGGACGAGGACGCCGCCCTCGCCGCCCTGGAGGCCTGGAGCCGGTCCTGGGCCGAGGCCATCCGCGGCCTCGGCCTGGGCGGCGACGCCCTCCCCTCGGAGGTGAACCAGCTCGTCGAGAGCCTGCGCCGGATCTCCGAGAGCCGGCGGGACGCTGAAAAGATCGACCGGCGCATCGCAGGGCTCAACCGGGACCTCGAAAGCTTCGAGACGGCTGTCCGCGCCCTTGCCGCCGATCTCGCTCCCGAACGCGCGGATCAGCCCGCGGACCAGACGGCCGTCCACCTCCACGCCCTCCTCCAGGATGCCCGCCGGCAGGCCGACCGCCGGGAGGGGCTGGAACGGCGGACGAAGAAGCTGGAGCAAGAGGTCCGGGACGCCGAGTCCACCCGCCGGGCCATGGAGGAGAGGCTGGCGCAGCTCCGCCGCGAGGCCGGCTGCGCCGACGACGCCGGCCTGGAGGAGGCCGAGAGGAGGTCGGCCGAGGTCCGCGAGCTGCGCCGGGACCTCGACCGTTGCGAGCGCCAGCTCCTCCAGGAGGGGGAGGGCGCCGCCCTGGACGACTTGGAAAGGGAAGCCGAAGGCGTGGACGCCGACGCCCTCCCCGGCGGCATCGACCAGCTCGGCCGCGAGATCGAAGAGCGCGCCCGCCGCCTGGGCGACCTCCGGGAGGAGCTGGGCCGGCGCGACCGCGAGCTGGAGCACCGCACGGGGGGCGACGCCGCGGCCCGGGTCGCCGAGCGCGCCGAGGAGGTCCTGGCCCGCCTGCGGGACGGCGTGGACCGCTACGTCCGCCTGCACCTCGCCGGCAAGCTCCTGCGCCGGGAGATCGAGCGCTACCGCGCCGAGAACCAGGCCCCCCTCCTGCGCCGCGCCGGCGACCTCTTCGCGACCCTGACCCTGGGCAGCTTCGCCGGTCTCCAGACCGACTTCAACGACCGCGACGAGCCCGTCCTCGTGGGGGTCCGCGCCGGGGGGCCCAAGGTCCGCGTCGAGGGCATGAGCGACGGAGCCCGGGACCAGCTCTACCTCGCCCTCCGCCTCGCCACCCTGGAGAAGTACCTTGCCCACGCCGAGCCCCTTCCCTTCATCGTGGACGATATCCTCATCAACTTCGACGACGCGAGGACCCGGGCGGCGTTGAAGGTCCTGGCCGACCTCGCGAAGAAAACCCAGGTGATCCTCTTCACCCACCACGAGCGCCTGAAGGAGATGGCCGGGGCGATGCGCAACGGGGCGGGGGTCTTCGTGCGGGAGTTGGGGTAAGGTAAGGAGGACCGTCCTATCGGAGCCGAGGCATGAAGATCCCCCCTTTCGACATGGTGGATGACGACATGGCCCGCATCCTGAGAGAGAAGACGGGAGCCGAGCGCTTGAAGATCGCCAGCGACATGTTCGCGTCCGCTCGCCGGATGCTGGAGAGCCATTTGCGCTCGGAGCACCCGGACTGGTCTGAAGAGGAGATTCAAAGAGAGGTGTCGCGGAGAATCTCTCATGGAGCAGTCTGAGCTGCTTCAACACATCGCAGGCATCCTGAACAGGATGGGCCTCCGCTACTTCGTGACGGGCTCGGTTGCGACGATCTTTTTTGGTGAGCCACGATTCACAAATGACATCGACATCGTGGTCGATCTTCCGGCCGATCGAATCAAAGAATTTTGCGTAGCCTTTCCGGAGAGCGATTTCTACGTCAGCGAAGAGTCTGTCCGACGAGCGGTCCGGCAATGTAGTCAGTTCAACATTATTCATTCCGCTGGGGGCCTGAAGGTGGACGTCATGATCCCTGCCGCGACGCCATTCAATGCCAGCCGTTTCGCAAGGGTCAGGACGGTGAGGCACTCTCCGGGCCATGAGGCTCCCTTCGCATCCCCGGAGGACGTCATCCTCAAGAAGCTGGAGTATTACCGGGAGGGAGGCTCGGAGAAACATCTTCGGGATATCGCGGGTGTCCTGAAGGTCAGCGGTCCTCAGATCGATCGTAACTACATCTCGGATTGGGCAGACCGTCTCGGACTGGCGGATGAATGGCAGGAAGTGCTTCGACGGGTTCAGCCATGACGGCGATCGGATCTGAGAAGAGAGATTTGAAGGAGGTCTCCCTCCTCGACCGCTTCCTCCCCAGCTACCGCCACAACGAAGTCCACGAAACCCTCGCCGCCGCCTCTCCCGAGGCCGTCCGCCGGGCCGTCCGGGAGGTCACCGGCGGCGAGGTGGCGTTGGGGCGGCTTCTGTTCGGGATTCGGGCGCTGCCGGCCCGGATCCTTCGCCGGCCGGTGCCGCCGCGGGAGTACGGGCGGCCGATCCTGGAGGCCGCGGTCGCGGGCGGGTTCATCGTCCTTCACAACGAGCCGGATGCGATCGTCCTCGGCGTGGTCGGCCAGTTCTGGAGGTGGACGGCCGGCGGGGGATTCGTGCGTCTGGCCGGACCGGAGGAGTTCCTGGGGTTCTCGCGGGAGGGCTACGCCAAGGCGGCGATGGACTTCACCCTGAAAGTTCGGGAGGACGGTAAGGTCCTGGTGCGGACGGAGACCCGCATCCTGCCGTTGGGGACCTCGGCGCGTCGGCGGTTCGCCCTGTACTGGACGGTTGTCGGACCGGGGAGCGCGCTCCTGCGGCGGACGTGGCTGCGGGCCATCCGGCGGCGGGCGGAGGGGCGGAGATAGCCCTCAGGAGGTGCGTCGAGCTCCCAGAGGCCACTCCTTCCGAACGACGTTCCCCACCAGGTCCACGGCTTCCACTTCGAGGACCTCTCCGGCCGGGGTGCGGCGGGTGCGGAAGCGGACGCGGTCGAGGCGGGCCGCGGCGTCCTCGGCGACAATCCAAAGCACCTCCTGGCCTTCGAAGCTCTGTCCCTGAGGAGCGCGGAAGAAGAGCTGGACGCGGTCGCCCTGGATCTCGACCTCTCCCGCGAGCGCCTCCCAGCGGTCCCAGCCCGAGGACCAGAGGAGGGAGTCCTTGGCGGGACCCTTGCGGCCGGTGTTGCGCTCACGGCGGCGGAGGCGGCTTTCCCGCTTCGGCTCCGGCATCCGTTCCCCGAAGCTCTCGACGCTGCCCACCTCCGATTGGAGAGACGGGGGAGCGTCGTCCAGGATGAACGAAAGGGGCGGGACGGTCCCGGTCGCGCCGCAGCGGTCCTCGACGATGGCTCCGGCCGTGTGTTGGCCGGCAGCCCACGTGGACGGCCAGGCCGTCCCTTCCTGGCCGTCGACCACCGGGCGCCACTGCGAAATGCCGCAGGTCGAGTTGCCTGGAACGACCTCCAGGCGGGCTCCGGGTCCGAGGAACAGCGTATCGGCCACGATCACCTGCGGGCCTTCCACCCGGAGAGACGCCGTGGTCAGCCGGGTCTGGGCGGTGGGGCTCTGGGCCGCCACGGCTGCGGGAAGGAGAGACAGGAGAAGCGCAGAAACCTGCAGACTCCGGGCGATCGTCATCGGGCCAGTCTCCGCGGTCGAGATTCCGGTTCTGGAGAAAGGCTACACGAAGGGCGGTCGGGATGGAATCGCCGGCAGGGAGGGGATAGCAGCTCCAGCATTGGAGTAAGATCCGGCCCATGAAGACCGTCCTGGTCGTGGACGACGAGCCCTCGGTCCTGTTCGCTCTTTCCGAGGGGCTGGCGGACAGGAGGCGGGGGCTCAAGGTCGTCACCGCGGCGAACGGCAGGGAGGCCCTCTCCCTCCTGGAGTCCGGGCAGGTGGACCTCGTCCTGACCGACCTGCGGATGCCGGAAATGGACGGCTTCGAGCTGCTGGCCCATCTCCGGCGCAGCTTCCCCGGCTTGCCGGTCATCATCATGACCGCCCTGGGCAGCGCCGAGACCGATGGCCGGCTGGGATCGGTGGAGCTTTTCACCAAGCCGTTCGACGTTCCGTCTCTCAAGCAGAAGATCCTGGAGATGGTGGCCCAGCGCGTCAAAGGCCGGGTGGAGAACATCACCCTGGCCTCCTTCCTTCAGCTCCTGGAGATGGAGCGCAAGACCTGCACTCTGTCCGTCGCCTCCCTCGGCCGGAAGGGAAGGCTTTATTTCCGGGCCGGGCGGCTGACCGGAGCCGAGACGGAAAGCCTCTCCGGGCAGGC
>DASQEB010000176.1:0-3874 GCA_035633875.1 Thermoanaerobaculia bacterium
GTAGATGGAGGCGTTCGCCATGGCCAGAGCGTCGTCCATCGTGTCGAAGGGAATGACGGCCAGCACCGGACCGAAGATCTCCTCCTGGGCCACCCGGCTCTCGTTGCTCACGCCATCCAGGATCGTCGGCTGGAGGAAATACCCCTTGCCGCCGACCGAGACGGCCTCACCTCCGTGAACCACCCGCGCCCCCTCCCTCTTCCCTTCCTCCACATACCCGAGGACCGTCTCCCGCTGCTTCTTCGAGACCAGGGCGCCGAGCCGGGTGCGGGGGTCGAGCGGATCGCCGGGCTGGAGCCGCTTCGTCCGCGCCACCAGCCGCTCCACGACCTCGTCGTGAACCGACGCCTCGACGAACAGCCGGGAGCCCGCGGCGCAGACCTCCCCTTTGCCGTAGAAGATGCCGGTGTAGGCCCCCTTGACCGCGGCGTCCAGGTCCGCGTCCGCGAACACGATGTTCGGGGACTTGCCCCCCAGCTCCAGGGTCACCCGCTTGATCGTCTCGGCCGAGCCGCGCATGATCTCCCGCCCCACCTCGGTCGAGCCGGTGAAGGAGATCTTGGCCACGCCAGGGTGGGACACGAGGGCTCCGCCCGCCTCGGACCCGCCGCCGGTCACCACGTTCAGCACGCCTGGGGGGAGGCCGCACTCGGCGGCCAGCTCGGCGAACTTCAACGCTGTCAGCGGCGTGTAGGAGGCCGGCTTGTGGACCACCGTGTTGCCGCAGGCCAGCGCCGGAGCGATTTTCCACAGGGCCTGGATGAGGGGGAAGTTCCACGGCGTGATGGCGCCGATCACCCCCACGGGCTCGCGCAGGGTATAGGCCAGGACCATCGGCCCCGAAACGGGGATCGTCTCGCCCGTGATCTTGTCCGCCCAGCCGGCGAAGTAGCGCAGGGCCTCGATGCCGGCGGGCACGTCCACGTAGCGGGACTCATAGATCGGCTTGCCGTTGTCCAGGGTCTCCAGGTGGGCGAACTCGTCGATCCGGGCCTCCAGCGCGTCCGCGATCTTCCACAGGATCTCGCCGCGCTGCCGGGCCGTCCATTTCCATCCCCAGTCGCCGTCGAGCGCCGCCCGGGCGGCGCGCACCGCCCGGTCCACATCCGCGGCACCGGCCGAGGCGACCTCGCAGAGGACCTCCTCCGTGGCCGGGTTCTCGACGGGGAGGGTGCTCCCGCCCTCGGGCTCCACCCAATCCCCGCCGATCCACAGCTTCGCCGGAGGGAACCGGACCTCCGCCCGCGCGGCCGCCTCGACCGTCGCCACCGATCAGTACCCCTGGAAGTTGGGGTTGCGCTTGGACACGTAGGCGTCCAGGCCTTCCTTCGCGTCCGGGCTCTCGAAGAGCTGCTGCTGGAGCTCGCGCTCGATGGCGAGGCCGCTCTCGAAGGGGACCTCCCAGCCCGACTGCACCGACCGCTTGATCCGGCCGACGGCCTTGGCCGCCTTGTTCGGCGGGCAGAACTGCCGGGCGTAGGTGTGGATCTGGCCCAAGAAGTCGTCGCCGTCGAAGATGGAGTTGACGATCCCGATCCGCTGCGCCTCCTCGAAGTCGATGAGGCGGCCGGTGGCCATCAGCTCGATCGACTGGCTCTTGCCCACCCGGCGGGAGAGCCGCTGCGTGCCGCCGGTGCCGGGGAGCACGCCCAGGGTGACCTCGGGAAGGCCGACCTTGCCCGAGCCCCGCTTGGCGATGAGGATGTCCGCCGCCATGGCGATCTCGAGGCCGCCGCCCACGGTGTGGCCCTCGAGCGCCGCGATGACCAGCTTGGGCGTCTGCTCCAGCCGGTTCAGCGTCTCGTTGGCATGCAGGCAGAAGAAGTACTTGAAGTAGGGATCGGAAGACTTCAGCATGTTGATGTTCGCCCCGGCGCAGAAGAACTTCTCTCCCTGGCCGGAGAGGACGATGACGTAGACCTCCTTGTCGAAGCGCGCCTTGAGGATGGCGTCGTCCAGTTGGCGCATCATCTCGTGCGTGTAGGTGTTCGCCGGGGGATCGTCCAGGGTGAGGTAGGCGACCCCTTCCCTGACCTCGTAGTGGATCAGCGTCCGCTGGGCCGTGGTCGGTTCCGCAACAGTGGTCTCAGCCATATCGTCTCCTCTCTCGCTTTGAGGGAATGGGTTCCGGGGCTTGGCCGCCCGGTCAGGACGTCGCGCGTATTCTCCCATGAGAGGGGGGGAGGGGCAAACGGGAGGGGAGCCCGGGGAGAGCCCGCGGCAGGTCCGGGGAGGATCGGGCGGGATTGCCCGCCCCGGGCCCTCACCCCGGCCCTCTCCCAGAGGGAGAGGGTGAAAAGCTGGTTAGATGGGGGAGGTGGTGGAGGGGAGGTTGTCCTTGGGAGAGAATATGCTCTGTGAAGAGGCCACAGGGTACGAAAAGGAGGGTACGGAACAGAGAGTTGCGAAGGGAGCAGACTCTCTCTGAAACGATCCTGTGGGAGCTGCTCCGTGACCGGCAGCTTGTCGAGCTCAAATTCCGACGACAACACCCGATCGGTCCCTATATCGCGGATTTCTGCTGCCACGAGGTGAGGCTCATCGTCGAGGTCGACGGAGGCGTCCACCAGGACCCCTCCCAGGCCGCGCATGACGTGAACCGGGACGCAAACCTCGCCGCCCTCGGCTACACGGTCCTCCGTTTCACCAACGACCAGGTCTTCAAAGATCCCTACGCCGTCCTCTGCCGCATCACCGAAGTCGCCTTCGACCTTGCCCGTCTCCAGCATTCCTGACCCGCATGAAAGGGAGCAAGACAACCTCCCCTCCACCACCTCCCCCATCTAACCAGCTTTTCACCCTCTCCCTCTGGGAGAGGGCCGGGGTGAGGGCTCCGGGCGGGGGGCTCGGCTTTTCGCGACGGCTCGCTTTGTGCAACGGCCAACACCGTTTAAGACAGGCCTGTGTCGTTGAGGCCCTGGGAACCATCCTGAAAGGAGAACGACGTGAAGAAAGAGCTCAAGACGAAGAAGATGGTGCTGTCCCGTGAAACTCTGGTCGAGCTCGATCGGCTCAGTCTCCGGCAGGCCGACGGGGGTGTCACCGCCTGGTGCGAGTACAGTGGGTACAGGACCTGCGGCACCTGCCAGAACACCTGCACGACCAATTTCTGCTGAGGCTGTTCCTCAGAGGCCGTGGCTCAGCCTCGTCTTGGGATGAGGCTGAGCCCCTCCTGACCCTCACTCCCGCGGCTTGTCCCTGTCGTCCCTCTTCTGCCCCCCGCCCAAGATCGCGTTGAGAACCGCAAACGCCGTGGCCAGCGCATCGCCGGACAGGCTCTCCAGAGTGGTCCCTCCCGACGCCGGGCCCGTCGCGGAGGTCGTCGTCTTCTTCGCTTCTGTCGGTTCCGCCGCGGGCGCCGCCGCCACCGCGGCCTTCAGATCCGCGATCTCCTCGACCACCGAATTCCCGGTCAACACCTGCTCGGCCGATCTCGCCTCCTCGGGACCCAGGGTGGTCAACAGGTTGACGGTCTTGCCCACGATCGCGACGGAGAGCTGGTTCATGGCCTGCTGGTTGCTGACGGCGTTCTGCTGCGCCAGGTTGATGTTCTGGATCAGGTTGGACAGGGACAGATTGGCCAGGATGGCCGGCTGTGCGGCCACGCTCTTGAGATGCGCATCGGCGGCCGCTTCGGCGGCGTCGCCGGATTGCGCAGGGTTCTGCGGCTCGTCAGCCATGGGATTCCTCCTTGGGTTCCGCCGCCGGCGGCGTGGCGGCGGCGGTGAGCTTACCCATCAGCTCCGTGACCAGGTCCGTCACCGCCCGGAGCTGCTCGTGGACGGCGGAACCGGTGGGGTCGATGCGGGCGATCACCTCCACGCACTTGGCGACGAGGGCGAGCTGCACCTGGAACAGGGCCTGCTGGTTGGCC
>DASQEB010000177.1:0-14099 GCA_035633875.1 Thermoanaerobaculia bacterium
TAACGCGACGACCGGTCGGTGCGCCGGTAGATCTCCGTCAGGCTCAGGAGGGCGAGGCCGGAGAGCAGGATCACGCCGGCAAAGACGAGATCCAGGTGGGTGAGGTCGTCGCCCTCGAGCAGGAGGGCCCCGATGTTCAACCCGAAGCCGAACAGGAGCACCAGTGGCAGGACCTTCTCGGCGCGGGAGCGCTCCGGCGCCCGGCGCGGCGGCGCCTCCGGGAGAGGTTTCTCGCTCCGGGGCGGCGCAGGGACGGCGCGCGGTCCCTCGACGACGGTGGCATCCGCCTGGTCGTCGGGGGGGATCGGGAGAGACTTCGCCCGCAGGGACACCCGGGGAGCGGGATGCCGGGGAGGTCTGGGACGCGTGGAGATGAGTCTGTTGTCGGCCATGGTCGTCACCCTCTACGGTTGAGTGACGGCCGGGCCGGAAATGTTTCGCACTGAATTGCCGCGGAAGGAAGCGAAGGGCGGGGCGGACCGGACGGTCCGTCCCGCCCAGGGGGGTTACCGGCTCGCAGAGGCGCGCGGCCGGCTGACTCTCACATCCACGTCGTCACCGGCCTCGATAAGCTCGACGATGTCGTGCGGCGTCTTGGCGATCTCGGAGACGATCCGCCGGCGCCCTCCTTTCGTTAGGCGGAACTCCACCGTCCAGGGGCCCGAGCCTTCGAGGTCGTAGCGGACGGTCTCTCCGGGCTGGATCCTCCTCCACTGCCGGGCGAATTCGCTTTTTCCAGGAGGATCGATCATCCCGGAGCCTCCACTCGTGACGCGCGTGTCGCTAGGTGTCGTGGTCCCGTTGTTGACATCCATCGTCATTCCTCCCATCGGTGAGGACCGCGTCCAGGAAACCTGGAGCGGGGTCTCTGGTTGGACAGCAGTTCACCCGCCGCCGGAAACCTCGAGCTCTCGCTCCAACAGGAGCTCCGGGGTCCCCTCGGCGGAATTCCCGTACACCTTCATTTCGTATTTCCCGGCGGGGAGGGCACTGGCCGGCAGGTCGAGGATGAGGACGAGTTCATCGTCTATCGACGTCGGCTTTAAACGACTTTTGCTGAAGATCTTCTCATCACCGCGGCTCACCACCGCGTCGTAGCTGTCGAAATCCGTGATCGTTACGTTCACATGGAACTGGATGTGCTCCTTCCCGCTGGGGATCTGGATCTCCTCCGGTTCCCCCCCGCTACGGAGCGTCAGCAAGGAGAGGGAGAAGACCTCCGGCTTCGACGCAACCCTGGTGGGCACTTCAAGCTCCCTCTCCTCCACGTCCTGGTCCTGGGGAGGCGGAGTCGGCTCCGGCACAGGTGCGATGACCGGCGGAGCTGGGCGTGGCCGGAGATCCGCGGTCGGGTTCCTGTGGCTGGGGGGCTCCGGTGCCGGCTGCTCGACGATCCGGGTCTCGCCGTCTCCGGGGGCGATCGTCTCGTGGAAGACGGCCCAGATCCCGGCCAGAAGCGCCAGGAGACCGGCGGCGAGGGCGGCCCGGCGGACGACCGGGCGTGCCGTGAGGGCGCCCCGGCGCCGGAAGGGCAGCGGGGCCGGCAGGGGCCCGGAGCTCAACTTGCCGTCGGCGAAAGCGGCCAGGCCCCGGGCCAGCGCGAGCCGGGCGCGTCCCTGTGGAGAGGAGGCGAGTCGTTTCAGGACCCGGTCCCTCTCGGCAGGGGCGAGCTCGCCCCGCGCGACAGCTTCGAGGAGGTCGGCCTCGACCGCTTCACATAAATCAAAGAGCTCATCCTCCTCCAGCAGCCGCGCTTCGACGCGCTCCGCGTCGTCCTCCTTCAGCTCTCCCAGGAGGAAGCGCCGTACAAGTTCGTCGTCTCTCATGATCTCGCTCTCCAGCCAGGTTCCTCGATCCGAAGTCATCGCATACATTCCATCCTGCAATGTCGGAAAGGAAAAAAACGTTTCGCCGCGACCGCGAGGGTCAGCGGCCGAGGCAGTCGTGGATGCAGCTCTCGAGCTTGCGGCGGACGCGGTGGACCCGGATGCGAAGAGCGTTGATGGTCGAGACGCCCAGCTCCCGGCACAGGTCCTTGCGGTTGCGGATGTTGTTCTCCCCCTGATAGTAGCGGCGGAGGAGCTGCTTCTCGTGGTCCGGGAGCTGGTCGAGGCACCGGCGGAGGCACGTGAGCCGGCGGTCGTCCTCCGGCTCCTCCTCAGGTTGGCGGGGGGGCCAGTCTCCCTGGTCCAACGCCCTCTGCTCCCGGGCGGCGCGCCGCCAGCTTTCCTTGTAGACCAGGTGGGCCACGCCGTAGAAGTAGCCGGACGAGCGGACATCCACCCCCTGAACGATGCGCTTTGCGACCCGGTCGAAGGTCTCGTCCACCAGATCCTCGGGGGACTCGCACCCCCGCCACTCGAAGAGGCGGATCAGCTTGCGGCGGATGATCTCGTATTTTTCGGCCGCCCGCTCCGGGTCGGGGTCGAGGGCGGCCAGCAGAGCTTCGAGCTCCTCGCGCGTCATCCCGGGAGGCCTCCGATCGCGGGGAGATCTCTCCCCTGGCAAGCTCACTTCCACTCCCCCTGGAGGGAAAAGCCCGCCCAGTAGTAGGGGGGGATCTGCTTCGACTTCTCCATCATCGCGATCTGCGCCTGGCGCAGCGCCGCCGCCGGGCTCAGCTTCTTGTTCAGCATGGCGCGATAGAAGTGTTTCATGAACTTTGCCGTCGCCAGGTCGTCGACGCTCCAGAGGGTGGCCAGAACCCGGGGGGCACCAGCGTACATGAACCCGCGGGTCAGACCGATCAGGCCCTCGCCCCGGATCTCCTTGCCGAGGGCTGTCTGGCAGGCGGAGAGCACGACGAGGTCGGCCCGAAGCTCGAGGTTGTAGATGTCGTTGAGCCGAAGGAAGCCGTTCACGCGCTCTCCCCTCTGGTTGAAAAGGGAGAGGACCAGGCTGGACTGCTCTGGCTGTTTGCTGTTGACGACGCCGTGGGTTGCGAAATGGACGTTCCGGTAGTCGGCGAGCCTGCCGCTGGTGGCGGTGGCGAGGGAGGCGTCGAAGTCCAGAGCCTTGAAGATCTGGTCCGGGGGCAGAAGGCCCGCGATCTCATCAGCTTCTTTGCGCGAGTGTCTGAGGCGCCAGAAGCTCGCGAGATCGGTCTCGTCTTCCCGCTCCGCCCCACCCCGGTGAGTGGCGTCCTTGGCGACCACGTCCTTGGCGAGCCCGAGGGCCTGTGCCAGCCGTGGGTCTTCCTTCTGGAACACCGGATCGGCCAGCACGGCCAGGGTTCGGGAGGCCGCGGGACGGTCCCGAGCCTCGCTTCGCAGCACCGCGAGAGCCGAGGCGGACGGGAGATTCACCACCTCGTGGTTGCGGATCAGGGGGGTCGTCGTGCCGGGGAGAGGCAGGGCGGCAAAGGGGATGTACTGGAGCGCCCCATCGGCTACGATCAGGAGAGGCTGGCCTTTCAGGAGGTGTCGCACCGGCTCCACAATGAGCCCGGAAAGCTCGGCCGCAACCTGCACGGCCTCGGCATCCTGGCGCTTCCAGGTCTGGGCCAGGGACTCGCCCGGCTCTGAGGGTCGATTCCGGGCGGTGAGCAGCTCGTAGTACCGCCGGGCCACCTCCTCGATCCGGTCCCGTGCCGGCAAGGTGAAGCTCTCGACCGAGCCTGGGGTCACAGCCCAGAGATAACTCCGCTCCGTGCCCAGGGCGTATTCGAGAAGAAGCGCGCCGCCGTCCACGACTTGGGTCTGGATTTCTTCCACTTGCAGAGGGCGTGGCTGCGTCAGGGCGGCATAGCGCGGGCTGCTCTCCCGCAACCGGATGTCCGTTCCTTCTTCCTGGAGGACCTCGAGCAGGCTGCGCGCCCGGGCCTGCTCGCTGACCCGGAAGGCTTCGGCCGCGTGACCCTTGCCGGGCTCAGCGGCGTCAAGAGCCATCAGAATGTCGATGTTGAGCTCGTAGTGAGCTTGCTTCGAAGCCAGGAACGAGGCGCGCAGATCCTGGCCCACGACCCCGGTGCGGAGGGACTCGACGATCCCGACCGACTGTTGGTTCAGGGAGAGGGCTCGGGCGAGGTCTCCGCGGTCCTTCTCCCGGCGGGCCAGGGTCAGGATCACTTCCGCTTCCCGGCTCCGGTTCCCGCGTTCCCGGCTCAGCTCGAGAGCTGCCGTGAGCTGCGCGCGCGCGGCCTCGTGGTTTCCCAGCAGCCGCTCGGCGGAGCCCAGCGCGTGCCGGGCATCGGCCTCGACGTCCCCGCGGTCTCCGACCAGATCCAGAGCGCGGCTGGAAGCCTCCCGCGCCTTGTCCGCCTCTTCCCGGACGAGATGCACGAAACCCAGGTTCGTCAGGAACGAGGCTTCGAGCCCCCTGTCTTTGATGTCCTGGGCGAGGGCGAGAGCCCGGCCGAGGAGCTCGAGGGTCTTGTCGGTCTTTCCCAGCCGCAGGTAGACGACGGCGATGTTGTTGAGGGCGGTGGCCTCTTTGGTCTGATCCCCCAGGTTATGGTGAAGCTGAAAAGACTGCTCGCCGAGCTCGAGGGCCTTCTCCCATTCTCCCAGAGACGCGTACGCGTCTCCAAGGTTGTTGAGAACACTGCCCGTCTCCTTGCTGTTGATCTCGCGGCAGATGTCGAGGGCCTCCTCGTACGAGCTCAGAGCCTGCTGGCGGTCGGAGAGGTCCATGAAGGCGGAGCCCAGACTGTTCAGCGCCGCTGCCTTGCGCTCTTTGTTCCCGATCGTCTGGGCGAGATCGATCGACCGCTGAAGGAGCTCGATCGCCTGCCGCGGGTCGCCCCGCTTGCGGGAGAGGCGTCCCTGGTTGTAGAGCACCGCGGCCTGCTGATCGAGGTTCTTCTCCTTGACTGCAACCTTCAGGGCCTCCTCATACCGCGCCTGCGCCTCCCTCCATTGGGCGAGTTGCTCATGAAGAACCCCGGCATCGTTCAAGGCTTCCGCACGCAACCGCAGGTCTCCCATCTCGCGGTCCCCGAGCTCGCCCCACAGCCCGGCGGCCTGCGCGTAGACCTCGGCGGCGCGCTCGAGCTGCCCGAGGGCTTTGAGGGTCTCGGCGACCTGGAACAGCATCTCGGCCTGACGCCGGCGTTCCCCCACCCCTTCCCAGAGCGCGAGGGCCTTCTCATACCGGACCAGGATCTGCTCCGGTGTCTCCCTGGCGGCGAACGCCTCCTCCATGGCCCGAACGGCTTCCACCCGGAGCCGGTCCCGCTTCGAGGGGGGGCGCGGACCTTTGACCCTCAGCCCATAACCTCCCTTGCCGGAATCGGCAGACACCTCGATCCGGTAGCGCCCCGTTTGCTCTGCCACGGCCGCGCAGTCCTCTTCCCCTGTCGTCCCGGTGAGGCTGTCCACCGAGAGCACCTGTGTGCCGCCGGGGTCCACCAGCCGGACGACCACATCAACGCCGTTCTGGTCGACGACGACCCGGAGGAACTGTCCTTTTTCAAGGAGGACAGGATAGGCATGACTCTCCCCACCCCGGATCTCGCGTTCCAGGGTAAGGCCGTCCCGGAGGGCCTGCGCCGTAGCAGGGGACGCCGGTGCGTTTCCCGCGCACCCGGAGAGCAGGGGGACGAGGAGCGCGGGCAGACCCCACCGGGAGGCGAGGCGGTACCCTGACGAGGGTCGGCCGGGGAGGGGAAAAAGGCTCATCCTCGGTTCGCTTTGATCGGTTTGCAGGCCCCTAGGTTCCGGCCCCCGCGGTACCGGCACTCCGCTCGGTCCAGCGTTGGCGAAGTGTTTGTATCGCAGACATTCTACCTTTATGCGAAGTCACCATTCCAGCCGGGGTAGCTTGAGGCCCACTTTTCGTGACAAGTCTTTCGGGCAAAAGTGCGCCGGCAGTGTCTCCAGGGAGGGTTCCCGGCCTCGCTCGGTTAATCTATCCACGTGGTCACGACCGGCAACGAGTTGCCGCAAGACTCCCGGGCCGGGATCGGCGGGCCGGGAACGGCCCCGGTGGAGGGCCGGCGCGTCCTCCACTGCGACATGGACTGCTTCTACGCGGCGGTCCACATGCGGGACGACCCCGGCCTGCAGGGCAAGCCCGTGGTCATCGGGGGCCGGCCGGAGGGGCGCGGTGTGGTGGCCGCGGCGAGCTACGAGGCCCGCAAGTTCGGCATCCACTCGGCCATGCCGTCCTCCCGGGCGAAGCGGCTTTGCCCGGACGTCCTCTTCATCCCGCCCGACTTCCGCCGCTACAGCCGGGAGTCGGAGAAGATCTTCGCCATCTACCGGGAGATCACCCCGCTGGTCCAGGCCGTCTCCATCGACGAAGCCTACCTGGACGTGACCGGTTGTCTGGGAGAGGCCGGCACCGCCACGGCCGTGGCGAAAGAGATCCGGCGGCGGGTCCGGGAGGAGCGGGGGCTCACGGTCAGCGTGGGGGTAGGCCCGAACAAGCTGGTGGCCAAGATCGCCTCCGACTTCAACAAGCCGGACGGCTTGACGGTGGTGCCGCCCCACAAGGTCCAGGCGTTCCTGGACCCCCTGCCCGTGCGCCGTCTCCATGGCGTGGGTCCGGCAACGGAGAGGGCCCTCGTCGAGATGGGCTTCCAGACCGTGGCCGACCTGCGGGCCGCACCTCCCGAGTCCCTCATCGAGCGTTTCGGCAACAAGCATGGCCTTCTCTTATACGAATACTCACGGGGAATCGACGACCGGCCGGTGGAGACGCACCAGGAGAGGAAGAGCCTGGGGACCGAGAACACGTATGCCGTGGACCTGGTCGGCCTCCCCCGCATGGAGGAAGAGGTGGACCGGATGGCCGAGGAGGTGGCCGACGCCCTGGCCAAGCGCGGTCTCGCGGGCTGCACGGTCACCCTCAAGGTGCGCTACTCCGACTTCACGACCCTCACCCGCTCGCGGACCTTCATCGTCCCGGTCTGGGAAGCGGGGACGATCGCCGCGGCCGCCCGGGACCTCCTGCGCAAGACCGAGGCCCCCTCCCGCCCGGTGCGCTTGCTCGGGGTGACGGCGTCGAACCTGGTGCGGGAGCGGGTGGAGCAGCTTTCATTATTCTGGTAGCCGATGGCCGCCGCCCCCCTCCTCCGCACCGACGACTGCGGGCTCTTCTGCGAGGCCGGAGGGTTCCACATCGACCCGTGGCGGCCGGTGGCGCGGGCGGTGATCTCCCACGCCCATGGCGACCACGCCCGGCCGGGGAGCGCGGCGTACCTGGCGGCGGCTCCGGCGGTGCCGGTCCTCCAGAGGCGGCTCGGGGCCGAGGCGCGCATCGAGGCCGTGCCGTTCGGCGAGCGGGTGCGGGCGGGGGAGGTGGAGGTCTCGTTCCATCCGGCAGGGCACATCCTGGGATCGGCCCAGGTGCGGGTGGAGCGGGGCGGCGAGGTCTGGGTCTTCTCGGGCGACTACAAGCGCCGGCCGGACCCGTCGTGCGAGCCCTTCGAGCCGGTCCCCTGCCAGACCTTCATCACGGAGGCCACCTTCGGGCTGCCGATCTACCGCTGGGACGACGAGCCCGTGGTGGCGCGGGAGATCCTGGCGTGGTGGGAGGGGAACCGCCAGGCGAGCCGGGCCTCGGTGCTCTTCTGCTACGCCTTGGGGAAGGCGCAGAGGATCCTCGCCGCCCTGGCCCCCCTGACCGACCGGCCCGCCTTCGTCCACGGCTCCATCGAGCCCCTCAACAAGTGCTACCGGGCCGCGGGGGTGGAGATGCTCCCCACGCGGCTGGTGTCGGAGACGGCGCGGGGGCAGTCGTTCGCGGGCGAGTTGGTGCTGGCTCCGCCGTCGGCCGGAGGCTCGACCTGGATGCGCCGCTTCGGGTCCGCCAGCACGGCCTTCGCCTCGGGCTGGATGCGGGTCCGCGGCACCCGGCGCCGCCGCGGCTTCGACCGGGGGTTCGTCCTCTCCGACCACGCGGACTGGCCGGACCTGATCCGCACGATCGAGGAGACCGGGGCCGAGCGCGTGCTGACGACCCATGGTTACGCCGACGCCCTCGCCCGCTACCTGCGGGAGCGGGGGAGGGCTGCGGGGACGCTCGCCACGCCGTTCGCCGGGGAGACGGAGGATTGAAGCGCTTCGCCTCCCTCTACGAGGCCCTCGACCGCACGACCTCGACGAACGAGAAGGTGGCCGCCCTCGTCGCGTACTTCTCCTCCGCCCCTCCCGCGGACGCCGCCTGGGCGGTGTGGTTCCTGACCGGCCGCCGGCTCAAGCGCTTCCTGCCAGGAAGGCTCCTCGCCGGCTGGGCCATGGAGGAGGCGGAGATCCCGGGATGGCTCTTCGAGGAGTCCTACGCCAGCGTGGGCGACCTCGCCGAGACGATCTCCCTGGTGCTCGACGGCCGGGGCGAGGCGGAGGCGGCTCCGGATCTCCCTCTCTCCCGCTGGATGGCGGAGCGGCTCCTCCCGCTCCGGGGCCTGCCCGAAGGCGAGCAGCGGCGGGAGGTGACGGGCTGGTGGCGGGGGCTCCCGCGGTGGGAGACGTTCGTGCTCAACAAGCTGCTCACGGGCGAGCTGCGGGTGGGGGTCTCCCAGACCCTCGTCGAGCGGGCCCTGGCCCAGGTGGCGGGCGTGCCGCCGTCCACCCTGGCCCATCGCCTCATGGGGGCCTGGGAGCCCACGGCCTCTTTCTATGAAGGTCTCTTCTCCCCCGGCGCCGAAGGAAGTGAGGACGGCGCCCGCCCGTATCCGTTCTACCTGGCCTCGCCCCTGGACCAGCCGGTGGAGGAGCTGGGGGACCGGGACGGCTGGCTGGTCGAATGGAAGTGGGACGGCATCCGCGCCCAACTCATCCGCCGGGGCGGCGAGGTCCACCTCTGGTCGCGGGGCGAGGAGCTGATCACCGAGCGCTTCCCCGAGATCGCCCGCGGGGCGGCCTCCCTGCTCTCCGACGGGACGGTGCTGGACGGCGAGATCATGGCGTGGCGGGAGGGCCGTCCTCTCCCCTTTGCCGTGCTCCAGCGGCGGATCGGCAGGAAGAAGCTGACCGAGAAGGTTCTGGCGGATGCGCCCGCGGTCTACCTGGCCTACGATCTCCTGGAGCACCAGGGGCGGGACGTGCGGGACCAGGCCCTCTCCGCGCGGCGGAGCGCGCTGGAGCGGCTGCTGGAGAACGGACGGCCGTTCCTCCCGGTCTCTCCCCGGGTCGAAGCGTCCACCTGGGAGGACGTGGCCCGGACGCGGGAGGAGGCCCGGGAGCGGGGTGTGGAGGGGCTGATGCTCAAGCGTCTCTCCTCTCCCTATCGCACCGGCCGCAAGCGCGGGGACTGGTGGAAGTGGAAGATCGATCCGTTCACGATCGACGCGGTGCTGATCTACGCCCAGGCCGGCCATGGCCGGAGGGCGAACCTGTTCACCGACTACACCTTCGCGGTCTGGTCGGGCGGCGAGCTGGTGCCTGTCGCCAAGGCCTATTCCGGCCTTTCGGACCAGGAGATCCTGGAGCTGGACGGCTGGATCCGCCGCCACACCCTCCAGAAGTTCGGGCCCGTGCGCTCGGTCGAGCCGGTGCAGGTCTTCGAGCTGGCCTTCGAGGGGATCTCGCTGTCGAGCCGCCACAAGTCGGGCGTTGCGGTCCGTTTTCCTCGGATCGCCCGCTGGCGCACGGACAAGCGGGCGGACCAGGCGGATACGCTGGAGGGGATCAAGGCGTTGATCGCGGGGTGAAGCTTGGCACACGCTTTGCTGTCCCGCTTGGTCAGCCGGAGGCACGACATCAAGAAGCGCCCGCCATGGTGTCTCCGGCTGCTTGCTTCGCGCTTGCGGCCGGAGAGCCATCCGGTTGGGATTGAGGAGGAGACCCCATGCTGAAGTGGGCCCTGATCTTTCTGGTGGTCGCGCTGATCGCAGCCGTCCTCGGCTTCGGAGGGATCGCCACGGGAGCGGCGGACATTGCCAGGATTCTGTTCGTTCTGTTCCTGGTGGTGTTCGTGATCTCGCTGGTGATCGGCCTGGTCCGGCGGGCTTGACGGAGGGGACCCTCAGGGACTTCCCGCCGTAGAACGTTTGAGCCGGCACCCGGTCTTTTCCCCGGGTGCCCCTGAGGTACGCGCATGCTCGACGCCATGCGGCAGGAGACTCCTCCCGAGGAGCGCGCCCGGCCCAACATCAAAAAACTCCGGGAGATCCTCCAGGGCCCGCTCGGCGTCAGGTCGCTGGCGCTTACGGGGCTGTTCATCCTCGCCGCTTTTTACACGCTCTACCTCGCCCGGTCCTTCATTCTTCCAATCGTCCTCGCCTTGCTGCTCAACTTCCTCCTGAGCCCGGTCGTACGGGGGCTGAACAAGCTCCGCATTCCCAACGCTCTGGGGGCCGCCCTGGTGGTTTTCGGCGTCGTCGGGGGGGGAGTCTGGGGGGTGTACGAGCTGTCCGGCCCGGCCTACCAGTGGGCCCAGGAGGCGCCGCGGAGCCTGCGCAAGATCGAGCGGAAGCTGCGGGAATTCAAGAAACCCGTGCAGACGATGAGCAAGGCCACCGAGCAGGTGGAAAAGATCACCCAGGTGGGAGGGGGGCGGACGCCCCAGAGGGTCGAGGTGCAGACCGAAACCCTGGGCGAGAGGATGTTCAGCCAGGCGACCGAGCTCGTGGCCGGCGGGACGGTGATGCTCATCCTCCTCTTCTTCCTCCTCGCCTCCGGCGACCTGTTCCTGCGCAAGCTCATCCGGGTGCTCCCCAGCCTCTCGGACAAGAAACGGGCGGTGGAGATCGCCCGCCAGATCGAGTCGGACGTCTCCGCCTATCTGGTGACGATCACCATCATCAACATCGCCCTCGGCTTCGCCGTCTGGGGGCTGATGACCCTCCTCGAGGTGCCGAATCCGCTCCTCTGGGGGGTGCTCGCCACGGTGACCAACTTCATCCCCTACCTGGGGGCGATCGTGATGATCGCGATCCTGGCGGCGGTCGGGTTCCTGACGTTCGACGAGTTGGGACACGCGCTGATGGTGCCCGGCGCCTTCGTCGGCCTGAACCTCCTCGAGAGCTATTTGGTCACACCGATGATCCTGGGCCGCCGGCTGACGCTCAACCCGGTGGTGATCTTCCTCGGCCTCACCTTCTGGGGCTGGCTCTGGGGGATCACCGGCGCCCTGCTCGCCGTCCCGCTCATGGCGGTCTTGAAGATCTTCTGCGACCACAGCGACCGTCTGGCGGCGATCGGCGAGTTCATGGGGGAGTGAGGGCCCCCTCGCCCGGATTGTTGGGGATTCGCCGAGGCCTGATCGAAGCTAGAGGTCCTCTCCGCCCTCCCACCGCTCGATGTCGCGCCGCTCTTTTTTGGTGGGGCGTCCGGCGCCCCGCTCCCGGAGCGCCGGGGGACGGCGGAGGAGCCTCTGGAAGGGATCGGCGGCCGGCCGGGGGGGACTCAGGTCCTCGTACAGGGTCCTGGCCTCCTCCTTCGAGACCGGCTTGTCCCGCAGCTCCTTGACCACGAGCACGCGGGTCCAGTCGCCCAGCTCCACCTCGATGCGGTCGCCGGGAGTCAGGGTGCGGTGAGGCTTGGCCGTCTGGCCGTTGACCTTGACGCGGTTCAGGTCCACGGCGTGGGTCGCCTGGCTGCGGGTCTTGAAGACCCGGGCGACCTGGAGCCACTTGTCGAGCCGGACGGACATGGGGGCAGTCTACCCGACTCCTGGCTGGCATAAGCTATCGCGCACCATGCGCGTTCCCCCCGAGGAATTCGAAAGCCTGGTGGAACAGGCCCTGGACGGTCTGCCCGACGAGTTCGCCGAGCTGCTGGACAACGTGGCGGTGATGGTCGCGGACGAGCCCGATCCCGAGGATCTCGAGGCCTTGGGGATGGAGCCGGACGAGGAGCTCTTCGGCCTGTATCAGGGGGTGCCCCTGGCCGAGCGGGACAGCTTCTATACCTCTCTTCCCGACCGGGTCCTCATCTATCGGGGTCCCATCCTGCGGGCGTGCTCCACTCGCCGGGAGGTGATCCGGGAGATCCGGGACACGGTGGTCCACGAGCTCGGGCACCACTTCGGGTTGGATGAAGAAGACATGCCTTACTAGGGTGCCAGGGTGGAGATCCACGCTTTTCTCCGGGATGCAGTCGTCGTCCTCGCGGCGTCGATCGCCGTCCTCCTCGTCTGCACCCGGTTCCGCATCCCCTCGGTCGTCGGCTTCCTCCTCACCGGGGTCCTGATCGGCCCCTCGGGCCTGGCGCTGGTCGAGCGCTCCGAGCAGGTCGAGCTGTTCGCCGAGATCGGCGTCGTCTTCCTGCTGTTCTCGATCGGTCTGGAGTTCTCCCTGGAGCGTCTGCGCCAGATCCGCCGGTTCTTCTTTACCGGCGGCGCTCTGCAGACGTCCCTGACCACGGTGGGCGTGGCCCTGCTGGCGTTTCTCGCCGCCCAGCCCTTGCCCCGGGCGGTCTTCCTGGGCTTCCTCGCCGCCCTCTCCAGCACGGCGATCGTGCTCAAGCTCTACGCGGACCGCCGGGAGCTCGACGCGCCCCAGGGGAAGATCGCGATCGGCGTCCTGCTCTTCCAGGACTTCCTGATCGTGCCGATGATCGTGCTGACGCCGGTGCTGGCCGGGGCGGTACAAGCTTCGGCCGCCGCCGTGGCCGGCCGCTTCGCCGTCTCCCTCCTGGCCATCGCCCTGGTCTTCGTGGTGGCGCGCTACCTCATGCCGCGGCTTCTCTTCGTGATGGTGCGCACCCGCGTGCGGGAGGTCCTGGTCCTGGGCGCTCTCCTCGTCTGTCTGGGAATGGCCTGGCTGACCGAGTCGTTCCAGTTCTCCCTCGCTCTCGGCGCGTTCATCGCCGGGATCATCATCTCGGAGTCGGAGTACAGCCACCAGGTGGTGGCCGAGGTGACACCCTTCCGCGACGTCTTCAACAGCCTGTTCTTCATCTCCATCGGCATGCTTCTCGACGCGCGCTTCGCCCTGGCGAACGCGGCGGCCGTCGTGGGGCTCGCGGCGGCCATCCTGGTGGTCAAGTCCCTGGCCGCCGGGGCCGCGGTGGCGCTGCTGGGCTTCCCCCGGCGGATCGTCGTCATCACGGGCTTCTCGCTCGCGCAGGTGGGGGAGTTCTCCTTCGTGCTCCTCAAGGTCGGACAGACCCACAACCTGGTCGATCCGGGCCTCTACCAGACGTTCATCGCCGCCTCGATCCTCACCATGCTCGCCACTCCCGGGCTGATGAGCCTCGCCCCCCGGCTGGGCGTGCTGTCCTCCCGGACAGGGACGTCTGCGGCGGCAGGGGAGATGGTCTCCGCGGCCGGCGCGCCCCGCAACCACGTCGTGGTCGTCGGTCTCGGGACCAACGGCCGCAACCTCTCGCGGGTCCTGCGCTCCGCCGGCATCTCCTACGTGTCCGTCGAGCTCAACCCCGAGGTCGTGCGCCAGGCGCGAGCCGAGGGGGAGCCGGTGCTCTACGGCGACGCCACCCGCCGGGAGATCCTGGAGAGCGCCGGGATCGCGGGCGCCGGAGTGGCCGTCTTCGCGATCTCCGACCTCGCCGCGGTGAGGCTGGCCATCCGCTACGCCCGGGAGCTCAACCCCGGAGTGCACATCATCGTGCGGACCCGGTTGGTCGGAGACATCGACGACCTCCTCCGCCGCGGGGCCGACGAGGTGGTCGCCGAGGAGTTCGAGACCTCCATCGAGATCTTCACCCGCGTGCTGCGCTATTACCGGGTGCCCCGCAACGTCATCCTCGCCGAGACGAGGGTCCTGCGGGGGGAGAGCTACCGGATGCTCCGCACCCCCACCCTCGAGGCCGGTTCCCCGGAGGCCCTGATGGACATCCTCTCCGCGGGTACGACCGACGTCTTCCGGCTCGGTCCGGACGCCTTCGCGGCCGGCCGCACGATCGGGGAGCTCGACCTGCGCCGCCGTACCGGGACGACGATCATCGCCGTCGTGCGGGGCGAGCGGTCCATCACCAGCCCGATGCCCGACCTGTGCCTGGAAACCGGAGACGACCTCGTGCTCATGGGGAGCCACGCCGCCCTGGACGGAGCCTTCGACTTGCTGGAGCGGGGCGGCGCGGCGGAGAGCCGATCCGCCTTGGAGTGAGCCGCGCGTGGCGGACACAAGGTCTTCCAGCGACTAACCTTCCGGGCGTCCATCAATATTTCGGAATCGATACCTAAATCGTCTGGGCTGTCGTTCAAGACGAGCTGCCCGCTCTCAAGGATAGGGTCAAATCCATGCTGGGAGG
>DASQEB010000178.1:0-17994 GCA_035633875.1 Thermoanaerobaculia bacterium
GCCCCTTCTCACCAGCTTTTCTCCCTCTCCCTCCGGGAGAGGGCCGGGGTGAGGGTCCGGGCCGAAGGCCCGGTTTCTTTCTTCTATTTCCCCAAAGCCCGAGCGATCGTATCCCCCATCTTTGCCGGCGATTCCACGACATGGATCCCCGCGGCCTGGAGCGCCTCGAACTTCTCCGCCGCCGTGCCCTTGCCGCCGGAGATGATGGCGCCCGCGTGGCCCATCCGGCGTCCCGGGGGGGCGGTGCGGCCGGCGATGAAGCCCGCGACGGGCTTCTTCATGTTCTCCTTCACCCAGGCCGCGGCCTCCTCCTCGGCGCTGCCGCCGATCTCGCCGATCATCACGACCGCCTCCGTCCCGGGGTCGGCCGCAAACTGCTCCAGCACGTCGATGAAGTTCGTGCCGTTGATCGGATCGCCGCCGATGCCCACGCAGGTGGACTGGCCGAGCCCCAGATTGGTGAGCTGCCAGACCGCCTCGTAGGTCAGCGTGCCCGAGCGGGAGACCACCCCGATGGAGCCCTGCTTGTGGATGTGCCCCGGCATGATGCCGATCTTCGCCATGCCCGGCGAGATCACTCCCGGACAGTTCGGGCCGACGAGTCGCGTGGGATGATCGCGAAGGAAGGCTTTCACCTTCAGCATGTCCGCCACCGGGATGCCCTCGGTGATGCAGACGACCAGCTCGATCTCCGCGTCGGCGGCCTCCATGATGGCGTCCGCGGCAAAGGCGGGCGGCACGAAGATCATCGAGGCGTTCGCGCCCGTGGCCTCGCGGGCCTCCGCAACCGAGTCGTAGACCGGGATGCCCTCGACCGTCTCCCCACCCTTGCCCGGGGTGACGCCGGCCACCACCTTCGTCCCGTACTCGCGGCAGCCGAGGGCGTGGAAGGTCCCCTCCTTGCCGGTGATGCCCTGCACGAGCAGGCGCGTGTCGTTGTCCACCCAGATCGCCATTACGCTGCCTCCTTCGCCGCGGCCACCACCTTTTCGGCGGCGTCAGCCATGTCCTCGGCCACCATGAAATGGAACGCCGCCTCGCGCAGGATGCGCCGCCCCTCCTCCACGTTCGTCCCTTCGAGCCGCACCACCACCGGCACGCTGATGGCCCCCAGCTCCTCGATCGCCCCGACCACGCCGCGGGCGATCCTGTCCGTGCGGGCGATGCCGCCGAAGATGTTGATCAGCACGGCCTTCACATTCGGGTCCGAGACCAGGATGCGGAACGCGTTCTTCACCGCCTCCTGGGAGGCGCCGCCGCCCACATCCAGGAAGTTCGCGGGCTCGCCGCCGTAAAGCTTGATGATGTCCATCGTCGCCATGGCCAGACCCGCCCCGTTGACCATGCAGGCGATGTTGCCGTCCAGCTTGATGTAGTTCAGGTTGAACTTGCTCGCCTCGACCTCCAGCGGGTCCTCCTCCGCGAGGTCGCGCATCTCGGCAATGTCCTTGTGGCGGAAGAGCGCGTTGTCGTCGAAGTTCATCTTGGCGTCGAGCGCCATCACGTCGCCGCCGCCGGTCACCATCAACGGGTTGACCTCGGCGAGGGACGCATCCGTGTCCACATAGGCGCTGACGAGGCCCGTCACCAGCTTCGCCGCCTTGGAGGCCGTCGCACCTTTGAGGCCCAGCGCCCGCGCCACGGCCCGGGCCTGGAACGGCTGGATGCCGAGGGAGGGCTCGACCTCCTGGCGGAAGATCGCACCAGGGTCCTTCGCCGCCACCTCTTCGATGTCCATGCCGCCCTGGGACGAGGCCATCACCACGTGCTTCCCCCGGGCGCGGTCGAGCGTGATCGCGAGGTAGTGCTCCTGGGCGATGTCCGCCGTCTCTTCGACGAGCACCTTGCGGACGAGCTGCCCCTCGGGCCCGGTCTGGTGGGTCACGAGCTGCATGCCGAGGATCTTCCGGGCGACCTCCACCGCTTCCGCGGGAGAATTGGCGAGCTTCACCCCGCCCCCCTTGCCGCGCCCGCCGGCGTGGATCTGGGCCTTGACCACGCACCGCCCGCCGAGCTCCTCACAGATCCGGCCCGCCTCCTCCGGGTTGTCCGTCACCCTGCCCCGCGGGGTCGCCACCCCGTACCGGCGCTGGATCTCTTTCGCCTGGTATTCATGAATCTTCAAGACGTTCCTCCTCCGACCTCTGGTTCCCTGGAACGGATTCGAGACTGGGATTCCCCCCGCAGGGGGGATCAAGGGGCGCTCCGGCAGGCCGGAGGCCGCGGGGAGCATATCAGAGGGCGGGAGACTCAGACCGGTCCTGCCAGCCGCTCGGCGCAGAGCTTCACCCTGGGCGGCGAGCCGGAGAGGACCCGGGCCGCACAACCTAAATTATACTCCAAATAAACCCTGCAAAATTAAGATTGGTTTCTTCTTCCCATTGACTGCATCACGATTTAGTAGTATACCAGTTGTACGAACCTGCTCATGGCGAGCACGGTACACGGCCTCAACCAGGAGGACTTATGAGAAGTGTTGCTTGGACTCCGAGATTCTGTACAACCGTCCTGGCTCTGGCTCTGTCGGTGGGCCTCTGGGGGCTCCCGGCGGTGGCAGAGCGCTCTCCGGAAGTTCGACCTGCCCAGGGGGATGCCGAGACGGTGCAGCTCATTCACGGTCTCGCGCGGGGTGTCGCCCGCGCCCTCGGCTCGGCCGAGGTCCGCGGCCGGCTCGCCAGCGAGATCAAGGCCTCGCCCTACGTCGAGAAGCGGATCGCCCTCAAAAGGGTCCTGGCCGAGGACAAGACCTGGCGGCGGCCGATCTTGCGGAATGCCAAGATCGGCCTCTCCTGGGATGCCATGGTCCTGCGTCTGCCGGAGCTCGAGCTCTACTTCCCCGTCGAGCAGCACCGCCTGGCCTGGCAGGGAGAGCCGGAGGTGCGAGTGGCGGTGGAGTTGGAGGACGGCGCCTTCCTCGCGTGGGATATCGACGGCACCTCCACCCGCTTCGACGCCAAAGCGATTTCCGACGTGCCCACGCTGCTCCTCGGCGGCAGCGAGATCAACTATGACGACCCCGAGACCGGCCGCATCGGCGGCTCCCGCACCGGCGACTACCTGCTGAAGCAGCAGGCCAACCAGGTGCGTCTCGTCCTGCCGCCGGCCCCCGGTCCCACGTCGTCCAGCGCAAAAGTCGGTGGACTGGAAGTGATCACCCAGACCGTCAGCACGGGCCAGGACACCTACCTGACCTACGTGCGCGTCAACGGCCAGTTCGATTCCAGCGGTCAGATGGAGCTCATCGTCAAGGGGAGCATCAACGGCGCGTACTCGCAGTGCCAACTGTTCAGCGGGATCAACCCCAACACGGATTACTACCTCCCGGCGCCCGGTGCTTCCAACAGCCGCAAGATCGCCCTCGCGGTGCCGACCGGCACGGAGACCGTGAACGTGACCGTCTGGGAGGACGACCAGCCCTACTCGTGCACGGTGGGCAGCGGGGACACCAATCTCGGCACCGCCATGATCCAGTCCTCGCAGTTCGGCACGATCTATGGCACCAACACCAATCCTCCCAAAGCCTCGGTGCGCGTCGAGGCGGGCCCCCACTGCGGCAACGCCTCGTGCGAGACGGGTGAAAACCAGTTCAACTGCTGCCAGGATTGCGGCTCGACCTGCGGCGACGGGGTCTGCTCCGCCTGCGAGAATTCGAGCACCTGCGTCTGGGACTGCCCGGTCTGCGGTGACGGGATCTGCGGCAGCGGCGAGGAATTCACCTGCTTCGCGGACTGCCCGTCCGAGTGCCCGCCGTGCATCGTCTGCCCCTGCAATGAGCCCATGTAACTTCGAGCGCGGCGGTTCACGCCGCCGTTTTTGACCGACTGGGTCGCCGGGCCGCTCGGGAGGAAATCACCTCCCGGCGGCCCGTTTTTTTCGGAATCACCGGTCCGGGCTGTAGACGAAAACGTCCCTCTGGGCCGACGAGGGGCTTTCGGCAGACTCGGGCGGGGCCACGTTGAAGTCGCGGGGCACGAGGTCCGAGGCGACGCTGGTGAAGGCGAGAGCGTTCCCGTCCGCGGAGAGGATCGGCCCGAAGGAGCCGCCGTCCGCGACCGTCACCAACTCTCCCGTCGCGCGGTCGTACCGGAGCACCTGCTGGGCGCGCTCGGCGTCGTTCACGAAGGCGACGACCCGGCCGTCCGCGCTGATCCTGGGAGTGGACCAGGAGGTGTGGCAGTCCTCCGGGCTCACCTGGTGACGGCCCCGGTCTCCCGGTCGAAGAGAAAGATGTCCGTTCGCCCTCCATCATCCGCCTGCCCCGCGATCAACCCCGCGGCAGAGCTCGCGAAAGCGAGGAAGCGCCCATCGGCGGAGAGAGCCATCTCCGGATGATCTGCGACACGCCGTACATCCTGGACTCGGACTGCCGGGTCTGCCCGAAGCTCGGCGAGCTCGACGAGATCCTGGGCGAGGTCCTGGCCGAGCCGGAGACCAAGGCCCTGGTGTTTTCGGAATGGGAGCGGATGCTGGAGCTGGTGCGCGAGAGGGTCGAGCAGATGGGGATGGGGATGGGGATGGGCTTCGCCTGGCATACCGGCTCCGTCCCCCAGACGCGCCGCCGCCAGGAGATCCGCAGGTTCAAGGAGGACCCCGGCTGCCGCCTGTTCCTTTCGACCGACTCCGGCGGCGTGGGCCTGAACCTCCAGGCGGCGAGCGTGGTGATCAACCTCGACCTGCCGTGGAACCCGGCGCGCCTGGAGCAGCGCATCGCCCGCGCGTGGCGCAAGCATCAGACCCGCCCAGTCCGCGTCCTCTCGCTCGTGACCGAGGACAGCATCGAGCACCGGATGATCCCTCTCCTCGCCAACAAGCAGCTTCTCGCGGACGGCGTGCTCGACGGCCGCGGCGACCTCTCCGCCATGCCCCTCCCCTCGGGCCGCAAGGCCCTCGTCCAGAGGCTGGAGGCCCTGACCGGGATCGCCGTGGCTCCACCCGTGAGCCCGACGGCGGCGGCACCCGTCCCGGACCCGCTCGCCGACGACCAGGGCCGCCGCCTGCTCCATCGCTCGGCCACCGGCGAGCCGGACCGAACGCCCAGAGGGAGCGCTGGCTCGCCGCCGCCCGGGAGCTCCTCGCCCAGGCGGAGCGCAAGATCCGCATGGCCGCCGTCCTCGCCGGAGGTGGTTTTCCGGTCGAAGCCCTCCCCGGGAGCTTCGACAAGGACCTCCCGCGGGCGCTCTGACCCTGTAATCATCCTGTAATAGCCACTCCTGCATCATCAGGGCCTGCCCGGTCGTCCGCGGCTCGTTGTTTGAGCCGGGTTCCCCCGTTGTCCGCTTCAAGGAGTCCTTCAATGAAAACCAGGCTTTTTCTCGTCTCGCTTGTGCTCTGCCTCGCCGTCTTCGGTGCCACCAGTTCCGGCCTCACCGATTCCCCGGGGCCGATTCCCATGGACCTGCTCACTCATCTGGAAAAGGAGGGATGGACGCAGGTCAGCCCCGGGGTGATGCAGCGCAGCCTCGGAGGCAACAGGATCGAGACCCTCGGGTTCGGCGCTGCCGGCCTGCGCTTCCAACTCCAGGAGATGAAGGCGAACCTCGTTTTCCTGCGCAAACGGCATGCGGAGAGTCCGTCCCGGGATCTCCGGATCGCGGTCCGCTCCGTCCGGGCACAGATCCTGCGCATCCAGGAGGCCCTGAGGACGACCAAGGAGGCGGAGGGGTTGGAGAGCTCGACCGGGACCCTGATCGCGCAGGGTCCGAACTGCTCGGCCGATTACGATGCCACTGCCTTTGCCTTCCCCCTCTCCCAGGGGGTCGGCGCCAACGCGAGGACCTGGTTCAACAATACCTGCGGTTACAGCGGTGAGGTGTGGGCCCAGGCCTACGCCGAGGCCAGGCTCGCGGACACCACGTTCGTGACCAAAGCTCAGGTCGATCCGGTGACGGCGCCCGGCACGCCCCGCTTCGGTGGCAACATCAGCGCCAGTGCTTCCGTCAGCCTCCCCGACGGCGTGGCGGCCTGCCTCTCGCGCTCCTACGCCTCGGTCACCAATTACGACCTCGGGATCACCTATTTCCAATCCGACAACGCCAACCAGTGCGTCTCGAGCCTGCCCGCCCCCTGGGTGAAGACCGACGTCGGCGCGGTCGGGCTGGCCGGCAGCGCGAGCCATGCCGACGGCAAGTTCCGGCTGACGGCAGGCGGCACCGACATCTGGGACAGCGCCGATGCCTTCCACTTCGTTCACCAGTCGCTCACCGGCGACGGCGAGATCGTGGCCCACGTGAGCGGCCTCCTGCAGCCGGCCGGCGCCACCTGGACGCTCGGCGGGGTGACGTTCCGCCAGGATCTGACGGCGGGCTCGGTGCACGCGACCACGCTGATCGTCTCCGACGGCAAGACCAAGTTCCGGCGCCGCACCACGACGGGCGGTGTTACGGTGAGCGACGGGCCCCGGACCGGCACGAGCTTCCCGCCGCGGTGGCTCAAGCTCGTCCGCTCCGGCAATGTCTTCACTTCCTTCCTGTCCGACGACGGCGTCACCTGGACCCAGATCCACACGCCGCAGACCGTGGCCATGGCGAACACCGTCCATGTCGGGCTCCTGGCCCTGCGGGGCGGGAGCAGCGCTCCCGCTGGTGCAGCGCGGTTCGAAAGTGTGACCGTCCGCTCCCTGCCAGCGCCCTGGCAGGCGGTCGACGTCGGTACCGTCGGGGTGGCGGGGAAGGCCATCTCCTCGGGCGGCACCTGGACGATCCAGGGTGGCGGCATGGACATCTGGGACACCACCGATGACTTCCACTACGTCTATCAGCCCCTGAACGGGGACGGCGAGATCGTGGCCAACATCGCTGGCCTCACCGTCCCGACGGGAGCGACCCGGTCGCAGGCTGCGGTGATGATCCGGGAGAAGCTCTCGGCGAGCTCGGTCCACGCCTCCATGGTGATCTCCACCGACGGCAAGGCGAAGTTCCGCCGCCGCACGACCGAAGGCGGCACGACGCTGAGCGACGGCCCCAGCATCGGCTCGACCTATCCGCCGCGCTGGCTCAAGCTCGTCCGCTCCGGGAACGTCTTCACCGCCTACCTGTCCTCCGACGGCGTCACCTGGACCCAGATCCACACGCCGCAGACGGTCGTCATGCCTGCCAACGTGTGGGTAGGCCTTGCCGTGCTCAGGGACGGTACCAGCACCACCCCGGCGGCGACGGCGACGATCCGGGACGTCCAGGTCGTCCCGTAGGCGGGACATCCCCCAACGGAGCCCTCACCTCCCCGGCTCGGGTGAGGGCTCCGGTCTTTCGCTCCCCTCTCTCCTCGTATTTTCAAATCCTCGCTCAGGCTGTACTCTCCCTGCGAGGCTCTCCCATGGTCCGCAAGGCAGCCGTCTTCGTTGTTTTCGCCGCCGTCGCTCTCGCGTCCGGGGGAAGGGCCGCGGCGGGGCCGGCGGTGACCTGGTCCCTCGACCGGCGGGACCTGGGGTTCTTCGACTGGCGCCAGCGCCTGGCGTTGGCGCCGGACGGCGGGGTGTGGATCGGCGGGGCGGTGGCGCCGGGTACGTCCAGGGGGCTCCTCTACAGGCTGCGGGATGGACAGTGGTCGGATTTCCGGGATGCCCTGCCGGGGACGGAGCGCACGTTCGTGCTGGACGTGGACCCGGCGGGCACCTTCTGGTTCTGCGACTACTCCCGCACGGACGAGTCCACCTACGGCGGGCTGCGCATCCGGCGCCTCGACGGGCGGGGTTGGCACGAGGATCGGGTCAAGCCGGGGATCTGGCCGCAGGCCATGGACATGATCTCCCCCGAGGAGGGCTGGATCGGGGGCAACAACGGGAGCTTCCTCCACTGGAGCGGCGGGAAATGGCGCCGGGAGACCCTCGACCTGCCGGAACGGCAACGCCGGGGCCTGAACATCCTTGCGCTCCGGATGCTGGGCCCCGCAGACGGATGGGCCGTGGGAGCCCAGGGGCTGGTCGCCCGGTACCGGGAGGGCCGCTGGCGCGTGGTGCCGGTGCCGGCGGCCCTGCACTTGGAAGCGCTCTACGACCTGGACGTGAGCGGCGGCAGGCTCTGGGTGGTGGGAAGCCGGGGTCTCCTGGCCTCCCGGGACAGAACGGGCTGGCGCCGGTGGGCGACGCCGGTGTCGTCCGACCTCCTGGGCGTCGCGATGGTATCGCCCGACGACGGCTGGGCCGTGTGGGCGTACGGCACGATCCTGCGCTTCGACGGGAAGGAATGGCGTCCACAGATCTCCCCCACGGCCACGGACCTCCATGACGTCGCCATGGCCGGCCCGGGCGAAGGCTGGATCGCCGGAGAGGAGGTCCTGCTGCGCTCCACCCCGGGAGGGCCCCCCCTCCTGCGGCATGCGGCACGCCTGGCGTCCTCCTCCATGCTCCGCCAGCCCGGCCGGGGAGCCGCGGCGCTGGACGTGGATGGAGACGGCGACCTCGATCTGTTCTCCTTCCATCCCACGTCCCTCCGCACTTATGAAAACCGGGGCGCGGCGGGGTTCGCCGAAACCATGGCCATTCCGCCCCTGGTCTCGCAAGCGGCCCCGCCTCTCCAGGGGGTGAGCTGGGGGGACGTGGACGGCGATGGAGACCTGGACCTGCTGGCCCTGGGAGAGGCCCCCGGCAAGGTGTGGCTCCATCGCAACCGGGGACGGGGACGGTTCGCCGCCGCGGAGGAGCTCCCCACCGAGCCCCTCGGCGGCTCCGGGGACACCGCCCACCTCCTCGACCTGGACCGGGACGGACACCTGGACCTCTATCTGGCCCGCAGCGCCCTCCCCGGCCCCAAGCACCTCGCCAATCCCCTGTACAGGAACGACGGGGGAGGCCGGTTCACCAGGATCGGAGCCGCGACGGGCGAGCGCGGCATCGAGATGCTCGCCCTCTGGGGAGACCTGGACGGCGATCTGGACCTGGACGGTGTGCTGCCCGGCAACGGCAACGAGCTGATGCTGCTCCTCAACGAAGGTGGCCGGCTGCGGGACGCCACGGCCGGCTCCGGGCTGGACGCCCCCCTCGGCGAAGGGCAGATGTTCCAGGGCGGCACCCTGGACCTGGACCTGGACGGCGACCTGGACCTCCTCGTCCTGGGCGATCGCCTCTACGTCTTCCTGAACGACGGCCGGGCCCGCTTCCGGCGGGACGACGAGCTGTTCGGCCCGGTGGAGAACAACCCCGCCTTTGCGAGCCGCCTGAGCAATGCCGGCGACCTCGATCACGACGGCTTCCCCGAGGTGCTCCTCCAGCCGGTCGTGGGGAGCCGCCCTGTGCCGCGCCTCTTCTCCCGCGGACCGGACGGCCGCTACCGCGACATCGCCTCCCGGGCCGGGCTCGGGGATCTCACCGGCAGCGCCGCCGTGTTCGCCGACTGGGACGACGACGGCGACCTCGACCTCTACGTCACGGGCGACCGGGGAAGCTTTCTCTTTGAAAACGGCCGGGACGATTCGAGCTTCCTCAAGGTCCGCCTGCGCGGGGACCGGAGCAACCGTCTGGCGGTGGGCGCGCGGGTGCTCGTCTACGAGGCGGGCCACCGGGGCGAGCGGTCCCGCCTGCGCGGCCACCAGCAGCTCGGAACAGGCTTCAACCCCTCCGGCGTCCAGAACCTGAGCGAGCTGCACTTCGGGGTGGACGCCCGGCGGCGCTACGACGTGGAAGTGACCTTCCCCAGCGGGCGCCGGGTCGTCGCGAGGAGCGTGGCTCCCGGACAGACCCTGACCGTCTCCGAAAGTCCCGTGGGCCTCCGTCATCTCCTCCTGAGCGGACGCTGGGCTCGCCGCGCCTGGCTCGCGGCCGATCTCCGGAGGGAAGCGGCGAAGCTCGCTCTGGCGCTCCTGGTGCTCGCCCTCGCGCGCGGCCCCGCCGCCCGCCGCCTGGGCGCCCGGTCCATCGTTCCTCGCTGGAGCGTGGCGGCGGCGCTCGTGGCGGCTTACCTGCTCACCGCCGGGGGGCTCGCGGGCGATGGCCGGCTTCCCGTCCACGCCGGGCACCTCCTGGGGCTCACCGGCTTGCTCGCCCTGCTGGCCGTGGCCGACCAGCGGCTCACCCGCTGGAGGAACGCCAATCATCTTGGCCCCTACCGTCTGCACGAGGCCCTGGGTGAGGGCGGGATGGGGATGGTCTATCGGGCGCGCCACGTGGTGACCGGGCAGACTGTCGCCTTGAAGGTGCTCCACCCGCGCCGGACCGCTGGTGAGGAGCAACGCATCCGTTTCCTGCGCGAGGCCCGCATCCTGACCGGGCTCCAGCACCCGAACATCGTCCGGGTGTTCGAGACCGGCGAGATCGGCGGGCGCGGCTACATCAGCATGGAGCTGCTCGCGGGCGTCTCCCTGCGCGAGCTCGTGCGGCGCCGGGGTCCGCTCCCGTTCGATGCCGTGCGGGCCCTCCTGGCCGCGGCCGTCGACGCCCTGGACTACGTCCACCGGCAGGGGATCGTCCACCGGGACGTCAAGAGCGACAACCTCTTCCTCCTGCTGGACCCCGAGGCCCCCCTCCCTGCGGACGAGGCGGACTGGCGGCGGCGCGTCAAGCTCATGGACTTCGGCCTCGCCCGCTCGGCCGGCGCGCTGACCCTGACCGGCCGTCAGGCCCTCCTCGGCACCCTGGCGTACATGCCTCCGGAGCTCCTCCGCGGCCAACCGCCCGACGCCCGCTCGGACCTCTACTCCCTCGGCGTCGCGGCCTACGAAGCCCTCGCCGGAAGGCTCCCCTTCGAAGGCGAGGACGAAGGCACGCTCCTCGCCAGGATCCAGACCACCGGGCCGGCCCCGTTGCGGACCTTGCGGCCGGACGTCCCGCCGGATCTGGAGGCGATGGTGCATGGCTTGATGGCGCGGGACCTCACCCCCTGTCCCCCTCTCCCGTCGCCCTCCCTTCCCCCGGGAGAGGGGGAACGCATGCGGGCGGAATTGCCCACTGGGGGTGGCAGCGGCCTGCAGGTGTTCTCTCGAAAACCTCATTCCGGAGAGGACGTCGGAGCATGGCAAGGTCATCCGCATGGGTCCCCCCTCTCCCGGTCGGGGGGAGGGCGATGGGAGAGGGGGACAGGGGGTGAGGTCTGGCAAGCCCGTTTCGAGCAGGTTCAGGAGCTCCTGGTCGGAAACCGCGCCACCGAGGCCCAGGTCCTTCTGGTGGAGTGCCTGGCGGATCTCAAGGAAACCCTGCTCCCCCTGGAACCCGGCCAGCGGGAGATCTACTGTCGGCAACACAACGTGGCGGCGGTGCTCGACCTCGCACACCGTCTGCATTTCTGACGAAAGGGACGACGATGACCACCGAGACCGGCGCAAACATCCTGGAATCCCTGGAAGCCGCGCAGCGCAGGGGAATCGAGGGCCTGGGCCGCAAGGCCGTGGCCCTGGAGCGCCTGCTCGCCATCAGTCAGGAGATCTCGACCCTCGACCTGCCCACGGCGCTGCGGCGCATCCTCCTCCACGTCCTGGAGCTGACCGGCACCCGCCGGGGGGCGCTCCTGCTGGGAGAGACCGCGGCCGAGTTGCACGTGGAGCTGGCCCTGGACCTGGAACGGGGCGAGCTGCCGGCCGATGGGCTCGCCGTCAGCCGGTCGGTGGCCGAGCAGGCTCTTACGACCGGCGAGGTGATCGTGGTCGAAAACGCTCCCGCCTCGGTCCACGGCGCCCGGCCCAGCGTCGTGCGGCTTCGCCTCCAGGCCCTCCTGGCCATCCCCCTGAAAGCCCGGGACCGGAGCCTCGGGGTGATCTACCTCGACACCGACCTCCCCCAGCACGCGGTCCATCGCCTGGACGCGTCCATCCTCGCAGCCTTCGGCTCCCAGGCGGCCATCGCCCTGGAGAACGCCCGGCTCCACCAGCAGCTCCAGGACGAACATTTCCTCCTCCGGCGCTCTCTCGAAGAGTCGTTCCGCTTCGACGAGATCCTCTATCGGAGCCCGGCCATGCACCGGGTCTGCCAGTCCATCCGCCAGGTGATGGCGAGCGACGTCACCGTGCTTATCTCGGGAGAGACCGGCACGGGCAAGGAGCTCGTCGCCCGGGCCATCCACCACAACGGCCCGCGCAAGGACAAACGCTTCCTCGGCCAGAATGCCGGAGCCCTGCCGGAAAACCTTCTCGAAAGCGAGCTCTTCGGCCACCGGCGCGGCGCCTTCTCCGGCGCCGTGGAGAACAAGGTGGGTCTCTTCGAGGCTGCGGACGGCGGCACCGTCTTCCTCGACGAAATCGGGGAAGCCTCGCCGGCCCTCCAGGTGCGGCTCCTCCGGCTCCTCGAAACCGGTACCTTCCGCCGGGTGGGCGAGACCGTCGACCGGCGGGCGGACGTCCGGGTGATCGCCGCCACCAACCGCGACCTCGCAGGGGAGGTGCGGGCCGGCCGTTTCCGGGCCGACCTCTACTACCGCCTGAGCGTCTTCCCCATCCACCTGCCCCCCCTGCGCGAGCGGCGGGAGGACATCGAGGTGCTGGTGCCCCACTTCGTCGAGCGCTTCAACCGGGAGCTCGGGCGCACTGTGCGGACGATCCCCCACGCCGTCCTCGCGGATCTCGCCCGGCGCGACTGGCCCGGCAACGTGCGCGAGCTCCAGAACACCGTCCAGCGCCTGGTCCTCCTGTCGTCCGGCGAAGAGCTGACCGGGTTGGACGGGATCTCCGCCGCGCCCCCGCCGCCCGTCCCGCAGACCGACGGACCGTCCACGGACCAGCCCTTCCCCACCCTCGAAAGTGTCGAGCGCGAGCACGTCCGCCGCGCCTTGGAGCAGGCGGGCGGAAACCTCTCCCAGGCCGCCCGCCTCCTGGGCCTCAACCGCAGCACACGGCGCTGGCGGTTGAAGCGGCTGAACGTCGACCTGTAGCAGCTCCCCGGAGTGGTCGCCCGCGACCACAGCTCGCCGGCCGCCCGCGGCCGGTGGCGGCCCACCGCTGTCTGCCCGGAAGTTGATTTCTCTCAAAACACGAGAGTTACGCGTCGCCTCCCGGCCGGCATGCCCCTTGCGCAACCACTGGGAAGAACGGCGCCGGTTTCAAAAACCAAATCCAGAAGGAGACCAACCCATGCTGAAAGCACACCTGAAACTTGCCGCGATCCTGTTCATCCTCTGTAGCGCCGGGACCTGGAGCCAGGCGGCCGGAAGCCAGGCGGCCTGCTGCAACTTCGCGAATCAATGCTCCCAGATGACCGATCAACAGATCCTGGATGCCGCACGGAACAAGGCGTTCGGTACCTGCTATTACCACGAGCAGTGCTCGATCTGCCTCTGCCCGTTTTACGTGAAAGTGAGTTACTACAACGGCTCCAAGGGATATGACGGAGGGAGCGGTTGCCTCCACAGCCCGGCTGACGTGGCCAGCACTCTGCGCAGGCTCTGTCAGGATGGAGTCTGCTGCTGCCCGAACCTTCCTCCGAACCCCTGTGAGGACCCGACTCCCGTTCGGGCCAGGAATTCGGACAGTGGAGCGTGCTGCACCTTCCCGAATCGATGCACCATCCCGCCCGGCTGGACGATCGGCGGGTGCGATTTTTGATTGGCAGCCGGCCTCAACCGCAGCACCCTGCGCTGGCGGTTGAAGCGGCTGGGGCTCCAGGGCTAGAGAGAAGCGCCTCCGCCCAGGAGCCCTCACCTGTCCCCGGTCAGCACCTGGTCGCCTGCCGCCACAGGCGCTGGTCGCCCGCGGCCAGTGGCGGCCCGCCGCCGACCGGGGGCCGTGCAGACAGAGCCGCAAAGTCTTGAATCCAAATGCCTAGAGCGATCAGGGAAGGAGCCCCGTCCCGTGGCACTCCCGTTGCCCTGAAGGGGAGAGCAACACGGGCTCATCGAGAGCCCCATCCAGCTCAATCAGACGGAGGTGAACGATGAAGAGACACGCGATCGGTGCCCTGGTCCTGCTGTGCCTGTTCGCCGGGGCGGCATCCGGCAACGCTCAATCCTGGGAGGACGAGATCTGCTACCCGGACTGTCCGGGCTCGACGTGGGGACCGAAGGACTTCATGGGCAATCCCATCCTGCAGCACCAGACGGTCGTCCTCCCCAACGGCTGCAAGCTCACGGTGGATTACCTGACCCGCTGCGCCTGCAACACCTGGAACGACATCTTCGTCCACTCGGTGACCCCGGATCCCTCCGACCCGGACTGCGCTTTCCTGTCGAGCCTCCCCGTGGGCCAAATCCTCGACATCGTCACAGAGGAGTTTCTGAAGGGTGCCTACGACATCCCGCGGCCCTGCGACGGCGACATCGCGGTGGGGGAGTGCAATACCACATGGCGCGTCGTCAAGGGCTCCTGCTGGTCGCAGATCGGGTCTCCCCCCAGCCAGTATTACTATCCCTGCACGCAGACCGCCTGCTGCCTGAAGCCGTACGAGGTCTGCCGCGACGAGTGCGGGCGCAAGGTCACCCCGTTTCCCTCGGCCCCCTACGGCAGTTGCCCGGGAGCCCAGCCGGCGTTCCCCCACGTCAGCGGCCCCTGCGAGCCGGTCTGCGGATAAGCGACGCTCGCAGTAGAATCCCCCCGCGAGGGGGGCATGGACGACACCTTTCGATTTCCCGACGCCTTTCTCTGGGGCGCAGCCACCTCGGCCTATCAGGTCGAGGGCTCGCCCCTCGCCGACGGCGCCGGCCCCAGCATCTGGCAGCGCTTCGTGCACTCGCCCGGGCTGGTCCAGGACGGCGACACCGGGGACGTGGCCTGCGACCACTACCGGCGGTATGAGGACGACATCCGGCTCATGCGCGAGTTGGGCCTCAACGCCTACCGCTTCAGCGTCTCCTGGAGCCGCGTCCTGCCCCAGGGCCGGGGGACGGTCAACGAGAAGGGGCTCGACTTCTACCGCCGGCTCGTGGACGGCCTGCTCGCCAACGGCATCCAGCCCCTGGCCACGCTCTACCACTGGGACCTGCCGGCGGCCCTGGACGACCGCGGCGGCTGGCTCAATCCGGACATCGCCGGCTGGTTCGCCGACTACGCCCGCGTCCTCTTCCGCGCGCTCGACGACCGGGTGGAGATGTGGGCGACGCTCAACGAGCCCTGGGTGGTGACGGACGGCGGCTATCTCCACGGCGCCCTCGCCCCCGGGCACAAGAACCTTTTCGAAGCGCCGATCGCCTCGCACAACCTCCTCCTCTCCCACGCCGCGGCCGTGGAGGCCTATCGGGCGGACGGGCGGCACCGGATCGGGATCGTCGTCAACATCGAGCCCAAGACCCCGGCCTCGGACCGGCCGGAGGACCTCGCCGCCACAGGACGGGCCGACGCCTACATGAACCGGCAGTACCTGGACCCGGTGTTCTTCGGCCGCTACCCGGAAGAGCTGCGGGAGATCTTCGGCGAGGCCTGGCCGGAGTTTCCCGAGGAGGACCTCGCGCGCATCCGGCAGCCGATCGACTTCGTCGGCATCAACTACTACACGCGGAGCGTCACGAAACACGACCCGTCCGCCCTCCCCGTGCGCGCCGGCCGGGAGATCCAGCGGCATCACACCTATACCGAGACCGCCTGGGAGGTCTGGCCCCAGGGGCTCACGGACACGCTGGTGTGGGTCAAGGCACGGTACGGGGACATCCCCCTCTACGTCACCGAGAACGGGGCGGCCTTCTTCGATCCCCCGGTGGCCCTGGACGATCCTCATCCCGATCCGCTCCGGGTGGCCTACCTGCGCGAGCACCTCCAGGCAGCCCACCGTGCGATCGAGCAGGGCGTGGACCTCCGTGGCTACTGCGCGTGGTCCCTCCTCGACAACTTCGAGTGGAGCCTCGGCTACTCCAAGCGCTTCGGCATCGTCCACGTGGACTTCGCGACGCAGAAGCGGACCATCAAGCAGAGCGGACGCTTCTACGCCGAGGTGATCCGCACCCGCGGCGCCGCGCTCAGGGACTGACCGGACGCCGGTCCTGGAGCCCCGATGAGCATCGGCGCCCTCGACCTCGCGATTCTCGTCGGCTACATGGCCGGGATGGTCCTGCTCGGCTCGTGGCTCGGCCGGGGAGCGCGCGACGTGGCCGAGTACGCGGTCGGGAGCCGGGACCTCCCCTGGTGGCTGATCCTCTTCTCCATCATCGCCACCGAGACCAGCAGCGTCACCTTCCTGAGCATCCCGGGCTTCGCGTACGAGCGGGACTTCACCTGGCTCCAGATCGCGTTCGGCTTCCTCCTCGGGCGCGTCGCCGTCGCCGTCCTCCTCCTGCCCGAATACTTCCGGGGCACCCTCTTCACCTCCTACGAGGTCCTCCACCGCCGCTTCGGCGGCGCCACGAAACAGACCGCCTCTGCGCTCTTCCTCCTCACCCGCAGCCTGGCCGACGGTCTGCGGCTCTTCTTGAGCGCGCTCGTGCTCCAGGAGATGACCGGCATCTCCATTCCCTGGGCCGTGGCCGCGATGGGGATCACCACGATCGTCTACACCTACGTCGGCGGCATGCGGGCCGTTCTGTGGACCGACCTGATCCAGTTCGTGCTCTACCTCGCCGGCGCACTGGTCGCCCTGGGCGTGATCCTCCACCGCCTTCCGGGAGGCTGGAGCCAGCTCGTCGCAATGGGGCAAGAGGCCGGCAAGCTCCGGGTGATCGATCCCGTCCTCGACTGGAGCGAGCCGTTCGGCCTCTGGGCGGGGCTCGCGGGGGGCGCGTTCATCGCCCTGGGCTCCCACGGGGTGGACCAGCTCACGGTGCAGCGCTTCCTCTCAGCCCGCGGGCTCACCGACGCCCGGCGCGCGCTCTGGGTGAGCGGCGTGGTCGCGGTGGCGCAGTTCGCCCTCTTCCTGCTGATCGGCGTCGGGCTCTGGAGCTTCTACCAGCTCCACCCGCCCGCCGTTCCCTTCGATCGCCCGGACCGCGTCTTCGCCCGCTTCATCCTGGACGAGCTGCCGACCGGCCTCGTCGGGCTGCTGCTGGGAGCCATCTTCGCCGCCGCCATGACGAGCTCCCTCAACTCCTGCGCCACCGTGGCCGTCAACGACCTCCTGCGGGTCCCTCCGGAGCGGCAGTTGCGGACGACCCGCCTCCTCACCGCGACTTTCGGAGCGGTGCAGATCGCGGTCGGGATCGCCGGCCAGTGGGTGGCTGGGTCGATCGTGAGCAGCATCCTGGGGGTCGCCGCCTTCACGACCGGGATCGTGCTCGGGGTCTTCTTCCTCGGCCTGTTCGCCCGCCGGGTGGGCCAGCGCGCGGCGCTCGCCGGACTTCTCTTTGGATTTGCGGGGATGACCTGGATCTACTTCGGCACCTCGCTGGCCTGGCCCTGGTACGCCCTGGCTGGGTCACTGTTGACCTTCACCGCGGGGCTGGCGGCGAGTTGGATCTGGCCTGACTAGTCGTTTCTCTCTCGTCTCTCCAACTCCGCCCGGAGACGAGCCAACTCGTCTTCGAGGCTCTGCCGCGCCGCGGCCTCCCGGACCGCCTGCTCCTCGGCCCTGGCCCGAGCCTCTCTGTCCTCGTCGATCCACGGAAACCGCTTCCCGCTGGCGACATCGACGACCCGGAGCTTGACCCCCTCCGGCTCGAACCGGAGCCCCGTGGCCGGGCTGACCAGAGAGCCGTCGGGCTCCAGCGGAAGGGGCCGATACCGGCCGTTCTTCAACCGAAAACCCTGCAGGCGAGGCTGGATGAACTCGCCGTCCGGATCGAAGACCACGTACTCGTCGATCCCAAGCCGTTCGTACAGATCCTTCTTCTTCCCGAGGAGCGTCTGCCATCCGTTCTGGGAGGCGATCTCGAAGGCGAGGACGGGAACGCGGCCTTCCTCCCAGACGAGATAGGACCGGCGGTCCCCCTTGCCGACTCCGAAGGCCACGAAGACGTCCGGCGAGACCGAGGCGCTCGGATCCCCCTCCCGGTAGTAGAGGAGGAGGTTCGCGCCGACGTAGACCTCCGGGTCTCCGGCGTAGCGGGCCTCCAGAGAGGACCGCAGGTCGACCATCGCTCTGTACTGAAGGTCGTTGTCGGCCATGGGCAGGCCGTCGGAGTCGGGATAGAGGACCGTCTTCCGAAGAGGAATCGCGGACATCGAGGTCATCCTTTCTCCAACGGACGCGGAATCAGACCACGAAAGCCCGTCGGATCGCAACAA
>DASQEB010000179.1:0-11186 GCA_035633875.1 Thermoanaerobaculia bacterium
CAAGAAGAGAGAGACCTCCCGCCGGTGGTGGCCTCCACAAGACAGAGAGATGGCGGACCCGGCGTTGCCCTTGGGGCGATCGAGCGTTGCGGGTTGGGAGCGTCTCTACGTCGGGTCCTCGCCTGCGGTAAGGAGGCGCCGAAGGTCAGAAATGCAGCGGCGTCCGTCCCGCGACCAGGGCGGTGACGGTGGCGGCTCCGGCTTTCTTCAGGGCCGTGGCGGCGGCGTCCAAGGTGGCGCCGGTGGTGGCGACGTCGTCGACCAGGAGGAGGTCGCGGCCCCGGAGCCGTTCCGGGTGGCGGGCGCGGAAGGCTCGGCGGAGGTTGGCGAGGCGATCTTGTCGGCCGAGGCGGGTCTGGGGTGGGGTGGCGCGGCGGCGGGTGAGAGCCGGGATCAGCGGGAGGCCGAGTGATCGGGCGAGGGGACGGGCGATCCATTCGGCCTGGTTGTAGCCTCGGGCGAGGCGGCGACGCCAGTGGAGGGGGACGGGGACGATCCCGTCGAAGCCGGCGAGGTCGTCCTCCAACTCGTCCGCCAGGGCTTGCGCGAGATGGCTCCCCAGGTAGTCCAGACGGTTGAACTTCAGGGCCTGCACGACTTTATCAAGCGGGGGCTCGTAGCTCCACAGGGCGAGGAGCCGGTCGAATCCGGGCGGGCTCTCCCGGCAGAGGGCGCAGAGGAAGCCCGGGGGCGGGGCGTGGAGGGGGAGGGGCCGCGCGCAGATCTCGCAGGCGGCCTCGGGGAGCCGTTTCAGCCTCCCCCGGCAGACGGCGCAGAGACCGAGGGCGGTGCCCCGGGCCGGGAGCGGCTCGCCGCATTCCAGGCAGGGCGCGGGCAGGAGCGCGTGGACGAGGCGGTCGAGAAGGGTTCGACCCGGGGGAGGTGTGACGCCGGAGGGGCCGGATGCGTAGAAGGGAATGTTCATGGGACGGGGGAGGCCGGGCTGGCGCCCCTTCCAAGGAGATGGCGACGAACGGGTATACTCCCGGCAGCGAGGCGGCATCCGCCGCGAAGGAGGGGATTTTGAAGCGAAATCATCGCCTGCTCGGCGGGCTGTTCCTGGTGGTGGCGCTGCTCGGGCTTCCCACGGCGGCGAGCGCGCAGCAGAACGAGCTGTACACCTTCACCGTCGGCGTCCTGGGGGGCCTCGGCGGCTCGATTGACGCCGAGCCCGGAGACAGCCTGTCGAACACCGGGCTCCAGCTCAACCTCACCATGGTGACCGAGTCCCAGACCCACGTGGGCTTCCGCCTGGGCCAGCTCGCGCTGGACGACGACGAGGTCTTCGGCTCCCTGACGGATGCGGACCTCTCCTATGTAACCCTGGGCGGGGAGTACCGGTTCTCGGAGGGGTTCTACGAGTCGGGGATCTACATCGGGCTGGGCGGATACCGCCTGGAGGGGACGAGCTTCTCCGGGCAGGACGAGCAGGACACCGCGATCGGGCTCACCATCGGCCTGACGGGCGAGTTCCCGATCAATCAGTGGCTGGGCGTGCTGGTCGAGCTGTCGGGCCATTACGCGGATCTCGAAGAGGCCCAGATCTTCGCGATGGGCCACGCCGGCGTGGCGATCCACTTCTAGCGATCCTCCCCGGGGGCCGCTCCTACGGGAACGGTCCTCGCCGCTCCTCCCTGTCGCCGTTCTCTTCCTCGCTCGCGAGGAGATCCTCGCGGCTCGCCATCTGGACGAGGCGCTGGCTGTCCTCGGGCGAGCCGCGGAACTGGACGAGGGCGGAGATCCCTTCACCGCTCCGGGACATGGTCACCTTCTCCGGCTGGACCCGCGCCGTTTCCAGGAAGTCCATGAGCCGGGAAAGCTTCTGCCCCGGCCCGAGCTGAAGCATCACGGTGCGGCGGTCGCCGCGCAGCAGGCGTTGCTCGAGGGGACGCAGGGCGATCAGGATCACCAGCAGGGCCACGGTCGTCAGGACCGCCTCCGCGAAGAATCCGCTCCCCACGGCGATCCCGAGCCCCGAGGCCACCCAGAGCCCCGCGGCCGTAGTCAGGCCGTGGACCGCTCCCCGGGACTGGATGATGGTGCCGGCGCCGATGAAGCCCACGCCGGAGACGATCTGGGCGGCGATGCGCCCCGGGTCCCAGGCGTTGCTCCGCCCCTCGGCGAATTCGAGCCCGATGAGGATCGAGACGTGGGTGAGGAGGGCCGCGCCCACGCCGATCAGCATGTGGGTGCGCAGGCCCGCCCACTTGCCGGTCCACTCCCGCTCGGCCCCGATGAGGCCCGCCAGCAGGGCCGAGAGGCCGATCTTGGCGGTGATCTCCCAGAGCGGGCTCACGATCTCCCAGAGCCGGCTCACGAGCCCCCGGTCTCGGCCCCCGGCACGGAGGCGGACTTCGTCGCGCCGCTCAGGTGGGAGCGCAGCAGCTCCCGCAGCTCGGGGTTGTCCCAGTCCTGCGCGCCGACGAACTTCTTGACGACTTTGCGGCCGACGACGAGATAGGTCTCGGGCAGCTTGTCGGTGCCGTAGCGTTTCGCCACGTCCCAGTTCGGGTCGTAGAGCACCATGTCGGCTCCGGAGCCGGCGAAGGTGCGCACCTTCTCGGCGGAGTCCGAGACGGCGCCCATCACGATGGTGAACTGGGACTGATCGGCGAAGTCCGCGGAGAGGCGCTGGAGCGACGGGATCTCCTGGATGCAGGGCGGGCACCAGGTGGCCCAGAAGTGGACCAGCGAGACCGGCGCCAGAAGCGGCCCCATGGTCGTGGCCTTGCCCGAAGCGTCGTAGAGGAAGCCGCCGGGCTCGCTGAAGGAACCGTCCCCGCGCGGCCAGAAGAGGGCCGCGAGCGCACAGACGACGAGGACCGCGACCGCCCACCGGGCCTGCTGGCCCAGCGGGGCGGGCCGGGCGGCGGCCACCGGAGGACTGTCCACCAGGGGTTCTATCGGGGAATGCATGCGAACACTCCGATGTTGTAAAAGTCGGGTCAAGTTTTGACCCTGACTCCTGATTCTCCTAGAATACTCTACGGACCCGAGACAAATTGCACAACCGAGAAGATCGTCATTCCGTGCGCCCCCGGCGGGCGTTTCTGGTGGGCCTCATCCTCCCCGGACAGCCGGGGCACGTGGTCGAGGAGCATCTGGACGAGCTGGCGCAGCTCGCCGACACGGCCGGTTCCGTGGTGGTGGGCCGCGCCGTGCAGTCGCGCAAGGCGCCGGACGCCGCCACGTTCATCGGCCGGGGCAAGGCCGAGCAGATCGCGGGGGAGGCCCGCGACCTGGGAGCGGACCTGCTCGTCTTCGACGACGACCTGTCCGGCAGTCAGGTCAAGAACCTGGAGGAGATCACGAAGCTCCAGGTGATGGACCGGAGCGCTCTGATCCTCGACATCTTCGACCAGCGGGCGCGCACCCGGGAGGCGCGCACCCAGGTGGAGCTCGCCCGGCTCCGGTACATGCTGCCGCGCCTGACGCGGCAGTGGAGCCACCTGTCGCGGCAGGGCGGCGGTTTCGGCACCCGCGGCGGCGAAGGTGAGAAGCAGCTCGAGCAGGACCGCCGGGTGCTGCGCGCCCGCATCCGCCGGCTGGAGGAGGATCTCGAGAAGATCGAGCGCACCCGCAAGGTGCAGCGCCGGGGCCGCGACGGCGTCCCCGCGGTGGCCCTGACCGGCTACACCAACGCCGGCAAGTCCACCCTCTTCAACCGGCTGACCCACGCCGGCGCGCTGGCCGAGGACCGTCTGTTCGCCACCCTGGACGCCAAGCTCCGGCGGGGTCCGGTGGAAGAGGGCAAGTTCGCGGTCTTCGCCGATACGGTCGGCTTCATCCGCAAGCTGCCGCATCACCTCGTCTCCTCGTTCCGCAGCACGCTGGGCGAGATCACCGCGGCCGATCTGGTGCTCCACGTCGTCGACCGCAGCCATCCCCGCTGGCGCGAGCAGATGGAGGTGGCCGAGGCGGTCATGGACGATCTCGGGGTGGACCGGGACCGGGTGATCACCGTCTTCAACAAGAGCGACGCGGTCCTTTCTGAAGAGCCCAGGAACGGCGACGGTGTGTGGGTGTCGGCCGTGACCGGCGAGGGGATCGAGGCGCTCAAGGCCGAGCTCACCCGGCGGATCGGTCTCCAGACCCCTTCCCGCCCGGCGCAACCAGCGCCGCCTGAGGTCGCTCCGGGTCTGGCCTAGCGTCTCCGCCTGACGCGAGTTTGGACGACATGAGCGGCAGCGGGCCTGACCTGTCACTCCTCGACCGGCTCCTGGGCGACGTTCTGTTCGAAGGGGAGATCGCCCGCACGTCCCGGGCCGCGGTCTACAGGGTCCGCACCGGCTCCGCAGAGCGTCCGCTGGCCCTCAAGGTGGCGCTCGAGCGGAGCGACGCAGAAGATCTGGCGCGCTTCCGCCACGAGGTCCGGCTGCTCTCCGAGGCGCGCCACCCCAACGTCGTCGAGGTCCACGACTTCGGCGTCCTGCCCGGCGACTTCGCCTTCCTCACGATGGAGCTCCTGGCCGGAAACGGCCTGGCGGACAGGATCCGTCAGACCGGCTGGGACTCCTTCTACGACGCTGCGATCCAGGCCACGGCCGGCCTGGCCCACATCCATCGCCAGGGTGTGATCCACATGGATATCAAGCCGCGCAACCTGGCGCTCGCCGAGGGCTCCGGGGGCCGGCCGTTCACCCTCAAGATCCTCGATTTCGGCCTCGCCCAGGCGGCGCGCGGACCTCTCGACCGGCGCATCCGGGGCACCCTGGCGTATGCGGCGCCGGAGATCCTCCTCCAGGACAGCTACGACCACCGGGCGGATCTCTACTCCCTGGGGCTGACCCTGTTCGAGCTCGCCACGGGCGTGCTCCCGTCGGCCGGTGACGACCTGGCGGCGGTCCGCTTCCACCTCGAGGGGGAGCTGCCGGATCCGTTGTCGCTGCGGCCCGATATGCCCGCGGATCTGGTCCGCATCCTCACCCGGCTCCTCCGCAAGGACCCGAGCGAGCGCTATCCCACCGCTGGGCGGCTGCTCGCGGAGCTGGCCGAGGCGGCGGGTCGCAGCCTGGACGGCGCGGCCCTCTCTCTCTCCTCCGGCGGCACGGTCCTCGCGAGCCGCCTCGTCGGCCGGGAGGAGAGCCTGGGGCATCTCAGGGCCGAGCTCGCCGCGGCACGGGAGGGCCGGGGGGGAGCGCTGCTCCTCCAGGGCGTCGACGGGATCGGCAAGAGCCGGCTGCTGCGGGAGTTCCGGCTTCTCGCGGCGCTCGAAGGGGCCCGGGTGGGACGGGGACACGGCTCGGCCGAGCGCCATCATCCCCTGGCTCCGTTCCTCGAAGCCCTTTCGCGGCTCGGGATCGAGGTTCCCTCCGGACCCGAGGGCCCGCCGGCGGAGTCCGACCCGCGGGAGAGGTACCGGTTCTTTCGCGAGATCGGCCTCCGCATCGCGTCCCAGGCCGGGCAGGGGAATCCCGTCGTGCTCCTCCTGGACGACATCCATCTGGCCGGCCGGGAGAGCGAGGACCTCCTCACGTATCTCGGAGAGGAGCTGCGCTCCGTCCCGGTCTTGTTGGTGGCCACCCGCCAGACGCCCGAGGAGAGGAGGCAGGAAGCGGACTCGCTTCCGATGCTCCAGCTCCCGGCTCTCGATCGCGCCGGGAGCGCCCAACTGGTGGACGCCTGCCTCGGCACCTCGGGGCTCCCTTCGAGCTTCTACACCTGGATCCACGACCACTCCGGCGGGGTGCCGGGGGAGATCCAGCGGCTCCTGCGCCATCTCGTGGACGACTCGGTGCTCCTCTACCGCGACGGCGAGTGGAAGCCCTCCCTCGCGGCCCTCTCCCGTTGGGCGAGCGCGCCAGGGGGCGTCGACGCGCAGGACTGGAACCGGATCGCCGCCTTGGCCGGCCCCACCCGCGAGGTGCTGGACGCGGCGGCGGTGATCGACGAGCCGTTCTCGCTCTCCACCCTTGCCTCCCTCCTGGGAGAGGACCCCCAGGCGGTCTACGAGCGGGTCTCCTCGCTCACGATCCAGGGCCATCTCGAGCGGCTGCAGGAGGCCGAGGGCACCCACTACCACCTGCCCCGGCGGAGCATCCGGCAGGCGCTCTACACAGGGATGGACGGCGAGCGCCGCCGGGTGATCCACCGCCGCCTGGCGGAGATTCTGGAAGCCCTGCCGGAGAGGAGCATCGCCGCCGTTGCCAATCACTATTGGCGCGGCGGCGAGAGGGTCCGCAGCCTTCCCTATCTGCTGCGCGCCGCCGAGGAGGCCGCCTCCGTCTACGGCTACACCCAGGCCGCGGGTCTCTACGGCCGCGCCGCGGAAGCCGCCGCGGAGGCGGAGGACGCCGAGACCGTGGCCCGGGCGCTCCTCGCCCAGGCCGAGGCGTTGGCTGCGGCCGGCTCCTATCCTCGCTCCCTGCGCGTCTTCCAGGACCTGCTGACCCGGCCGGCCCTGGAGTCCCGCCGCGCGCACGATCCGGGGTTCGTCGCTCGAATCCACCTGCGCCAGGGGCGCCTCCACACCCGCCTGGGAGAGCACGAGGCGGCGCTGGAGAGCCATGAGGAGGGCCTCCTCCAACTCGCCGGCCTGGGAGATCCCGAGCTGGAGGTCGAGCTGCTGCACGGCAAGGCGCTGGCCCTGCGCGATCTCGGGGACGTCTCGGCCGCCTTCTCCGTGGCCCGCTCGGCCCTGGCCCAGGCCGGCCGGCGGAGCCTGAACCGCCAGCGGGCGAGCCTCCTCAACACCCTGGGGATGCTCTACTCCGCCCGCGGCGACTGGCGCCGGGCCGGCCGGCTCCTGCGCCGCGGCCTCTGGGTGGCTGAGCGGGCCGGGGACGAGGGATTGTGCCTGACGCTGCGCAACAACCTCGGCAACGTCCTCTGGAAGACCGGCAACTTCGAGGGCGCTCTCGCCCATTACAGCCGCAATCTCGCCTGGTGCGAGCGCACCAACGACATCTGGGGCCAGCTCTTCGCCCTGAACAACCTTGGCATCCTGGAGTGCAGCCGCGGCAACTGGAAGGCGGCCCGCGAGCCCCTGACCCGCAGTCTGGAGATGAAGCGTCGCGTCGGCACCCGGGAGGGGGAGGCCGTCGCCCGCCTCAACCTCGGCGAGGTCGAAGAGGTGCTCGGCTACTGGTCCCGGGCCCAGCGACACTACGAGCGGGCGCTGAAGCTGCTGGAGGACTCCCCCGAGCACCGGGAGCGCTTCGCGGCCCTGGCCCAGCTCGCCTCCCTGGACCGGAAACGCGGACGCAGCGCCGACGCCGAGCGCCAGGCCCGGGAGGCCCTGGAGGGGGCCGAGCGCATCGGCGACCGCGTCCTCCTCGCCCACTGTTACCTCCAGCTCGGCCTGATCGAGAAGGACCGGGACAACCTGGACGCCGCCGCGGGCTGGCTCCGGCGGGCTCTCGAGCTGGTGGAGACCGCCGGCACCCGTCAGGCCCTGGCGCGCATCCACATCTCCCTCTCCGACCTGGGGCTGCGCAGCGGCGACCTGGCCGATGCCGAGCGCCACGCCCAGGCCGCCCGCGCCTATGTGGAAGAGCTGGGGGACCGCTTCACCCTCGCCAAGCTCCTCTCCGCGGAAGGCCGGCTCGCCAGCAGCCACGACGACGTGGAGCGCGCCGAGCGCCTCTTCTCCGAGGGCGTGCGTCTCCTCGAAGAGCTCGAGACCCCCTACGAGCACGCCCGCAGCCTCTATGAGTGGGGGCTCCGGACGTGGAACGTGGACACCGCCCTGCGCCGCCTGCGCCGGGCCCTCGTCGGCTTTGAGCGCCTCGGGGCCGAGACCGAGTCCAAGCGCACGAGCGGGGCCATCGAGCGCATCCGGGAGCACCAGCGCCTCTCGGGCGGCCGGGGCGTGAGCTCCGTCCTCTACGAGGTCCTCAAGGTCGTCAACTCCAGCCTGAACCTCCAGGAGGTGCTGAACCGGACCATGGACCTGGTGCTCGAGCGCCTGGGAGCCGAGCGCGGCATGATCGTCCTCGCGAACCGCATCACCCGGGACCTGGAGGTCGCCGTGGTGCGCAACCTTGGCTACGAGGACGAGGACGAAGGCCGCCAGCTCTCCGAGAGCGTCGTCCGGCGGGTGATCGAGAGCCGGGAGCCCATCCTGGCCGTGGACGCCCTGTCGGACGGGCGCTTCGCCGGCGCCGAGTCCATCGTCGCCCGGCACATCCGCTCGATCCTCTGCGTGCCTCTGGCGATCCGTGACCGCATGGCGGGCGCCATCTATGTCGACCACCGCCACTCGCGGCACCTGTTCGGGCAGAGCGACCTCGAGTTCCTGGTGGCGTTCGCCGACCAGGCGGCCATCGCCATCGAGAACGCCCGTCTCTACACCGAGCTCGAGGCGGCCCGGCAGAGCCTCAAGGAAGAGAACGAGTCGTTGCGCAGCGAGATCCTCTCGGCCCACAACCTGGGCTCCCTGATCGGCAGGAGCCGGTCCATCCTCGAGCTCAAGGCCATGCTCGAGAAGGTCGCCCAGAGCCCCTCCACGGTCCTCATCCGAGGCGAGAGCGGCACTGGCAAGGGGCTCATCGCGCGCATCATCCACTCCATCTCTCCGCGCCGGCAGTCGCCGTTCATCCACTTCAACTGCGCCGCCCTGCCGGAGACCCTGGTGGAGAGCGAGCTGTTCGGTCACGAAAAGGGGGCGTTCACCGGCGCGGCCGGGCAGAAGCCGGGGCGCTTCGAGCTGGCCAATCACGGCACGATCTTTCTCGACGAGATCGGCAAGGTCTCGATGTCGGTGCAGTCAAAGCTCCTGCGGGTGGTGGAGGAGAAGGAGTTCGAGCGCGTGGGAGGCACCCGCACCCTGCGGGCCGACGTGCGCATTATCGCCGCCACCAATCTGGACCTCGAGGACGCGATCGTCCGCAACGAGTTCCGGGAGGACCTCTACTACCGCCTGAACATCATCCCGATCCTGCTGCCGCCGCTGCGCCTGCGCCACGAGGACATTCCCTACCTGGTCGAGCACTTCCTGAAGAAGGTCAGCCGCGACCTGGGCCGGCCGGCCAAGGAGATGGACCCGGCCGTGCTCGACCTCTTCCACGCCTACACCTGGCCGGGCAACGTCCGCGAGCTCGAGGCGGCCATTCACCGCGCCTTCGTCCTCTCGAGCTCCGACACCCTGACCCTCGCCGACTTCGGCTGGATCGCCCTCCACGTCCAGGGAGCCCAGGGCACGGCGCCCCGCCCGCCCGAGGTGGACGGCATCTCGCCCACGGTCCACCTCGCCAACGGCGGCTACGAAGAGGCGCTCGACCGCTACGACCGCCAGCTCATCTCCGCCGCCCTCGGCCAGTGCCACGGGAAAATCCGCGAAACGGCGCGGCTGCTGGGGATCGCGAGGAACACGCTGCGGGCGAAGATGAAGAGGTATGGGCTGCAGGGGGCGGGGGAGTAGGGCTACCGCAGCAGCACGAACTTTCCCTGGGGTTTGGCTGGCACCTCCAACGCGGTGCCGCGCTCCACGAGTCTGGCCTGCCGAAGGATGTGCGGCCACCAGCGGACCAGCCACCAGGCCTGCTCCCAGAACGCCTGGTTCATCCACCCCTTCCCGAGAAAGAAGGTCGTGAGCCTTGCGTCCAGCCAGACCTGTTTCAATTGTCTGCTCTTGAAGATCCGCATATCCCCGGAGACGACGATCCAGTCGCCTCGGCTCGCGAGCTCCGGAAGCCAGACCTCGTCCGGCACGTTCCGGCGCGGAAACTCCTCCATGAGGTGGACAACCTCATGCCCCTCCATTTCGCAGAGGGCGTGGAGGGCTCTCGCCTGATAGGGGGAGAGACACTTGTCCAGGAAAAATCTCAAGCGGCGAGGCGCTCTTCGTACTCGACAGCGTCTCTGACCGATTGGGGATCGACCATGTACCAGCGGGCGACGCGGCCGACCGATCCTTCCACCTGGACGGCCTTGGCCAGAATCCCGGTCGGCACCGCCTCGGGGTGGACGACGGGCTGTCCGAACGCGATCGTGGGGTCGATCACCACCCGACGGCTCCCCGCCAGCGGAAACCAGCGAATGGCTCCATCCGAATCTGAAAACTCCAGCCCCTCGTAGAGATAGGGGCTGAGGATCTGCGTGAAGCCATACTGACTCTGCACCAGATCGAGCAGGAGCTCCTCCCCCGTGTTGGCCATGATCTCGGCGAAGATCCGACTCCCGTCCGTCCTGAACCGCTTCGTGGAGAAGGGATGGGGGTCCTGAAGAAGCTCGGCCGCACGCTCGGCGGCCAGCCGGATGACCTTCCAGCCGACTCCATGACTCCGGAAGGAGTCCACGAAGCGCACCTCGATCAGGTCGCGGAAGCTCAGGGCGGGGGAGCCTTCGATGACCGGAAGGGAGGTCCGGGCCTGGTCTTCGGATAACCAGCGTCGAATCCGCGCCGGTTTCACCCTGGTCAGCCTCGCGGCCTCCGGAACGGTATAGATCCCGACTCCGAGAAGGGACTGTCCGGCGGGGTTGGTTGCCGATTCACGGAAGTGGCTCTTGGGTGACAGTACCATAGGTTCAAATTCTACCAGAGAAGAGCGCAGGATAGAATTGACTCCCAGGAACAAAGGGGCGTGGAGTGACGACATGCGATCGATCCCTGTATCCGAGTTCAAAGCCAGTTGCGTCGAGGTCCTCGAAGAGGTCAACCGTACGGGTGAGGCGATCGAGATCTCCGAACGGGAGTCGTCCGCTCGCCAGAGTCATACCGCCTCCATCACCCAGAGAGGCCAGATATCCGCAGAAGTCCTTCGAGGGACATGACGTACTTCGGGGACATCGTCGAGCCGAAGCCGATCGATCACCCGGAGGTTTGACACCCCAACCGCCGCCCCTGTACAATCCGCGTCCCTGTGGGGCCGTAGCTCAGTTGGGAGAGCGCTTGAATGGCATTCAAGAGGTCGAGGGTTCGACTCCCTTCGGCTCCACCAGTTTCCCTTCCTTCATTCCTGAGATCCGACGAATAGCACGCGAGCCGCTTCGCGAGGGCCACAATGCCCCTTGGCGGGGAGCTTCTCTGCCCGGGAGGGGCGGTCCAGCCATTCCGTAGGGCTTCGCTTCCTTGAACGCCCGCCCTGCTTTCGCTACACTCCCTCCAGGATCGAAGAGCCAGGAAGTGGGGTTGCGCCGGGGCCGGGTTCGTCGCTGATGGATGCCACACCATCCTTGAGGATCGCGGCTTGCCCGGGTTGCGCTAAGATTTGGTTTCCTTCCGGGGAGAACGCCGTGCAGCCAAG
>DASQEB010000180.1:0-20357 GCA_035633875.1 Thermoanaerobaculia bacterium
TGGGTGCCGCCTCGGTCCGGGCCGGCGCCGCGGCGGCTCCGGACTTGCGGATACGGCCCTGAGCGCCGAAGAGCTGCTCCCAGAGCAGGGCGAACGGGCTCGCCACGTAGATCGACGAGTAGGTGCCGACGAGGATGCCCACGAACATCACGAACGCGAAGCCCCGGATCACGTCGCCGCCCCAGATGAGCAGGGCGGCCAGCGCCAGCAGGGTCGAGCCGCCGGTGAGGATCGTGCGCGACAGCGTCTCGTTGATGCTCCGGTTCATCACCTCGAGCAGCGGCTGGCGGCGACTCTTGCGCAGGTTTTCGCGGATGCGGTCGAAGATCACCACGGAGTCGTTGACCGAGTAGCCGATCAGGGTCAGGAAGGCCGCGATCGTGGTCAGGTTGAACTCGAATCCGGCCAGGGCATAGAAGCCCAGCGTGACCACGATGTCGTGCAGGATGGACATGATGGCGCCGACGCCGAAGCGGAGCTCGAAGCGGAACCAGATGTAGATCAGCATGCCGACCATGGACAGGATCACGGCCCAGAAACCCTGGCGGCGCAGCTCCTCGCCGATCTGCGGGCCGACGCTCTCGACACCGGTCACGGTGAAGCTTCCGAGGGTGGTCCCCCCGCGCAGCGCGGCCAGGGTCGCCTGGCTCATGCCTTCCACGCCGGCCAGCTCGTCCCAGGACTCGAAGAGGCCTACGTCGGTGCGCTTGGCAAGGATGGACTCCGCCACATCCCGATAGTGGGCGAGAGCCGCGTCCGGCCCCTGGCCGCCGATCTTGTCGGGATCGGCCTGGACGAGGAGCTGGCTCACGGCCTCCACGCCGATCCGGTTCAGGTCCGGCTTGCCTGTCTGGCCCGGGTTGAACTGCTGGTCCAGGGTCTGGACGATCTCGTCGCGGGTCCCCTCCTCCCGCCCCTCCAGGAGCCGCGTCTTGATCAGCACCTCGTTGTCCTCTTCCTCCCCGAAGCGCTGGATCTGGGCGTCGCCCATCCCCTGGGAGCCGAGGATCGAGCGGAGGCGATCGATGTCCGGGCGCTCGCGGAACTTGAAATTGATCTGCGTGCCGCCGGCGAAGTCGATGCCGACGTTGAGCTTTCCGTGAAAGAAGACCGAGAAGATTCCGATCGCCACCAGGATCAGGGAGACGACGACCCAGAACTTCCGGTACTTCATGAAATCGATGTTGGTATCGCGAAGCAGCTCCATGGTGTAGCTCCTTGAATGAGCGAGCGCCGGGCGCCCTAGATCGAAAGCCTCTGAACGCGGCGCTGGGAGAGCACCAGGTCGAAGATCCAGCGGCTGACGAAGATGGCGGTGAACATGGAGGCCACCAGACCGATCGTCAGCGTGACGGCGAAGCCCTGGATCGGCCCGGTTCCGAACTGGAACAGGAACAGCGCGGCGATCAGCGTCGTCACGTTCCCGTCGATGATGGCGGACAGGGCCTTCTGATACCCGAGATCGATGGCCGACCGGACGGTACGTCCGGCCCGCAGCTCCTCGCGAATGCGCTCGAAGATCAGCACGTTGGCGTCCACCGCCATGCCGATGGTGAGGATGATGCCGGCGATGCCGGGCAGGGTCAGCGTCGCGCCGAAGCTGGCCAGGCCTCCGAACAGCAGGAGCACGTTGAGCGCCAGGGCGATCACCGCGTTGACGCCGCTCAGGTTGTAGATAATCAGCATGTAGAGCACCACCAGGGCGGTGCCGATCAGGCCGGCCTTGAGGCCGTTCTCGATCGAGTCGCGGCCGAGGGACGGGCCCACGGTGCGCTCCTCCAGGGTGGTGATGCCGGCGGGCAGAGCGCCGGACTTGAGCACGGTCGCGAGGTCCTGGGCCTCCTGCTGGTCGAAGCCGCCCTCGATGATGCCGGTGTCGGCGATCCGCGAGTTGATCCGCGGCGCCGAGACGACCCGGCCGTCGAGGACGATCGCGAGGTGCTGGCCCACGTTCTCCCCGGTCAGCTTGGCGAAGGCCTCGGAGCCGGTGGGAGTCAGGCTGAACTCGACGATGGGGTCGCGGAACTGGCCGAGGCTCGGCCGGGCGTTCTTCAGGTCGCGCCCGGTGACCGTCCGCCGCTTCTCGACGGCGTAGTACTGCTCGCCGAGGACGTTGTTCTGATCGTCCCGGATGTCCCCCTCCAGGATCTCCAGGTCTTCGGGCAGCCGGCCGCCGAAGTTGGCCAGGATGGCCTCCCGGGAGGGAGCCCCTCCACCGCCCTGGGGGTAGCGCACGATGCGGAACTCGAGGAAGGCGGTGTTCTTGATCAGCCGGCGCACGCGCTCGGGGTCGTCCACGCCGGGAAGCTGGACGAAGATGCGGTAGCCGCTGGTCGCGGTGATCACCGGCTCGGCCACGCCGAAGGCGTCGACGCGGTTCGAGATCGTCTGGCGCGCCTGGTTGACGGCTCCCTCACGGACGGCGTTGACCTCGTCCCCGCGCATCGAGAAGGTCACCCGGTTGCCGGCCTGGCTCACGTTCCAGCGCTGCGCGTAGCCGAAGCGGTCGGCGAGGTTGGACACGGTGTCCGCCGCGTCGGGAGAGGGGGCGGTCACCACGAACGTGGAGTCGCCGGTCCGGCGCCCGGTGACGCCGGTCAGCTCCCCTTCGTCCCCGGCGAGGTTGAGCACGCGGTCCAGGTCCGAGTCGGTCTCGGCGCGCAGGGCGTCCTCGGTCTTCACCTGGAGGACCAGTTGCATGCCGCCCTGGAGGTCGAGGCCCAGGTTGATCTTCTCGTCCGGGGGATAGGCGACGAGGGCGGCGGTGACGAGCACGGCCAGGATCAGGAGGCCGCGCCAGAGCAGATTGCGTTTCATGATTTGGAACTCCCTTTGTCACTCTCGGCTTCGAGACTGGCGATCGCCGACTTGGCGAGCTTGACGCGGACGTTGTCGGCGATCCGCAGCAGCACCCAGGTGTCCTCCACCGCGGCGACCTCTCCGTAGAGGCCTCCGGAGGTGACCACCTTGTCCCCCTTCTTGATGTTGTCGATCATCTGCTGCACGGCCTTCTGACGCTTGCGCATCGGCAGGATCAGCAGGAGATAGAAGATGCCGAAGATGATGAGCATGGGGGCGATGCTCATGATCAGGTTGGGCTCACCGGCCTGGAGGGCCAGGATCATGGACGGGGGGGTGATGGGATTCATGGGCACAATCCGGCAGGCTCGGCCTGCGTCAAGAGCTCCTTTGCTCGAGGGGATCGGAAGAGACCGGCAGGGACCCCGGGTCGGGCTCCCCCGGCGGGTCTTCGCCGGTGGAACGGGTGGCGAGCTGCTCCGCCGTGTCCGTTAGCGCACCAAGTCCGATAGCCTGCCGGAGATCCGCCATGAAGTCAAGGTAAAAGCGCAGGTTGTGGAGCGTCGCCAAGACCGGCGCGGTCAGCTCGCCGGACCGGAACAGGTGGTGGAGGAAGGCCCGGGAGGTCCGGGCGCAGGCGGGGCAGCCGCATTCCGGATCGATCGGCCGGGGATCCTCCCTGTACTTCGCGTTCTTCATCCTGAGGACGCCCTGTCGGGTGAACAGCACCGCGTGGCGGGCGTTCCTGGCCGGCAGCACACAGTCGAAGAGGTCGACTCCGTGGGCCACGGCGTGGAGGATGTCCTCCGGGTAGCCGACCCCCATGAGGTAGCGGGGCCGGTCCGCAGGCAGGGCCGGGGCGGTCCATTCCACCACGGCCCGGCGCTCAGGCGAAGGCTCGCCCACCGAGACGCCGCCGATGGCGTAGCCGTCGAACTCCAGCTCCGCGAGGTCCGCCGCCGCCCGCTGCCGGAGGTCGGGATAAACGCTCCCCTGGGCGATGCCGAAGAGCCCGCCCGGTCCGCCGTTCCAGGCGGCACGGGCGCGGCGGGCCCAGGCGAGGGTCCGCTCCCAGGAGGCCTCGGCGGCGGCCCTCTCCACCGGCCAGGAGGTGCACTCGTCGAGCATCATGGCAATGTCCACCCCCATCCTCGCCTGGGCGTCCACCACTCCTTCGGGCGTAAAGCGCAGGGGCGAGCCGTCCAGGTGGCTGCGGAAGGTCACCCCGCCCGCATCCACCGTGCGCAACCCTCCCAGGCTCCAGACCTGGAAGCCGCCGCTGTCGGTCAGGATCGGTCCCGTCCAGCCGGTGAAGCGGTGGAGGCCGCCCAGCCGCCCGATTGCGTCGATCCCCGGCCGCAGGGCCAGGTGATAGAGGTTGGCGAGCATGACCGAGGCGCCCGCGGCGGCGAGCTCCTGGGGAGTGACCCCCTTGACCGCACCCAACGTGCCCACGGGCATGAAGGCCGGCGTCTCGATCACCCCGTGGGGGGTGGTGAGCCGGCCGCGGCGGGCAAGGCCGTCCGCGGCGAGGATTTCGAACGTCAGAGACATGGCGGCCCCTAGGGCCGGCGGCCCCTAGGGCCGGCCCTTCGGCTCCGGCTCGCGGCCGAGGTCGATCACCTTCGTGCCCACTCCCTTGGGGAGATTCAGGACGAACCGGTCCTCGGGGATCTTCGGGTTCATCTTGAGGTCCAGGAACCGGTACTCGGTGACGTCCCCGTCCGCCTCCACGTACTTGAGACGGGACGGGAAGAAGAGCTCCGCGTCGATCCAGAGGGTCATGGTCTGAAGCCGCTTCTTGATCCGCGGGTACTTCGGGACCAGCTCCAGCCGGTAGGGCTCACCCTTGGCCTTGGGAACGGCCAGCTTCACGACGAAGTACTGGAGAAGCGTGTCCAGGCTGCCGCTCGCCCCCAGATACTTGAAGACCTGGCTGGAGTACCGGCCGATCTTCAGGGTCTCGGACCGCTTCAGGTCCTTGTACCAGGTCGTCATCTCGTCGCCGCGGATCACCACCGTGATCGGGGTGGGCGACTGGTACTCCCAGCGCACCCGGTCCGGGGCCGCATACGAGAAGACGCCGGACGACTCCTCGGGCTCAGCGAGCAGCGAGCTCTCCTGCTGCTGGACGAACCGGGCCTCGAGGGTCTTGAGCTTCTGCTGCTCGTGCCGGACGCGGTCGACCAGGGCCTGGAGCCGTTGGGGCCCGGTGAGGCCGGATGCCAGCGGGTCGGGGACCTTGCCCTTGTCCGCCGCGAGGGCGTGGGTGGCGAGCAGCAGAGCGAGGGCGGTCAGACAAAAGTGCTTCTTCATGTCATTGAATCTTGGAGCCGGGGCCGGGTTGGAGGTGAAGGGGGGCCCGCGCACACGCGTCAACCATCGTAACGCCCGGTTTCTTCCGGGTGCAAGCGGGAGGGCTCGGGCTGTTGACACGCTTTCGTGCCGATGCTAGCTTCACCGCCCTCTGAAAACCGGTCCGGCCGGCGGGGGACCCTCATGCCTGAGATGAAACTGGGAACCAAATACGAGTGCTTCAACTGCAGCACGAAATTCTATGACCTCGGAAAGTCCGAGGCCCTCTGCCCCAAGTGTGGAGCGGACCAGAAGGATGCCGTCCAATCCGACCTGCTGGCCGTCAGCCAGGCCTCGCGCCGCCGCCGGAAGGCCGACGTTGCCAAGCCCCTCGATGTCGAGGAAGAGGAGACGATCGGAGGAGAGGTCTTCGGCGACGAGGAGATGGTCGCACCGGACATCGGAGAGGACGAGGATCTCGCCGACGACGAGGAAGAGGACCTGGACGACGACGAGGCCTGAGCCGGACGGGCAGGTGCTCGTCGCGCTCGCCCTCGGCGGCAATCTGGGGCCGGTCGAGCAGACCCTCCGCCAGGCCCTCCACCAGCTCCGGGCCTCCCTGGGCCCCCTTCGGGTGGCTTCCCTCTACCGCAGCCTGCCGCTCTCTCCGGTCCCCCAGCCGGATTTCCTGAACACGGCCGCTCTCGCGCACACCGCCCTCCCGCCGGAGGCGGTGCTCGCCCTGGCCAAGGCCCTGGAGCGGGCCGCCGGGCGGCGCCGCGGCGTGCGCTTCGGCCCCCGGCCGCTGGACGTCGACCTGCTCACGTACGGCTCCCACTGCTCGGACGCCCCGGAGCTGACGCTGCCCCATCCCCGCCTCCGGGAACGCCGGTTCGTCCTCGAGCCGCTGGCGGAGATCGCGCCGCACCTGGCCGTCCCACCGGACGGAACGACCGTGCGAGAGCTGCTGGCGCGGCTCCAAGGACAACCCGGGGTGGAGAGGATCGGCTGGAGCATTCCGGTGATTCTGCTGTGACAGAGCACTAGGATAGGCCCGCATGCTCGACGGCCTGATCACGGCGTGGGTCCTCTTCGCCTGGGGGACGCAGGCGGCCGTGCCCTGGCGCCTGCCCTGCGCAGAGCCCCGGGCCCGGCGTCTGTGGGCGTTCGCCGCCCTGCCGCTCCTCGTCCTCGGGACCCTGGCCGCCTTCTGGTACGTGGAGGGCCACCCGGACGCGGCCCTTGCCACGGACCTCTACCCCCTGCGCTCCTCCCGGCCAGGGCGGGCCTTCCTCGTGCTCCTCCCCGCCCTTGCTTTGGCCGACCTGGTGACGGCCGCCGGATGGCGGCGGATGGAGGCCGCCGGATGGCGGATCGCCGCCGGCTTCGGTCTCGCCTTCCTCGCCGCCGCCTCGTGGGCGAGCGAGCTGGTGCGCGCTGGCGAAGGGCCGGCGAGCGCTCCCCCGGCCCTCGCCCTCCTGGTTGCTTGCCGCCTCACCCTGGCGCTCGCGGCCGGGGAGATCGCGGCTCCGGACCGGCCCCTCCTCGCCGTGGCCGGCGGGCTCGCCCTGCCGCTCTACTGGCTGCTGCTCCCGGTGGAGCTGGCGGAGCCCCTCGCAGGCCAGGGGCAGCTCTTCACGCTGGGCGCCGCGGCGGTGCTCCTCGTCGCCTCCAGGTGGGTCCCTCCACGTCTGCGCCGCCCGGCGCTGGCCGGCGGCGTCCTCCTTGCAGGCCTCTTCCTCGCCCAGGCGGCGGACCTCTCTCAATCCCTGGGCACCCCCACCCTGCCCGCGATCCTCTCGCTGCCGGAGCCTTAAAAAAAGGGCGGCCCGGTGGGACCGGACCGCCCTGACCGCCCGCGGGGAGAAGTCGCGGACAGTTCCATCGATCGTGTGTCAGCCGCCGGTCCGGCCGGTCACCACGTGGTGGGCGCGGCGGTTGAGCCGCCAGCAGCTCTCGTCCTCTTCGGTGCAGACGGGTCTCTCCTTTCCGTAGCTGAGGGTCGTCAGGCGATCGGAGGAGACCCCGAGAGAGGAGAGGTACTCCCGCACGGCGGCGGCGCGGCGTTCCCCGAGGGCCAGGTTGTACTCGCTCGTGCCCCGCTCGTCACAGTGACCCTCGATGGTCAGCCTGAACTGGGGGTGCTCGGTCAGGAACCGGGCGTTGCGGGCCAGCCGGTCCCGGGTCTCGCTCGACAGCTCGGCGCGGTCGTAGTCGAAGTAGACGTCTCCCAGAAGTCCCTGACGCCGCAGGTGCTCGTTGACGGAGGCGAGGTCGCCGGCGAGCGGGTCGGGCTCGGGGGCCGGAGCCGCGGGCTCGGCGGTCGGGGCCGGAGCGGGCGCCGGGGCCGGAGCTTCGTAGGCGGCAGGCGCCGCCGCGTCGGGAGCGGTCTGGGCCTTCTTCCGGCCGCAGCCGGCAGCCGCCAGCAGGCCCACCGCGAGCAGGAGGATGGCGAGCAGTCTCATGGAGCTCATGGATCTTTCTCCTCGGCTTGAGGGGCGGTGCCCCGTGTGGAGGCGAGTATAGAAACGGGGCCGGCCGGCTTCATGTCCCAGCGGATATATTTCATGTATATCCTTCGATAGAGGAGACCCGAAAGGCCGATTGCTATCATCGCCAGGGCCAGCCGGTCGAGCCATGGAACCTCTGTACTCTCCCCAGAGCCGCGCCGAGCGATTGATCGCAGGCGGCCGCGTCGTGCTCGCGGTCTCCTCCCTGTTCGCCATCTGGCTGGAGCCCTCCGAGCCCGCCAACTACGCCAACATCGCCTACTCGCTGCTGGCCGCCTACGTTCTCTACGCAGCGGTCATCGCCCTCCTGGTGTGGCGCTCCGACGCGCCGTCGAACCGGCAGCGCCTGGTCACCCACTGCTTCGACCTGGTCTTCTTCTCGCTCTTCATCTATTTCACATCCGGGCCCGCAAGCCCGTGGACGGCCTATTTCGTGTTCTCCCTGGTCTGCGCCACGCTGCGCTGGCAGTGGAAGGGAGCGCTCTGGACGGCCGTGGTCTCCATCGCCGTGTTCCTGGTGCTGGGGATCTACTTCGCCGAGGTCGCGGACGATCCGGCCTTCCAGCTCTACCCCCTGGTCGTCCGCAGCGTCTATCTCGCGGTGATCGCGGTGCTCCTTGGATACCTGGGAGCGCACGAGGACCGGACCCGCCGGGACATGGCGCTGGTGGCGGCCTGGCCCGAGGAGAGCCCGCAACGGATGGATGCCCTCGTCCAGGTGCTCCTCGGGTATGCGGCCGGGGTCATGGGAGCCCCCCGGGCCCTCCTCGCCTGGGTGGATCGGGAGGAGCCCTGGCTCTACCTCGCCACCTGGATCGACGGCTCGTTCGTCTGGACGCGGACCTCGCCCCAGGCCTTCGGTCCCCTGGTCGCCGAGCCCCTCCGGGACGCGAGCTTCCTCTGCCCCGATGCTGTGGGGGAGGCGAGCGTGCTCCGCAAGTCGGCCGCCTGTCTGGAGCGCTGGCGGGGCACACCCCTCGCCTCCGGCTTCCGCGACCGCTTCGCGATCCGGTCCGTCCTCGGGCTGCCGCTCCGCGGCGAGTCCCTGGAGGGCTGGCTCTTCTTCACCGAGAAAGCCGCGATGACCTCCGACGACCTCGTCCTCGGCGAGGTGGTGGCCGGGGTGATGGCCTCCCGGCTGGACCACTTCCACCTCAACCAGAGGCTCCAGGAGTCGGTGGCCACGGAAGAGCGGATCCGCCTGGCCCGGGATCTCCACGACGGCGTCCTCCAATCCCTGACCGGCATCGGGCTGCGCCTCGCGGCCGTGCGCGGCCTCCTGGAGGAGAGCCCGCAGGCGGCGCGCGACGCCCTGGCGACCCTGCAGAAGCTCATCGCCCGGGAGCAGCGCGACCTGCGCTTCTTCATCCAGGAGCTCAAGCCGCCTCCCCTCGCTCCGCCGGGGCAGAGCCCGAGCCTGGCCGCCAGCGTCTCCGAGCTGGTCCAGCGGATCGAGCTCGAATGGGGGCTCCGGGCGGAGCTCCGGATGGAGGGGCTCGACGAGCCCATCCCCGAGCCGCTGACCCGGGACGTCTATCACGTGGTCCGGGAGGCCCTGGTCAACGCGGTGCGGCACGGCGAGGCGTCGGCCGTGCGGGTGGAGATCACCCGAACCGAGCTCGACCCGCTGACCATCACCATCGTCGACAACGGGCGGGGCTTCCCGCTCCTGGTGAACGCCGTCCGGGAGATCCACGCCGGCGGCCGGTGGCTGGACAAGGGGTCGGTCAATCGTGCCCTCGACAAGCTCCTCCGGCGGGACGCCGAGATGCGGGAGGCCGCCGAGGCCCTCACCCCTCGGGAGCTCGACATCGTCCGCATGGTCGCCCGCGGCCTGCGCAACCGGGCGATCGCCGAACAGCTCTCGATCACCGAGGGGACGGTCAAGATCCACCTCCACAACATCTACCAGAAGGTGGACGTCTCCGGCCGTCTGGAGCTCGCCCTCTATGCCCAGGCCAAGGGTCTCGTCTAGCGTTTCGCGAGCAGAGCCCGGGCGTTGGCCAGGGTCTTCTCCTGCTCCACCACCAGGGCGGGGGACGGCGGGCGGGCGGTGAGCCGCCGGAGGATCTCCCGCGCCTCCGCCGCCTTCTCGGGCTGGTGCTCCAGGAGGGCCTCCGCCAGGAAGAGATGGTTGTCCAGGTTGTCCGGCCCCAGGGCGACGGCCCGCCGCAGCTCCGCGATCGCCTTGGCGCGGTCGACCCAGCCGGTCACGAGGGGGATCTTGGGGGCGAGGGTATGGAGGCGCCCCAGGATGCGATGGCCGGCGGCATCCTCGTAGCGCTCGTCCAGGGCGACCAGGATTTCCGAGTAGCGCCGCACCTTGTCCCCCACCCCCTGGCGCGCCGCGGCCATCCGTCCGAAGACGTCCCCCCAGAGCCCCCAGTGGGCCGCCGCCCAGAGAAGGAGCGGAGGCGCTTCGGGCAGGCCCGCAACCGCCTTCGCCGCCTGGGCGGGGGTCAGGGTGTCGAGCTTCTCGCGCCCGCCCACCCGCCGGGCCAGGCGGTCCAGCCCCGCCTCGGCCACCTCCCGGCCGCGGTCGAAGACCTTCTGCTTCCCCTCCCGGGCCTGGGTGGCGTACTCCCCCTTGTAGTGGAGGGCGCGGGCCAGCTTCCAAGCCCCCTCCAGCCGGTCCGGCTGCTCCCGTACGGCCTTCTCATAGGCCGCGATCGCCTCGTCGACGGGACCGGGCAGGGCGCGGGCTCCCTGGTGCCCTTCGGCGCGCCGGCTCCAGGCGGCATCGCCCGCAGCGATCGGATCGGTCTGGGCAGAGAGGACGGAGGCCGAGAGAACGAGAACGAGGGAGGCGGCGAGTCGGCGCATGGGCTCATTCTAGTGCCCTGTCACAGCAGAATCGCCGCTTGTTCGTGAGCGTGGGCAGGAGCGCGACTGGGAGCGCCGGCGGTGAATCACCCGGCTCCGGGGCGACGGCGCGCGATCACACTTTGCGGCTTCCGCTCCTCGCGGTATCATTCTTCCATGGGCGGCGGCGACGACAGGCGCCTTCCTTTGATCCCTCTTCCCGACATCGTGCACTTCCCGCGCACGGAGCTGCGGCTCCACGTTCTCGAGCCCCGCTACCAGCTCCTTCTCCACGAGGTGGAAGAGCTGGACGAGGGCTCGCGCCAGGTCGGCGTCGTCCTCCTCAAGCCGGGTCTCCCCCGCGATACCCAGGGGCGCCCGGAGATCCTCCCCGGCGGCACCGTGGCCCGGGTGATGGATCTCGAGGACCTCCCCGACGGGCACACCAACGTGATCCTCCACGGCGAATTCCGCTTCGAGCTGGAGCGGGAGATCGCGGGCGGCCCCTACCGCGAGGCGGTGGTCAAACCGGTCCAGGAGCCCTGGCTCAACGAGCGGGACGCCGGCATCGTGGCCGTGCGCACGGCCATCCTGGAGCTGCTCCAATCCCTCTCGGTCGAGCTCAAGGAAGGCTTCCCCCTCTCCGCCGGCGAGATCGAGGAGATCGAGCACAGCGCCTTCGAGGAGCTGGTCAACCGGATCGCGGCCGAGCTCGACGTGCCGCCCCTGCGGAAGTTCCAGCTCCTGGTCGAGTCCCTGCCCGAGCGCGGGCTCTCGATGCTGTCCATCCTGCGCAGCCGGCAGCAGGTCGTGGACCTGCTTCGCCCGTTCCGCCGCCTCGCCTTCGGCTCCCGGCTCAACTAGTGCTCTCGCTCCGCGATCCGGTCCACGGCTTCGTCCGCGCCGACCCGCTGGAGGCGGCCCTCGTCAACAGCCGGCCGGTCCAGCGGCTCCGCTTCATCCACCAGCTCGGCTTCACCTTCCTCGTCTTCCCGGGCGCCGAGCACAGCCGGTTCAGCCACGTGCTCGGCGCCATGCACCTGGCCGGCCGGGTCTACGACGCCCTCTGCAGCAGAGGCGAGGGGGTGCTGCCCGGAGGGACCCGGGCCCCCGAGCGCCGGCTGGTGCGGGTGGCCGCCCTGCTCCACGACCTCGGCCATGCTCCGTTCAGCCACTCGGCCGAGGACCTCTTCGAAGGGAGCATCGACCACGAGGAGATGACGCGCAGGCTCCTGGGCACCCCCGAGATCGAGGGGATCTTCGAGCGGCATGGCGAGGGGATCACCACCGGGGACGTGCGGCGCCTCCTCTCCGGCGGCGGGAGCCCCACGGAGCGGCTCCTCGCCAAGATGGTCTCGGGCGAGCTGGACGTGGATAAGATGGACTACCTGCTCCGGGACAGCACGTACTGCGGCGTCCGCTATGGCACCTACGACCTCGACCGGCTGCTCGAGACCATGCTCCCCCTGGAGGACCCGGAGACCGGGGAGTGGGGGCTCGGCGTCGAGGAGGGGGGAGTCCATGCCCTGGAGGCCCTGGTGATGGCCCGGTACTACATGTTCACCCAGGTCTATTTCAACGTGACCGGCAAGGCCTTGGAGCTCCACTTCAACGAATGGCTGAAGGAGAACGGAGTCCGCTGGGCCGCAGGTCCGGAGGCCTTTCTCGCCCAGGACGACATCTCCGTCTGGGCCGCCATGCGGACCTCGGACGGCGTCCATGCCCGGGCCGTGGTGGAGCGCCGGCATTTCCCCGTGGCCTTCGAGACCCGGGAGCATCTCACCCCGGAGCAGAAGGAGCAGTTCGAGGCCCTGCTGCCCGAGCTGCGCGAGCGCTTCGGCGCCGGCAACCTCCTCCTTTCCAACTCCGCCAAGGACCCCCACCGGATGGGCCGGAGCCGCGTCCTGGTGCGCCGCTTCGATGGCACGCTCGAGCCCATGGAGGAGGCGAGCCAGTTCATCCGTCACCTGGCCCGCATCGACCGCTACCGCGTCTACACCCAGCCCTCCCTGCGCGACGAGGTGGCCGCGGCCTTTCGGGAGCTGTGGGGCTGAGGCCCCGAGCCCCCGGCGATCCAATTTTTTGGTTTGACCGTCCCCCTTGAATCCAAAAAACCGCGCACCCTGGAACGCGCCGGCGTAATCCCTTGTGCAGAAAGGGATTGACGCGCTCCGGCAACGGCATGACAATTGCCTCGTCTCTGGTGTCATAGGATGGAGTGTTAGAAAGGAAAGGAGCTTCCCATGAGAGTCCGAGCCGTCCTTCTGGGTCTGGTGTGCGCGCTGCTGGTCGCGCTGCCAGCAATGTCTCAAGGTAATCCCACCGGCAAGCTGTCCGGAAGAGTCACGAGCGAGGGAGAGGCCCTTCCGGGAGTCACGGTGACGGTCACGTCGCCCAACCTCCAGGGGAGCCGGACCACCACGACGTCGAGCAACGGCGACTATCTCTTCCCCTCGCTTCCTCCCGGCGAGTACACGGTGACCTTCGAACTGGAGGGCATGGAGACGGTCACCCAAAACCTCCGGGTCTCCGCCGCCCAGACCGTGCCGCTAGACGTGACGCTGAGCGTGGCCGGCCTGACGGAATCGATCGTGGTCACCGGCACCCTGGAGGCCATCTCGCAGGGGACCCAGGCGGCCACCACCTACACCAAGACCCTCGTCGACGCGCTGCCCGTCGGGCGCACGATCAACGACATCGTGGCCCTGGCGCCGGGCGTGCAGCCCAACGGGCCTGCCAAGAGCGCGGCGACGGGGCTGGGCAGCATCACGATCTCCGGTGCGCCCTCCTTCGAGAATCTTTTCGTGATCAACGGCGTGGTGATGAACGAGAACATCCGCGGCCAGGCGTTCGACCTGTTCATCGAGGACGCCGTCCAGGAGACCACCACGGCCTCGGCCGCCATCTCGGCCGAGTACGGCCGCTTCTCGGGCGGTGTGGTCAACGTGATCACCAAGTCGGGCGGCAACGACTTCTCCGGCTCCCTGCGCGCCACCCTCAACAACCAGGACTGGGAGGCGGCGACGCCGCTGACCGTCACCCAGACGGATGAAACGGTGCCGACCTACGAGGCGACCCTTGGCGGCCCGATCCTGCGCGACCGCCTGTGGTTCTTCGTCGCCGGCCGCGACCTCGAGCAGTCACAGACGCTCAACACCGCGAGCCAGACCAACCTCCCCTACGAGAACATCCGGGAACAGCGGCGTTACGAGGGCAAGCTCACCGCCACGATCACACCGCGGCACACCCTGCTCGGCTCCTACAGCGAGATCGAGGACCAGGAGATCGGAAACGCGACGACCCCCATCCTGGATCTGGACAGCCTCGTCACCCGGGAGACCCCCCAGGAGCTGTGGTCGATCAACTACACCGGCACGTACGGCGACAGCCTGCTGCTCACAGCCCAGTACTCCGAGCGGGAGTTCACCTTCATCGGCTCGGGCGCCACGTCGCGCGACCGGATCGATGGCACGTTGCTCATCGCCCGCGCTCTCGGCAACGGGCGCTACCACAGCCCGACCTTCTGCGGCGTCTGCAGGCCCGAGGAGCGCGACAACGAGAACGCCCTGGTCAAGCTCTCCTACTTCCTCGCGACCGAGCGCCTGGGCTCGCACGACCTGGTCGCCGGCTATGACACCTTCAACGACATCCGCGCGGCCAACAACCACCAGTCGGGCAGCGACTACCGGATTCTCGGCACCTCCGCGATCATCCGCGGCGGCGAGATCTTCCCGGTCTTCAACAACAACGGCTCGACGATCATCCAGTTCAACCCGATCCTCCGGGGCACCGAAGGGACGGACTTCAAGACCAACTCGCTGTTCGTCAACGACACCTGGCGCTATAGCGACCGGCTGACCTTCAACCTTGGCCTGCGCTACGACGAGAACGACGGCACGGACGCCGAAGGCAAGACGGTGGCCAAGGACGACAATTTGAGCCCGCGCCTGGCGATGACCTTCGATCCCTGGCGGGACGGCAGGTTCGTCTTCCACGGGGGCTTCGGCCGGTACGTTGCGGCTCTCGCCAACAGCATCGCCAACGGCACCTCCTCCGCCGGCACTCCGGCCACCTTCCAGTGGGCGTACGCGGGCCCGGCCATCAACATCGACCCGAACGCACCCACCTCCGCCCTGATCACCCAGGACGAGGCCCTGCGGATCCTCTTCGAGTGGTTCGACGCCAACGGCGGTCCGAACGGACCGTTGCCGCTGCTCGGCATCAACATCCCCGGCGGCACCACGCTGATCCGGGGCTCCCTCAACTCGCCGAGCGTCGACGAGTACTCGGCCGGCGTGACCGCGCGGCTGGGCAACCGGGGCCTCGTCCGGGCGGACGTCGTCCACCGCGAATGGGCCGACTTCTACTCGGCACGGACCGACCTCACGACCGGCCAGGTCAACACACCGAACGGGCTGCAAGACCTTACCCTGATCAGGAACAACGAGGATCTCTACGAGCGGGTCTACGACGGCCTGCACAGCCAGTTCCGGTTCCGCGCCTCCGAGCGGCTCGACTTCGGCGGCACGTGGACCTGGTCGCACACCCGCGGCAACTTCGACAGCGAGAACCGCCTGAGCGGCCCCATCACCGGCGGCCTGGAGACCTACCCCGAGTACCAGGACCTCCGTTGGTCGGCTCCGCGAGGCGCCCTGGCGAGCGACCAGCGGCACCGGGTGTCCCTCTACGGGCTGTACCAGATCCTCTCCGGGCGCCACGACCTGAGCGTCAGCCTGCTCCAGAGCTACTTCTCCGGGCGTCCGTACGGCGCGCTCGGGTCTGCCACGCTGATCGACCCCGCCACCCGGGCCAACTTCGTCACCAACCCCGGCTACCAGACCCCCCCGGTCAGGGTCGGCTACTACTTCACCAACCGCGATGCTTTCGAGACTCCCGACATCTTCCGCACGGACCTCTCCTTCAACTACGGCCTCACCCTCGGTGGCCTGGAGATCTTCCTGCAGCCGGAGGTGATCAACGTCTTCAACGAGCAGCGGGTCGATACCACCGCCTCGAACCTCTTCGACACCACGATCCTCACGGCCGACAACGGGGGACTTTGCGGCCAGTCCCCGACCGGCCGCTGCCTGGCCTTCAACCCGTTCACGGAAAGGCCGGTCGAAGGCGTCCACTGGGTGAAGGGGCCGAACTTCGGGAAGGGCATCAATCCCGTGGCTTTCCAGACGCCTCGCACCTTCCGCTTGTCGGTGGGTCTGCGGTTCTAGCCCTCCACCGCGGAGCACCAACGCCCCGGCCGTGCGGGCCGGGGCGTTTTCCTTTCAGCGACCGGTCTCCCGGGCCAGTTGGGCCAGAGCGGTCCGCCAGCGGGTGCGGTAGCTCTCCCAGACGGTGAGGCCGACGGACAAGGGGAGGCGCTGGAATCCCTGCTGGAGGACGTCGATCTCGCAACCTCCGGGGATGGGGTGGAGCCGCAGGGTCAACCGGGTGGCAGCGGGCCAGCCGGCGTCGAGTCGCTCGAAGGCGAGAACCCAGACCCGGGGCGGGTCGATCTCCAACGTCCTCCCCCTCTCGCGCCAGGGGGCCGCGGGCGGATCGACCCGCGGCGCGGTGCCGCGGAGCAGAAGGGTCGCTTCCGGACCCGTCTCGACCTCCGCCTCCTCGGCCAGCCACAAGGCGAGCTTCTGCGGCTCCACGAGCCAGCCCCAGGCCTCCTCCGGCGGAAGGGAGAGCCCCTGCCGGCGCCGGAGCTGCACGCCGGGGATGTCCCCTTCCCGGATTCCCTCTGCCATGGTCTTCAGCCCAGGAGGTTGCGGAGCGCCGGACCGACCTCCGGGTAGCGGAAGACGTATCCCGCCTCGACGAGCCGTTGCGGCACGGCTCGCTGGCCGTTCAAGAGCATGTCGGCCATCTCGCCGAGCACGGTGCGCAGGGCGAAGCTCGGGGCCGGGAACAAGCTCGGCCGCCGGAGGGCCCGCCCGAGCTCGCGGGTGAGGTCGCGGTTGCGGAGCGGATCGGGAGCGGCCAGGTTGAAGGCGCCGGACGCGTTTTCCCGCTCCAGGAGGAAGCGGATCGCCCCGACCTCGTCCGCGATGTGGATCCAGGGGAACCATTGCCGGCCGCTGCCCAGCGGACCGCCGGCCCCGAGCCGGAACGGCAGGGCCATCTTCGGGAGGGCCCCTCCCCGCGGGCTCAGCACGATCCCCGTGCGGAGCAGGGCGCGCCGCACCCCGAGGGCCTCGGCCTCGGCCGTCGAGGCCTCCCACTCCATGCAGACGCGGGCCAGGAAGTCGTTGCCCGCCGGATGGTGCTCGGTGACCACCTCGTCCCCGCAAGGGCCGTAGTAGCCCACGGCCGATCCCTGGAGGAGAACCCGGGGCCTCTCACCCGCCCGCCGGATCGCCTCCAGCACCGCTCTCCCCGACTCCACCCGGCTGTCCCGAATGCGGCGCTTCTTCTCCGCGGTCCAGCGCCCCTCGGCGATGCTCTCCCCCGCCAGGTGGACGATCCCCGTGTCGCCGTCGAGGAGAGATCCCCAGCCGTCGGCCGTCCTACCGTCCCACTGCACCGCCCGCGTGTTGGCGGGCAGGGGACCCGCCTTCGTCGGGTTGCGGGTGAGGATGACCACCTCGTGCCCCGCCTCCCCCAGATCCCTGGCGACCCCGCTCCCGATCAGACCCGTCCCACCGGTGATCACGACCCGCATGCCAGTCCTCCCTGTCGTAGGCGCGGCTCCCGTCGAGCCCGGCAACGATGCTACACCAGCCGGTGAGAGGTTTGCGGGGGGAGCGGACAGGCCCGGCCCTTGCTAGGATCTTCCGGTCCGGAGCTCCGGAGGAAGGACCGCCATGAACCGAGCCGTCGCCATCCCGATCCTGCTCTCCGCCTGTCTGGCCACCGGCTCCTGCCGTGAAGGCGAGCTCGCTCCCGTGGTCGACGCCGCCCCTGCCGCCCAGACGCTTGCACCCCAGGACCGGGGCGCTCCCGCTCCTGCCCCCCGACCGGATCTGGCGGACGAGGAGAGGGCGACCATCGCCCTTTTCGAGCGCTCCTCCCCCTCGGTCGTGTTCATCACTTCCCTCGCCGTGCAGCAGAACATCTTCAACCTGAACGTCCAGGAGATGCCCCAGGGTGCCGGTTCCGGGTTCGTCTGGGACAAGCGAGGACACATCGTCACCAACTACCACGTCGTGGCCGGGGGGAACGCTGCGCGGGTGACCCTCGCGGACCAGTCCGACTGGGAGGCACGCCTGGTGGGGACGGCGCCGGAGAAAGACCTTGCCGTGCTCCGGATCGACGCGCCCGCCGACCGCCTGCGGCCGCTCCCGGTCGGTAGCTCCGACGAGCTCCAGGTCGGGCAGAGCGTGTTCGCGATCGGCAACCCCTTCGGCCTCGACCAGACCCTGACGACCGGCGTCGTCAGCGCCCTGGGGCGGGAGATCCAGTCCCTGGCCGGCATTCCGATCCGGGATGTCATCCAGACGGACGCCGCCATCAACCCCGGCAACTCGGGCGGGCCGCTCCTCGACAGCGCCGGACGGCTGATCGGGGTCAACACGGCGATCTACAGCCCTTCCGGCGCCTCGTCGGGGATCGGTTTCGCCATTCCCGCCCACGCGGTCGCCTGGGTCGTGCCGGACCTCATCCGCTACGGCCGCGTCCGGCGACCGGTCCTGGGGGTCGAGCTGGGTCCGGAGACGGTGGCGCGCCGTCTCGGGATCGAAGGCGTGGTGATCTACCGGGTCGAGCCCGGCAGCGGTGCGGCCCGGGCAGGCCTGCAGGGCATCTCCCAGGACCGCCAGGGCCGCGCGCGGCTGGGCGACATCATCCAGACCATCGACGGGGAACCGGTGCAGTCCAACGCCGACCTCTTCCTGGCCCTGGAGGAGAAGCGGGCCGGCGAGCGCGTCCGCGTCGGCATCCTCCGCGACGGCCGCCGGCGGGAGGTCGACGTCGTGCTGAGCGGGGGGTAGCGTGCCCCTCGACGCGACCGCCTGGAACCGCCTCCGCTACACCGTCTGGGCGCCCATCTACGACCGGGTCGCCCGCTTCGGCCCCCAGCGCCGCCGCTCCATCGGCCTGCTCGGTCTCCTGCCCGGCGAGCGCGTGCTGATCGTGGGGGCGGGGACAGGGGCCGACCTGCCGTACATCCCGGAGGGTGTTTCGGTCCTCGCGACCGACCTCACCCCGGCCATGCTCTCCCGCGCCGCCTCCCGTGCCCGCTCGGGGGTCGAGCTCCGGGTGATGGACGGCCAGGACCTCGACCTCCCCGACGAGAGCTTCGATGCAGTCATCCTCCACCTGATCCTCGCCGTGATCCCGGACCCCGCCGCCTGCCTGCGCGAAGCCTCCCGGGTCCTGAGGCCCGGAGGGCGAATAGCGGTCTTCGACAAGTTCCTGCCCGACGGCGCCCGCCCCAACCTGCCGCGCCGGATCGCCAACGCCGCGACCTCCGTGCTCTTCTCGGACATCAACCGCCGCATGGGGGAGATCCTTCGCGCCTCGGAAGCCCCGCTGCGGATCGAGCATGACGAGCCCGGCCTCCTGGGCGGGTTCTTCCGGATTCTGCTGCTTCGGAAGGGATGAGGTTCGGCACACGCCGTGCATTTCCCTCGCGGCGTGGCGACGAAGGCGGCTCCGAAGACCAAGGCGCGCAAGCGCATCGATTCCAGGCGAGCGTCGGTCCGTTCCGCGGCCCAGGCAACGCGAAGCCGGAAGGCCGCCCGGGTCTCCCCCCGTCTTCCCATCGGGGCTGAGGTGGTGCCCGAGGGCGTGTGCTTCCGGGTCTGGGCCCCCCGGTGCGAACGCGTGGAGGTGGTGGTCGAGGGCCCTTCCGGCTCCTGGCCGGTCGAGATGGATCTCGATGTCGAGGGGAACGGCTACTTCTCGGGGCTCGTCCCCGGGGCCGGAGCGGGTGCCCTGTACCGTTTCCGGCTGGACGACGGCGAGGCTTTCCCCGATCCCGCCTCCCGCTTCCAGCCCCAGGGGCCATACGGGCCCTCCCAGGTAGTCGATCCCGCCACCTTTGAGTGGACCGACGAGGACTGGCCGGGCATCGGCCGCGACGGCCAGGTCCTCTACGAGATGCACATCGGAACGTTCACCCCGGAGGGGACCTGGGGGGCGGCGGCCCGGGAGCTGCCCGAGCTGGCCGATCTCGGGATCACCGTCCTCGAGCTCATGCCGGTGGCCGAGTTCCCCGGTGAATTCGGCTGGGGATACGACGGCGTCGACCTTTTCGCGCCCTACCACGTCTACGGCACGCCGGACGACTTCCGCCGCTTCGTGGACCGCGCCCACGCCGCGGGGATCGGAGTGATCCTCGACGTCGTTTACAACCACCTCGGGCCGGACGGCAACTCTCTGAAGCGGTTCTCGGAGAGCTACTTCACCGACCGGTACAAGAATGACTGGGGCGAGGCCATCAACTTCGACGGCGAGGATGCCGGGCCGGTGCGGGAGTTCTTTCTGACCAACGCGGGATACTGGATCCAGGAATTCCACCTGGACGGCCTCCGCCTCGATGCCACCCAGGACGTCCACGATGCCTCGGACGAGCACATCCTCGTGGCGATCGCCCGGCGGGTCCGGGAGGCGGCCGGGAAGCGCTCGGCCTACATCGTGTCCGAGAACGAGCCCCAGGACACGCGCCTCGTGCGCCCTCGCGAGGAAGGGGGTTACGGGCACGACGCGCTCTGGAACGACGACTTCCACCACTCCACCTTCGTCGCCTTGACCGGCCGCAACGAGGCCTATTATACGGACTACAAGGGCTCGCCCCAGGAGATGATCTCGCTCGTCAAGTATGGCTACCTCTACCAGGGGCAGCGCTATTCCTGGCAGAAGCAGCGCCGGGGCACCTCCGCCCTCGGGTTGCCGCCCTCGGCATTCGTCAATTTCCTCCAGAACCATGACCAGGTGGCCAACTCCGCCCGGGGGGAGCGCTGCCACAAGCTGGCGAGCCCGGGGAAGTTCCGGGCTTTGACCGCCTTG
>DASQEB010000181.1:0-27781 GCA_035633875.1 Thermoanaerobaculia bacterium
ATCGAGGCCACGAGGAAGAGGAGCGCGCGGCGCACCGCGTGGGGAAAGTGGAAGGAGAAGAACTCGGCGACGGCGTCGGCCGCCCTGCGCTTGGTGCCGTAGACACAAATATAGGCCCGGCCGACCAGGGCGGTCAGGTAGTCGAGGAGGTTCTTGTCCAGGCTGATCGCCTGCGCCACGGAGAGCGACGAGACCGCGCTCCGGTAGAGGGTGGGCAGACGGTTCAGCTCGGGGGCGGAAAGGCTTCGGAGACCGCTCTTCTCGATGCGGTCGAGCAGACCCTCGAGCTCCCGCCACGCGGCTTCCCGCTCCTTGCGGAACTGGGCGGATTTGAGGGTGTTCACGCTCAGATTCTCTCACGCCGCTTGATGTCGAGATACGTGTTGATCAGCCGCGGGGTGACCGCCGCCGGGGCGGCGTCGATGGGGTAGATCCCCTGGCGGCGCAGGCGGCGGAGGACGACCTCGCGATCGCGCAGGAGGGTCCCGGCCACCACCGCGCGGTTCAAGGCGAGGAGGTCCGTGGGCGCCTGGCCGGAGGTCGCGAGCAGGCCGGGGTCCTGGAGGGCGACGAAGATGACGACGTGCCGCTGCGACAGGCGGTTCAGGTTCTCCAGCATGAGCTCGGCCGAGACGGTGTCCACGAAATCGGTGAGGACGACGACGAGGGACCGCCGGGAGAGCCGCTGGGCGATCGAGGTGAGGCCGAGGGTGAAGTTGGTCTCGCTGTCGGAGTACTCCACCTGACTCGCCATCTGGCTCAAGATGCGGAAACCCCGGGCGCCGCTCTTGGGCTCGACGAAGAGCCCCAGGCGGGCATCGAACGTCGCAAGCCCCACCCGGTCGCCGGCATGGAGGGAGATCCAGGCCAGGAGCAGGGCCGTGTTGACGGCAAGGTCCACCTTGGGGATGCCCTCCAGGGGCTCGCACATGAGGTGGCCGGTGTCGATGGCGAGGATCACCTGGTGGTTGCGCTCGGCGCGGAACTGCCGGGAGACGAGCTTGTGGTGCCGGGCGGAGGACTTCCAGTCGATGGAGCGGTTGTCGTCCCCCTGGGAGTGCTCCCGCAGGGAGTCGAACTCGGTGCCGTCCCCCTTGTAGCGCTCGATCTTCAAGCCCGCGCGGAACTCCCGGTCGGTCATGAAGCGCAGGGCGGTCGAGCGGACGGGGAGGAGGTTGGGCACCACCGCCGCCTGCTTCTTCAAGTCCACGCGGAGCACGCGGGAGGCGAGGCCGAGGTGGCCGTCCACGCGGACCCAGGCCCGCTCCACGACGACCCGGCCGCGCCGGGTGGGGACGAGCCGGCAGCGCAGCCTCTCCCCGCGGGCCGAGGCGCGGCCGCGCAGGGGCGGCTGGGGCACGAGCCGGTCGGACAGGTCCACGGCCACGGTGACCGGCACGCGGCGGAACGACTCCACCTGGACGGTGAGGACGGCCTCCGCCTCCTCGCCGATGTAGAGCGTGCCGGGCACGTCCGCCGAGCAGCTCACCCTGCGGCGGCCGGGGGCGAGCAGGGCGTCGAGACCGAAGGCGAGGACGAACGCGCCCAGGTAACTCGGCCAGAAGGGCCACAGCCGCGGATGGACGATCGTCGGCAGCAGGGCCACGGGGAGGCCCAGGGCAGCGACGACGACGGCGCGGCGGGTGGGGCGCACTCTTACCTCGGCGCCGGCACTTGGGCCAGGACCTGGTCCAGCACCTGGTCCACTCCCAGGCCGTCGACCTCGGCGCTGGGGGAGAGGATGACGCGGTGGCGCATCAGCGGCTTGAACAGGAGCTTGATGTCGTCCGGAATGACGAACTCCCGGCCTTCGAGCACGGCCGCGGCCCGCGAGGCGGCGGCGAGCATGTTGGCCGCCCGGGGGCTCGCGCCGTACTGGAGGGCCGGGTGGCTCCGCGTAGCCCGCACGAGGTCGACGACATAGGCGGCCGTCTCGTCGGCGAGACGCAGGCCCGCCACCATCTGGCGCACCCAGGTGATGAAGCGGAGATCGCAAACCGGGGTGAGGCCGAGCTTTTCCGGGCTCGGGCTGGCCGTCTGGTGGCCGTGGGTCTTCACCATCCCCAGCTCCTCCTCCCGGCTGGGGTAGCCGATCAGGGCCTTGAACAGGAAGCGGTCGAGCTGCGCCTCCGGGAGTGGATACGTCCCCTCCTGCTCGACGGGGTTCTGGGTGGCCACCACCATGAAGCCGCTCGACAGCGGGTGGGAGGTGCCGTCGATGGTGACCGTGCGCTCCTGCATCGCCTCCAGGAGGGCCGCCTGGGTCTTCGGCGGAGTGCGGTTGATCTCGTCGGCGAGGAGGAACTCGGTGAACACCGGCCCCTTGGTGAGGGTGAAGGTGTTCGTCTGGAAGTTGAACAGGTTGGTGCCCAGGAGGTCGCCCGGCATCAGGTCGGGCGTGAACTGGACGCGCTTGAACTCCAGCTTGATACAGGCGGCGAAGGAGCGCGCGAGGAGCGTCTTGCCGGTTCCCGGGGGACCCTCGAAGAGGATGTGCCCCTCGGAGAGGAGGGAGACGAGCAGGAGCTGGACGGCCTCCTCCTGCCCGATGATGACCTTGCCGATCCGCTCCCGGAGCACCCGGGAGAGCTCACGAACCTTGTCGAGTGCCATGCGTCATCTCCAAACGCCAGTCGTGGAGCGATCTCGCGATCCGCGCGGCCCGCTCGGCCGCCCGCGGCCCCTCCGGGAGGGCCTGGATGCGGCGCTCGAGCGCTGCGAGGTCTACCTTCACCCGGCGGCCGTTGGCGATCTGCTGGAGGCGGGCGAGCATCTCGGGCTCCGGCAGGTCGGGCGGCAGGGAGAAAAAGGCGGCGACGGCCCGCGTCACCTGCCGGAAGTAGCGGGCCAGGCTGTCGGCGGCATGACCGCCGCCCGCGAGGAGCCGGGCCGTGTTGTCGATCAGGATCTCCTTGCCCGCCTCCGGTCCGCTGGTGGCAGGGAGGGGCTTGCCGAAGCGGCCGATGCCCGCCCAGACGAGCATCCCCGCCAGCACGAGCCCCTGGAGCACGGCCAGGACCAGAGGGAAGCGGCGGAGCTCCGCCATCAGCCCCGGGGTGCGGTTGAAGCCGTGGATCGTCTCGTCGAACACGACGCCGGTGGCCCGGAGCTGGACGGCGAGGAGCTGGTAGACGAGGGCCGCGTTGTCGCCGAGACCCAGGCCGTGGTTGTTGAGGACGTCCGGATCGGAGATCAGGTAGACCTCCGGGCCCTCCTCGAGCTGGCGCCGGGCGACCAGCAGGCCCTCGCCGCAGCGGACGACCGGCTCGAGGGCCGGCGTTGGCCGCAGGAGCTGGGGCGGCGAGGTCTCGATCCGGAGAGCGCCGGAGGTCCAGGAGGCGGTGCACCGGAGGCCGCCGGTGCCGGACCGGCGGAGGGCCAGCTTCGCCAGGGCAGGGTCGCCGAGGGCGGCGGCGGCCCGCAGCACTGCCGCCTCCGGCAGCAGGCCGGCGTTGCCGATCCATTCCGGCTTGTCCTTGCGCGGCGCTCCCCGCCACTTGGGGAGCACGAGCACGAGCGCCGCCTCGCGCCGGAGCGCCTCGTCGCGCAGGGCCTCGATCCGCGGCGTCCCGTCCTCCGGCTCGGCGAGGACGAGCGGCCTTCTCCGGCCGGCGCCGCCGCCCGCGGGGCTCTGCCGCGAGACGACCCCGAGGCCCATCTGGCGCAGGAATTCCACCGCCGCCTTGTGTCCCAGGGCGCTGCGGCTGAAGGTGTTGGCGTGGGGATTCGGCCGCCGCGCCTCCAGATCGTCGCCGAAGACGATGAGGAGGACCGCGAGGACGAAGGAGGTCACCGAGACGCCGACGATCCAGCCCAATGTACGGCGGGAGAAGCCTCCTTCCAGCTCCTCGCTGGTGAAGGTGTCGGGCACGGGTGGAGGCGCGGCCGTCACGCCGGCCTCCGGACGAGGGCATGGAATCGGGCGAGGCTCCGCTCGTAGTCCTCGGGACCGGCCGCCACGCCGCCGAAGAGGGACAGCTCCACGGCCCGGACGAGCTCGGCGAAGGTCTCCCGGGCTTCGGGTCCCAGGGGGAGGAGGCGCACGAGCTCGCGGCTGGTGCGCGAGGGCGGCAGGGTCACGCGGGACCGCTCGGCCAGTTGGCGGATGGCCACCAGCAGGAGGACGTGGATGGCCTCTCCGTAGCGGCCCTCGGCGGCCAGCCGCAAGGCGTCGTCCAGGACGGCGTCGCGCTCGGGAGCCACCTCGCCCTCCTCCCCTGACGCCGCCTTCACGCTGGACTCAGCTCCCCGCCCACGGCGGCGGCTCACCGCTTCCAGGGCGATCCAGGAAAGGATCAGGAGAACAGCGGCAGCGACCAGGACGTAGAGGACGAGCGTGGCGAGAGGCGCGAGCGCTCCCAGGGCGGGCACGAGGACGGGCCAGGCCCCTCCGCTCGCCCCGCCCGGAGATCCCTCGGAATCCTCCTCCTCCGCGCCCTGGTCACGGACCTGACGCCCCGCGGGCAGGGTCGTCTGATACCCGGGGTCCTCCAGCACCGCCAGGGCTTTCTGCCGGACGTCCTCCGGCGAAGCGCTCCGCTCCTGGGCGCCCGCCGGGAACGCCAGCGCGAGGCACACCAGGAACGGCGCGAGGAGGTCAGGCGAAGACCGATGCGATCTGGTCAACGTCGATCGACTCTTTCACGCTGCGCAGGCGGTAGTACATGACGGAGGAGGCGGTGGCCGCGAACCCGGTCGTGACCACGGTGGCGACATTCTCGAGCAGCAGAAACAGGGAGGCGGCCGTGGTCCCTTCCCCCGAGGCCACGAGACCGACGCCCAGCGCGAGGCCGAGCCCGATGTTGATCACATAGAGGACGGCCAGGACCCCGAAGACCTGCCATCGATACCCCTCTGTCAAGTAGGTGCTCCGGTTCAGGGCCTCGCCGATACCGGGCTTCTCCTCGACAGCGGCCGGGACCGAGACAGCCCACCGGACCGCGAGGATCAACCCCGGGATCAGGCAGAGCAGCGAGGCGAAGGCCACCGCGCACCCCTGCACGATCGCCAGCCCCAGGACGGGAAAGAGGGACGTGAGCCCCACCTTGAGACAGTCCCCCAGGGAGGGGCTGCCGCCGCGCATCTGCTGGAAGACCCCGTAGGTGATGGCCGCCGTGGCCATCGGGGTGAGCAGGAACGTGAAGAGCACGGAAAGCGGCTCGGCCGCGACGGCCAAAGTGTCCTCCGCTCCGCGGCTCGTCGCCCAGGCGGAAAACAGGATGACGGGCGACAGCGCCAGAAAGGTCAGGATCAGGAAGGGGATGATGTTCGAGAAATAGATCGAGAACGTCTCCACGAGGAGCCCCCCCGTGTTGAACTGTGCCGCTGCACGGGTACCGGCCCCCGGTCCGGCGTAGCCGACGGCGGCCGGACCGCCGTAGACAATCCCTCCCGCCGCGCCGGGCGTGGGCAGCGGACCGGCATAGACGGTGCCGAAGCCCGGCGCCGGATCGGCGTAGCGCGTTCCTGCCTCGCTGGGGAGAGGCGGAGGGGGCGGCGGCGGACCGCCCGTCTGGCCGATGGAAAACGGGGGCGGAGGAGGCGGAGCGGCCGGCTGGTACCCGGCCGGAGAGAAGGCCGGCGGCGGGGGCGGAGCGGGACTCACCCCCGTACCCATGCCGGGCCCCTTGTAGCGGCTGACGACGATGCCGCACCTCATGCACTCCGGACCGTCGGGCTGCTCGAAGCCGCACTTGGGACAGATCATGCCGGGCACGTCCTCCGTTCAGAAGGAGTTGTCACGCGCCGGCCTTTCATTTCGCAGAGTCAAGCTGGCGCGCCGATTCTCGAGTGCAGTATGGAAAATCGTAGACCGGCTCCGTCTCCCTGACAAGGGCCGTCCCTTGACAGTCTTCCGGGCCTAATAGCCCGCCTTTTCGTCCAAGGCGTGCTCCCGGGTGGGAACCAGGAAGGTCCTCCGGAAGGTGAGGAAGACGGTCCCGTCCGCCTTGAGGCCCCGGGTGGCGCAGGTGACGAGCCCCAGGGTAGGCCGCGACCGGGAGAGGCGCTTTTTCAGGAACTCGCTCTCGGCGTACAGAGTGTCGCCCACGAAGACCGGGTGGAGCAGCCGGATCTCCTCCCATCCCAGGTTGGCGATCCCCCGGGCGCTGGTGGAGTTGACGCTCATGCCGGTGACGATCGAGAGGGTGACGAGGCTCGACACCAGCGGGCGCCCCCACTCGCTCTTCTCCGCGTAAGCGGCGTCGATGTGCAGCGGGTGGAGGTTCACCGCGAGGAGCGACTGCCAGATGTTGTCCGCCTCGGTCACCGTCCGCCCGGGCCGGTGCTCGACGATCTCCCCGACGACGATGTCCTCATAGTAGAGGCCGTGGCACTCCCGGAAGCGGCGCTCCCCGACCTTCTTGTAGGCGCGAATGGTCTCCAGGCTCATGCCGCCTATCTTAAAGGACCAAAAGGACATAAAGGACCCAAAGGACAGAGGAGCCAGCTCCCTTGTCCTTTGGGGTGGTTTGGTCCTTTATGTGCCTGCTGTCCTTTGGTCTAGTACCGGAACACCGCCGCCATGGCGTGGCCGTCCGGGACCTCCTGCTGCGGCACGGCGTAGACCTTGCCGCCGTTCAGGAACGTCTGGACCGCCGCGAAGTCGAGGAGGTCCTCCCCGCCGTCGAGCTGCCCGGTCTGGTCCTCCTGGAGACGGATCTCCCGGCTCCGCGGGTCGTACGTCCCCCAGAGGCGGACGCCCCGGGCCACGAACAGCGTGTCCACCCGGCCGTCGTGGGCCGCCGGCAGGATCTCCTGGTAGCTGCTCGACGAGCGCCCGGCGCCGAGCAGATCGCCATACCGTTCGGCGGCTCGGCGGCGGTCCTCCAGGAAGAGGGGCTCGACGATCTCCCAGGCCGCGTCGCGCAACTCCTCGGCGGAGAGCCCCTCGGCGTTGCCCGTCAGGCCCTCGTCCAGAACCTTCGGGTGCTCGGTCGTCTCCTTGTAGCGCGGGAGCAGGTACTCGACCCCGGCCAGCACCACGGGACAGTCGCGGTCCATGTGCTTGAGCAGGGCCTTGTCCGCCCGGTTGAAGAACTCGACGATCTCGGCCTTGAGGTCGTCCTCGCCGGTTCCATGCCCGTGGAAGAGGGGCATCCGGGACACCGTCTTGGAGCTCGTGCCGGCCTGGAACTGCGAGTACTGCCGGGTGAGGCGGCCCATGGCCTCCTGGAAGCTCTTCGGCACGTCCTGGATCTCCAACTCCCGGGCGTTGTGCCGGGAGGCGGCGATGAGCCGGATGTTCTTGAGGCTCACGGCGAGGATGTAGAACTGTCCGTCCCCGGACAGCAGAGAGAAGAGCGGCTTCAGGTGGAAGCGGTTTTCGACCAGCGCCAGCTCATCGACCCAGGTCGGGAGCTTGAACGTTCGGAGGAAACCCGGGGCGAAGAACACGGCCAGGGCTTCGCTCTGCCGCTGCCAGAACGCCAGATCGTCCGAAATCTCCCGGATCGGGGTCAGGAGCTGAGCGACGTCGGCCTCCCGCTTCCCTGCCGCCACCAACCGGTCGGACACCCGGCGCAGGAGGTTCTTGAGCCGGATCGGGTTCTGCTGCGTCTGTGCCCCGGCCCGGACGGTGGGCATGTAGATCGACACGCAGGGACGGCTGGACACCTGGACGAGATCCTGGATCTCCTCCCGGCTGATGACGCTCGACGGTGAAACCTGCGCTTGCTCTCGGGTCAAAACGGCCATGGACACCTCCTAGCGGGTCAACAATCCGGCGCAAGACCGGCTAGGAATGGGTGCAGCAAGCCGCGTGCCGTGAGGCGATCTACCCCCTCCCCCGTTGAAGGACCGGCAGAGCCCGCCGCGTCCTTATCCTCTTCACCCCGTACACCCCCGCCAGCAGCACCGCCCCCAGGATGATGATGGCCGGACCCGAGGGGAGGTCGTAGTAGAAGGAGAGGAGCATCCCGCCGAGGGTGATGCCGACCCCGATCAGGATGGAACCGAAGAGGACGCTCCAGAGGTCCTTCCAGAGCATCAGGCTGATCACCGGCGGGATGGTCAGCAGGGCGACCACCAGGATGATCCCCACGACCTGGATGAGGAGGATCACCGACAGCGCGATCAGCGACAGCAGGAGACAGAGGAGGAAGCGCACCGGCACCCCCTGGACCCGGGCGAAGACCTCGTCGAAGGCCACCGCCACAATCCCCTTGAAGAAGAGGGCGAACAGGACGAGCACGACGGCGGCGAGCGCCAGGGTGACGGCGAGGTCCTGGCGCGAGGCGAGGAGGAGGTTGCCGAAGAGGTAGGTCATCAGGTTGGGGGCATACCCAGGGGTCTTGTAGACGAAGACGATGCCCACCGCCATGCCCGCCGCCCAGAGGACGCCGATCAGGGCGTCCATGGAGCGGATCGTCTCCCGGCTCACCAGCCCCAGGACGAGGGCCACGAGGAGAGCCACGGGCACGGCGCCCAACAGGGGGTTGATCCCCAGGAAGAAGCAGACCCCCATCCCTCCGAAGGCGGCGTGGCTGATGCCGTCGCTGATGAAGGCCAGGCGCTTGACCACCACGAAGGGGCCGATGATCCCGCAGAGCACCGCCGCCAGCAGGCCCGCCAGCAGGGCGTTGCGCATGAACTCGTAGGAGAGGGCGTCGAGAAAGGAGGGCAAGGGGTCTCCTCAGTGGCTGTGCAGGACGCGGTGGGGCACGCCGTGGGTGACCAGCTCCACCGGGCAGCCATAGACCTCCTCCAGCACCTCGTGGGAGAGCTCCGGGCCGCCGTGGTAGAAGAGCCGGCGGTTGATGCAGGCGATGCGCTGGACCATGGGGGCGATCGAGGTGACGTCGTGGGTGACCACGACGACGGGGATGCGCTCGTTGAGCTCCTCGAGAAGCCCCCGCAACGTCACCCGGGATTCGGCGTCGATCGAGGCCGTGGGCTCGTCCAGGAAGAGGACTTGCGGGTCGGAGACCATGGCGCGGGCGATGAGCACCCGCTGGAGCTGCCCGCCGGAGATCTCGTCGATGTGGGCGCGGGCGAGGTCCGTGAGCCCAAGCCTCTCCAGGGCGCTCGCGGCCGCGGCCCGGTCCTCGCGGGTGTAGCGGAGCAGAAGGCCGCGGCTGCCGAGCCGTCCCATGAGGACCACGTCGGACACCCGCAACGGGAAGCTCTTGTCGAAGGTGGAGAACTGGGGCACGTAGCCGAGGCGGGGCCTTCCCCCGTGCAGATCGAAGACCACCTCGCCGGACCAGGGCCGCACCAGGCCCAGGATCACCTTGAGCAGCGTCGTCTTGCCCCCGCCGTTGGGACCGATGACAGCAAGGAAGTCGTGGTCGTGGATCTCTAAGTCCACGCGGTCGAGCACCACCTCCCGGCCGTAGCCGAAGGTGACGTCACGGACGGAGATGAGCGGTCGTTCCGGCATCGTGGGGAAGGCCTCGGTCGAGCTCGGCCGCGACGCGGCGGAGGTTCCCCGCCCAGTCCCGATCCTGGGGATCGGCGGCCAGCACCCTGCCGCCGACGGCGTCCGCGATCACCTGCGCGCTTTTCCTGGGGAAACCGCTCTGGACGAAGACGACTTTCACGTCCTCCCGGCGGGCGAGGTCGATGAGCTGGATGAGCCGCTCGGCGCTCGGCTCCTTGCCCTCGGCCTCGATGGCGACCTGCCGGAGGCCGTACTGCCGGGCGAAGTACCCCCAGGTGGGGTGGTAGACCATGAACTTCTGCCCCCGGTGGCGGCCGAGCCGGGCGCGGATCTCGCGGTCGAGGCCGGCGATCTCCGCCTCGAAGCGCCGGAGGTTGGCCCGATACTCCTCGGCGTGGGCCGGATCGATGCGGAGCAGGGCCGCGGCGATGTTCCGGGCGGCGACGGCCACCGTCTCCGGCGCCACCCAGACGTGGGGATCGCCCCCGGCGTGCCCGTGGCCGTCGTCAGGGTCGCGGTGGCCCTCACCTGCCCCCTCCTCGATGAGATCCATCCCCCGGGACATGTCCACCACCTCGACGCCACGCAGGTGCGCCAGGAAGGGCTCGATCTGCTCCCGCTCGAACTCGAAGGCAGGGTGCCCCACCTTGACGTAGAGCCGCGCCTCGCTCAAGGCCGCCATCCTGCGAGGCGTCAGCGGAGGGTCGACGTGGGAGTACCCCGGGGGAATCATCACCTCGACGTCCACCCGGTCCCCGCCGATCCGCTCCACAAAGCAGGCCTGGGGCGGCACGGTCACGGCGACGCGGATGCGGCCGGTCGCGGACGGCTCTGCCGCCGGGCGACAGGCGGCGAAGACCAGGGCGAGCAGGAGAAAGGATCTCAGGACGCACACTCCGCGCACCGTCCGTACAGCACGACCTCATGGGATTCCAGCGAGAAGCCCGGCGGGGTGAGGCTGCGCAGCCCCTCGGGGCACCCCTGGAGCTCGTAGACGCGGTCGCACGAGCGGCAGTGGAAGTGGTGGTGGTGCTGCTTGCCGGTGGCCTCGTAGCGCGGCGGCTCGCCGGGCAGATCGACCTGGGTGAGCCCACCCGCCTCCACCCAGGATTTCAGGGTCCGGTAGACGGTGGCGATGCCCAGGCCGGGCGAGCCCTGGCGGGCCGACTCCAGGACCTCCCGCGGGCTCAAGGGCCGGTTGGCGTCGTCGATGGCGGCACGGATGGCGCGGCGCTGCTGCGTGTCTCGTTTCGTCATGGCTCGATCGGGAAGAGTCTCGAAGACGGCACCAAAATGATAATACCGTCTCAACAGTGAATCAACGCCGTCCCTCCTATAATCCATTCCCATGACGACGACGACCGCACCGCAGCAGCGCATCGAAGCCGACGTGAAGGCCGCCATGAAGGCGGGGGAGAAGGAGAAGCTGTCCACCCTGCGGATGCTCCTGACGGAGATCAAGAACGAGCGCATCCGCCGGGGGAGCGACGTGGACGAGGCGGGCTTCGTCTCGCTGGTCCGCAAGGCGATCAAACAGCGCGAGGACTCCGTGGCCCAGTACCGCCAGGGAGGCCGGGAGGAGCTGGCCGCCAAGGAGGAGGCCGAGATCAAGGTCCTCGACGGGTACCTGCCGGCGCAGGTGGACGAGGGGCAGATCCGGGCCGCGGTCGAGGAATTCGTGGCGGCGAAGGGCCTTTCGGGCCCGGCGGCGATCGGACCGGTGATGAAGGAGATGCTGGCCCGGTTCGGCTCCTCGGCGGACGGCGGGACGATCAACCGGATCGCCCGCGAAACACTGACGAAGCAGGGCTGATGCGCCGCGCCATCGTCGGCACCGCCGGCCACATCGACCACGGCAAGACCAGCCTGGTCCTCGCCCTGACCGGGATCGACTGCGACCGCTGGGCCGAGGAAAAGGCCCGCGGCATCACGATCGACCTGGGGTTCGCCTACCTGTTCGAGGGGGACCTCCAGGTGGGGTTCGTGGACGTGCCCGGGCACGAACGGTTCCTCCACAACGCGCTCGCGGGGATGGGCGGCATCCGCGTGATGCTCCTGGTGGTCGCGGCGGACGAGGGTGTGAAACCCCAGACGCGCGAGCATCTGGCCGTCTGCTCTCTCCTGGGCATCCCCGCCGGGATCGTGGCCCTGACCAAGGCCGATCTCGTGGCGCCGGACCTCCTGGAACTCGCCCAGCTCGAGGTGGAAGAGCTCCTCGCGGGCACCCCCTTCGCCGGGGCGCCCATCCTGCCGGTGTCGAGCGTCATGGGCCAGGGCGTGGCGGAGCTCAAGGCGGCGCTCCTGGACCTCGCGGAGCGCCACGCCACCCCGGCCGATCCCGGGCGGCCGGCCCGGCTGCCCGTGGACCGCGCCTTCCACCTGAAGGGCCTGGGCGTGGTGGTGACCGGGACGCTGGCGAGCGGCACGGTTCGCCCGGGGGATACGCTGGAGGTGCTGCCCCGGGGCCAGAAGGCGCGGGTGCGGAGCATCCAGGTGCATGGCCAGCCCCGGGAGGAGGCCGAAGCCGGAGAGCGGACCTCGCTCCAGGTGACCGGCGTGGCTCTGGAAGAGCTGGAGCGGGGCATGCAGCTCGGCACCCCGGACGCGTTCGAGGCCACGACGAGTCTCCTCGCCCGCTTCACTCTGCTGGCGGACGCCCCCGCTCCCCTCCGGGGCTTCGCCCCCATCCGTCTCCACCTCTACGCCAGCGAAGTGATCGGCAGGATGCGTCCCCTGGCCGAGGGAGGGCTCGCTCCCGGCGAGACCGGGCCGGTGGAGATCCGCCTCCAGGCGCCGGTCACCGCCGTGCGGGGGGACCGCCTCATCGTCCGCCGCCCCTCCCCCGCCACCACCCTCGGAGGCGGCGAGATCCTCGATCCCCGCTGGCGCCGCCACCGGGGCACGGTGCTGGCGTCCGCTCTCTCCGCGCTCCCCAAGGACCTCCGCTCCGCCCTGGTGTTCTGGTCCCAGGAGGCGGGCGAGCGGGGCGTCGAGGCCCCCGGGCTGGCCCGCCGCTTGGGGCTGGCGCCGCGGGACCTGACGCCGGAGCTCTCCGCCCTGGCCAAGGAGAACCGCCTGATCGAGGTCCCCGAGGGCACGGGCTACGGCCGGCGGTGGATCTCGCCCACGGCGGTCGCCCGGGTGACGGAACGGGCCCGGCGGGTGCTCAAGCAGTACTTTCAGAAGGACCGCCTCGCCGAGGCCATGCCGAAGGCCGAGGCGGTGCGGCGCATCCTCCGTGGCCGCGCCGCGGACCTGGCGCCGGTCTATTTCGAGTGGCTCGCCGCGCAGAAGGTGCTGGCCGTCCAGGGGGACCAGGTGACGCTCCCCGGCCGCAGCGCCCAGCTCACCGGCGAGGAATCGAAGCTCTCCACGGCCGTGCTGGAGCGCTTCGAAAAGGCCGGCTTGAGCCCGCCCAGCCCGGGAGAGGTGGCGGCTGCGCTCGCGGCCAAGCCCCAGATCCTCGAAGGGGTGCTGCGCCACCTCGTTGCCCGGGGACAGCTCGTCAAGCTTCCGAGCGGGCTCATCCTGGCCGCTTCGGCCGTGGCGGGCCTCCGGCGGGACCTCCTGGCCACCTCCTGGGATCGCTTCTCGGTGGCCGACTTCAAGGACCGCTTCGGGCTCACCCGCAAGTGGGCCATCCCCCTGCTGGAGCATCTCGATTCGACCGGAGCGACCCGCCGCCTGGGGGATGAGAGGATGGTCGTGCGCCCCGGAACTCCTGATCCAGGAGGAATGGCATGAAAACGATCGCCGTTCTCGGCGCCTCCGCCAACCGCAGCAAGTACGGCAACAAGTGCGTCCGCGCCTATAGGGCGGCCGGCTGGGAGGTCTGGCCGGTCCACCCGACCGAACCGGAGATCGAGAGCCTGAAGACCTGGCGGACGTTGGACGAGATCCCGGTGGACCTGGACCGGATCAGCGTCTATCTCCCTCCCGCCGTCACCCTCCGCCTCCTCCCCGACATGGCGCGGAAGGGGGCGGGCGAGGTGTGGCTCAACCCTGGTGCGGCCGACGCGGGCGTGATCGAAGAGGCCCGCCGGCTCGGCCTCCGGATACGCCCGGGGTGCAGCATCGTCGATATCGGGATGAGCCCGTCGCAGTTCCCGTAGGCAGGACCTCTTTGGGAGCGGGGCGAGGTACAGGGGATCTCGAAGTCACCTCTTCCGGTTACAATCATCCGCGGTTTGCGTCACCTACGGCAGAAGGGAGACTCCGTCTGACGTTCCCTGTGCTCTTGCACCCCGATCTGTACCGGCGGTTGCGACAGAGCGACCGAGGGATTCGTGCGCGCGTCTGGAAGGCCCTGGGCCGGCTGCGGGACGGCCTGTGGGGGGGCGGCACCCGGGTGAAGCGGCTGCGCGGGATCGGCCACCCTGTCTATGAGGCGCGCACCGACTCCGGAGACCGCCTGCTCTTCACCATGACGCGGGCGGCCCTCGCCGACCAGCCGGAGCGCCTCGCCACGCATCTCCAGGTCTGGGACTTGGTCGAGCACGACGACGCGGAGCGGACAGCCCGCCGCAACCGCGCCCCGGAGTCCGAGTTCCTGGAGCTCGAGACGCTCGAGGAGTTCGACATCCACGAGCCGCCGCCGCATCCGGAGGCCGGCTTCGCCGAGATCCCCGCGGCGGACTCCGGGGAAGCCGATCCTCTCCTCCATTTCCTCCTGCCGCCGGAAGGTTTCGAGCCCACGCCCGCCGAGGGGATCACCGGCGGCATCCGCTGGTTCCATCTCGATCCGGCGAGCCTCGCCGAAGAGAGCGAGTTCCAGCGCCTGATGGACGCCGGCGGCGAGGAGCTGGAGCTCAAGCTCACCCGCGAGCAGTACGAGATCCTCCAGGCGCCCGGCCCGGTGCTCCTCGCCGGCAGCGCCGGCAGCGGCAAGACGGCCCTGGCCGTCCATCGCCTGGCCGCGGCGGTGACAGCGCCGGAGGCCCCCTCGGCGCTCTACCTCTCCTACAGCCCTGCCCTGGTGGAGCGCGCCCGGGGCCTCGTGCGCGACCTCGTCCTGGCCCGGGGGGAGGACCCGGACCGCAAACCTCCGGACTTCTTCACCTTCGGCGACCTCTACCGCTCTCTCGTCCCCCGCGAGTTCCGGGAGCACCAGGCGCGCCCGATGACCGAGGCGATGTTCCGGGAGTGGTTCCGCCGGTCGGGGAGGACCCTCGATCCGGCCCTCGTCTGGGAGGAGCTGCGGAGCATCCTGAAGGGTGCCTGTCTCTCCCCCACCCAGCCCATGCTCGACGAGGCGGCCTACTTCGAGCTGGGAAGGAAGCGCGCCCCCCTGTTCGTGGACGAGCGGCCGGAGATCTACCGCATCGCCCAGCGCTACCAGGAGTGGCTCCGCGAGGAGGGCCGCTCCGACCGCATCGACCTCTGCCGCCGCGCCTTCGCCGAGCTGCGCACCAGGCGCCGGCGGTGGGACGTGGTGATCTGCGACGAGGTCCAGGACCTGACCGAGCTGGAGGTGGCGTTCGTCCTCGCCCTCTCGTCCCGCCCCGACCTGGGGGGGGTCCTCCTCACGGGCGACACCCAGCAGATCGTCAACCCGAGCGGCTTCCGCTGGGCCGAGGTGCGACGCCTGGCCGCCAAGGCCGCCCACCTCCGCGCGGCCCCTCCCGTGCTCCGGCTGCGGCGCAACCTCCGGAGCGTCCGGCCGGTGGTGGAGCTGGGCAACGCCGTCCTGGCCCTGCGGCGCGAGGTTTTCGGACGGACCGAGGAGGACGAGCCCGAGGAGGCGGTCCTGGAGGGGCCGGTCCCCCTGGAGATCCCCGCCGGGGAAGAGGAGGCCCTGGCGGCCATCGAGGGCTTCGGGCCCCGCTGCGCCGTGCTGACGCTGGACGATGCCGAGGCAGGTCGGCTCCGCCAGCGGCTCGGCACCAGCCGCGTGTTCCACGTCCGCGAGGCCAAGGGGCTGGAGTTCGACACGATCGTCCTCTGGAAGCTCCTCGGTCCGGACCGCGACCTCGTGGACCGCTTCCTGCGCGGGGACGCCCGGTTGGAGCGGGAGCCTCGCTTCGGCCGCCTCCTCCAGCATCTTTATGTGGCGGTGACCCGCTCCCGCCGCCATCTCGCCGTTCACGAGGGGAGCGAGCCCGACCCCTTCTGGGGCCAGGAGCGCTTCCGCGGCCGGATCGAACGGGGCACCGTGGAGGACCTCGCCCGGCTCTTCCGCTCCACCGCCTCGCCGGAGGAGTGGGCCCGCGAAGGGGACTACTTCTTCGCGCGCGGCTGCTTCCGCCAGGCCGCCGAGTGCTACCGCCGCGCCGGTCTCCCCGAGCAGGAAAGCGAGGCCCTCGCCTGCTCCGCCGAAGAGCTGGAGGACTGGACCGGAGCGCTGGAACGCTGGCGCGCTCTCGGAGACACCTCCCGGCAGGCCCCCCTCCTCGAACGGCTCGGCCGGCTGGAGGAGGCGGCCGCCCTCTACCGGCGGGAAGGTCTGGAGCGGGAGGCACGCCGCTGTGACCTCCGTCTCCTCGAGCAGCGCAGGGAGTGGAGCGAGGCTGCGCGGGGGTGGGAGGAGCTCGGCCGGCATGCGGACGCATCCCGCTGCTGGGCGCGCGCCGGGGAGGAGAGGAAGTCCCTCGTGGCCGGCGCCCGGGCGGCCGAGGAGGCCGGAGACTGGACCCTTGCTGGCGGCTCGTGGATGGAGGTCGGGGCCTGGGAGGAGGCCGCGCGCGCCTTCCGCGCAGCCGGGGACGCCGGCCGCACAGCCGAGGCTCTCGCCCGATTCCACGAGGGCCGGGAGGAGCACGGCCGGGCCGCGGCCGCCTGGAGGCTCGCCGGTCAGAGGACGAAGTCTGCCCGCTGCCGGGCGCTGGCCCTGGAGGCCGCCGGCCGGCTCGACCGGGCAGCGCGAGTCTGGGAGCGGCTGGGGGAGACGGAACGGGCCGCCGGTCTCTACGTCCGGGAGGGCTGTTGGATGGAGGTCGCCCGGCTCGATGCGGTGAGCCCCGAGGGGCGCCAGCAGTTGCTCGCCAAGACCCGGGAGCTCGTGGAGAGCGGGGCTTGGGAAGCGGCCCTCCCTCTCGCCCAGGCACGGATGGCCGTCCTCCAGCCGCGGCTCCCCGCCGTCCCCTGGTTCGTCTTCGTCGAGGAGGACCGGATCGCCTGGCAGGAGTTCTGTTCCTTCCAGTTGCTGGAGCGGCGGTGCCTCGCCCTCCAGGCGGAGGCCGCGGGCGCCTGGAGTCGCGCCACCCGCCTCTGGGAGGACATCGGCGAGACGCAGCGGGCCGGCGAGACCCGGCGCAGGCGGATCGAGGCTGTCCGGGACCCGGCCCGGCGAGCCCGTGCCTGGCTGGCCGTGCAGGCGAGAGAACAGGCGGTCAGGGGCCTCGAAACCGGTGGACCGGATGCCGAGGGATAAAACCCCCTCGGGCCTGCGCGCCGTATCTGTTCCATCAGGACATTTTCCTGTACACTTCGGGAGATCTTAGAGATCTTGCTAAATCGTTCCATGGAGAGGGGCGAGATGCAGGAACCCACCGAGCATCCCCCCCGGGAGGCCTTTCAGCGGCTGGTCCGGAGTCAGGCTTCGCCGGAGGAGACCCGGACGCTCGTCCGTCACCTGCTGGAGGGGTGCGCGTCCTGCAGCCAGGCCGCCGAGGAGGCGCGCAGATCGCCCAGGGAGCTGAGCTACGACGCCGTCTTCGAGCGCCTCGAGCAGAGGCTGAACGAGGAAGTGACGGGCCTGCTGACCGAGCGGGCCAGCGCGCAGAACCTCTACGTGGAGCTCCTCGGCCACCAGGCCGTCGAGGGGCTCACCCAGGTCCACGGCACCCGGCGCTACGCCAGCCTCGCGCTCTGCGAGCTGCTCCTCCAGAAGAGCCGGGAGCGGCTGCTGGACGATCCCGACCAGGCCCGCCGGGCCACCGATCTGGCGGTGGCGGTGGCCGAGCAGCTCGATCTCGAGCTCTACGGCGCCCCCGTCGTCCAGGACACCCAGGCCGTGGCCTGGGCCTACTTTGCGGAGACGCGCCGCATCCAGGCGGACCTGCGGACGGCCGAGAGCTCCATGGAGAAGGCTGGACGGTTGCTCGCGGAGGGGAGCGGCGATCCGCTGACACAGGCGGAGCTCCTCACTCTCCAGGCATCGCTCCGCAGCTACGGTGGGCGTTTCGAAGAGGCGCTGGGATTGCTCAACCAAGCGGCTTCGCTCTACCGCCGTTACGGCGAGCGCCACCTCCTGGGCCGGACCCTCCTCAAGAAAGGGACCGTGCTCGGAAATGCGGGAAAGCCGGACCTCGCCATCCGCCTGATCCGGCGCAGCATGGACCTGATCGAGGCACCGCGCGAGCCGCGGCTGCTGGTCTGCGCCACCCACAACTACATCTGGTTCCTGAGCGAGAGCGACCGCAGGGACCAAGCGCTCTCCTGCCTCGACGGCGCCCGCCGCCTCTATGAACAGGCCGGCGACCGCCGCGATCTCGGCCGCCTGCGCTGGCTCGAAGGCAAGCTCGCCGTGGGCCTCGGCGAGGCCGAGGGGGCGCTGCTCGAAGCCCGGGACGGCCTCGCCCGGGAGGGGCTCGCCTACGAAGCGGCCCTGGCGGCCATGGACCTCGCCGTGCGCTACGCCGGGGAGCGCAAGGCCGCCGCCATGCGCCGCCACGCGGACCAGATGCTCCCCCTGTTCCGCTCCGAAGCCATGTACCGGGAGACCATGGTGGCCCTCCTCTCCTACCAGCAAGACGACGGCGCCGAGCCGGGCAAGCTGTTCGAGGAGCTGGGGAGTTATCTCGACCGTGCCCGGCAGGAGAAGAACCCTCCCGCCCTTGCGCGCCGGTTGGGGCCGTGAGGGGGAAAACGGAAGCGAAGGACCTGAAGGACCCAAAGGACGCAAAAGACATCGCTCTTGTCCTTGTTGTCCTTTTGGTCCCTTACGTCCTTTTTGGTCCTTTCAGGCGAGCTTGCCCCCGAGGGCTATACTTCGGCAATGCCGCTCCTTTCCGACGCCGGCCTCCTGGGCCGCCTGATCGCCTTCGATACGACCAGCCACAACAGCAACCTGCCGCTGGCCGACTTCCTCTGCGACTACCTGGACCGGCCCGGCATGCGGATCGGGCGCAACCCCTCCGCGGACGGCAGCAAGGCGAACCTCGTCGTCCGGATCGGCCCCGAGCCCGAGGGGGACCGGCGAGGGCTCGTGCTCTCGGGCCACATGGACGTGGTCCCCGCCGGGGAGGAGGGCTGGCGGAGCGACCCGTTCACCCTGGCCGACGAGGGGGACCGCTGGGTGGCCCGCGGCGCCTGCGACATGAAAGGCTTCCTCGCTGTCGCCGCCAACCTGGCGGCCGAGGCCCAGCCGGAGCGGCTGCGGGCCCCTCTCGTCCTGGTCTTCACCTACGACGAGGAGGTGGGCACCCTCGGGGCGAAGCGCTTCGTCGAGACCTGGCCGGAGGCAGGTGCCCTGCCCCGCAGCGCCATCATCGGCGAGCCGACCTCTCTCCGGGTGGCGCGCACCCACAAGGGACATTTCAAGATGCGGGTCACGTTCCACGGCACACCGGCCCACAGCGGCTACCCCCACCTGGGGGAGAACGCCATCGAGCCCGCGGGACGGGTCATCGTGGCCCTGGAGCGCCTCCGCCGGGAGCTGGAGTCCGAGGCCGCCCCCAACCGCGAGCTGTTCCCCGAGGTCCCGTTCGTGCCCCTGAACGTGGGCACGGTTCACGGCGGCTCGGCCATCAACGTCGTGCCCGACCTCTGCGCCGTCGAGCTGGGGGTCCGTCCCCTGCCCGGGATCGCCTCCGAGGAGCTCGTCGAGCGGGTGGTGCATTGTGTCCGCGCGGCCGCCACTCTCGAGCCCGAGATCGAGCTCCTCTCCGACAGCCCGCCCATGCTGCTCGACGAGGCCGCCCCTCTCCACCGCCACCTCTGCGCCCTGACCGGCCAGAGCGCGGGTGCCAGCGTCTCCTTTGCCACCGACGCCGGCTGGCTGCAGAGCCTGGGGATGGACTGCGCCATCTTCGGTCCCGGCTCGATCGAGGTGGCCCACAAGCCGAACGAGTCCCTCCCCAAGAGCGACCTCGCCGCCGCCCGTGGATTCCTGGAGCGGACCATCCAACACTTCTGCGAGGAAGGCGCGTGAAGGTCTTCGAAGCCGAGTGGACGTGGACCGGCGAACGGTTCGAATCGGGGATCCAGATCCAGGTGGAAGGTGACGGCCGGATCGAGGCCGTGGGCTCCCTGGGAGCGACCCCGGACCTCGCTCTCGCCGGCCGGGCGATCCTTCCCGGCATGGTCAGCGCCCACTCCCACGCCTTCCAGCGGGGCCTGCGCGGGCGCGGCGAGACCTTCCCCGAGGGGAGCGGCAGCTTCTGGACCTGGCGCCAGGCCATGTACGGCCTCGTCGAAACCCTGGACGAGGAAAGCTTTCATCGTCTCTGTCTCCTCTGTTTCGCGGAAATGCGGGCCGCGGGCATCACCACGGTGGGCGAGTTCCACTACTTTCACCATCGCGGGACGGGCGGGGAGACCGCGGACTACGCTTTCGACGAGGTGGTGCTCCGGGCCGCGGCGGAAGCGGGAATCCGCATCGCGCTCCTGGAGGTCTACTACCGGACCGGCGCCATCGGCCAGCCGCTCGAAGGGGCCCAGCGTCGCTTCGGCTCCCCCTCCCCCGCCGCGTATTGGGAGCAGATGGAGCGCCTCGCCGGCCTCCTCGATCCCCGCACCCAGACCCTGGGCGCCTCCGTCCACAGCATCCGGGCCGCGAGCCTGGAGGATCTCGCCGCGATCTACGACGAAGCCCGGAGGCGGGACCTGGTCTTCCACATCCACGTCGAGGAGCAGCGGCGGGAGATCGAGGACTCCCTCGCCTTCTACGGCAAGCGGCCCATGGCGCTGGTCCTCGAAGCCCTGGGCACCGCCACCGACCTCACCGCCGTCCACTGCACCCACACCGATCCCGAGGACATGGCCCGCTTCCTCGCCGGGGGCGGCACCGTCTGCCTCTGCCCGCTGACCGAGGCCAACCTCGGAGACGGCATCCCCGCCGCCCCCCGGGTCCACCCCGCGGGGAGTCCTTTCTGCCTGGGGAGCGACTCGAACGCCCGCATCTCTCTCCTCGAAGAGATGCGCTGGATGGAGTACGGCCAGCGCCTCGCCAGCGAGAGCCGGGGCGTGCTGCGGGACGCCGGCGGGAGCGTCGCGAGGGTGCTCTGGGACGCGGCCACGGTGGGTGGCGCCCGAGCCCTGGACGTCCCCGCCGGCCGCATCGAGGCCGGGCGCTGGGCCGACCTCGTGGCGATCGACCTCGCCTCCCCCTCCCTCGCGGGCTGGACGCCCGAGACCCTCCTCGATGCGCTCACTTTCGGCGCCACGGAAAGTGTCGTCGCTGCGACCTGCGTGGGTGGGGAGTGGCGGGAGCACCGCAAACCCCTCCCGCCTTGACATCCGCCCCCCGGGGGACCACGATCCGGACATGCGGATCGCGCTGATCTCCCCCAAGGGGCCGCTCTACCGCCACCGCGGCGGCATCTTCAAGAAATCCCTCCGGTACATGCCGCTGACGCTGACGACGCTCGCCTCCCTCGTACCCGAGGGGCTGGGGGCGGACCTGGCGCTCTTGGACGAGGGAATCCAGGAGGTGGACCCGGACGGGCTGCAGGCCGACCTCGTCGGTCTCACGGTCATCACCGGTACGGCGATGCGGGCCTACGAGCTCGCCGCCCGGTTCCGCGCGCGGGGCATCCCCGTGGTCCTCGGCGGTCCCCACGTCACCCTCGTCCCGGACGACGCCCAGCCCCATGCGGACGCGATCGTCGTGGGCTACGCCGAGGAGACCTGGCCGGAGCTGCTGCGGGATTTCGCCGCCGGCGGGATGAAGCCGCGCTACGACCAGCTCCCCGGGCTCTCCCTCGCGGGCCTGCCCTTCCCCCGGCGGGACCTCCTCCCCCGCGCCCGCTACCTCACCGACGACGTCTTCGAGGCCACCCGCGGGTGCATCCACAAGTGCGACTTCTGCGTCGTCCCCTCGGCCTGGGGGCAGAAGCCGTACCAGAAGCCCGTCGAGGAGGTGGTGGCGGACATCCGCCAGAAGCGGGCGAGGAAGCTCATCTTCGTGGATTTGAACCTGATCGCCGACCGGGAGTACGCGGCCCGGCTCTTCGCGGCGCTGATCCCCCTGAAGGTCCAGTGGTACGGCCTCGCCACCGTCCTCCTGGCCGAGGACAAAGAGCTCCTTTCGCTCGCCCAGCGCAGCGGGTGCAAGGGCATCCTCATGGGCCTCGAATCGATCTCCCGGGAGAACCTCCGGGACTCGAAGAAGGGGTTCAACTCCCCGGAGCGCTACAAGGAGCTGGTGGAGACCCTCCACCGCCACGGCATCGCCCTCCAGGGGTGCTTCGTCTTCGGCATGGACCACGACACGCCGGACGTCTTCGAGAAGACCGCCCGGTTCGCCGTGGAGGCGAAGATCGACCTCCCGCGGTTCGCCGTGGTGACCCCCTTCCCCGGCACGGCCCTGTTCCAGCGCCTGGAGCGGGAGGGGCGCATCCTCACCCGCAACTGGGAGCTCTACGACGGCCAGCACGTGGTCTTCCGGCCCGCGCAGATGACCGTCCAGCAGCTCCAGGAGGGGATCGAGACGGCCTGGCGGCACGCCTACTCGTTCCCGTCCATGCTCCGGCGCCTGGCCGCCTCCCCCTCTCCCCTCCCGGTCCGGGTGGGCACCAACCTCGGCTACCGCTTCTACGCCCACAACCTCCATCGCTTCTACAACTGCGACTGGATCCTGGGAATGGGGCGGGAGAGGACCGCCGCCGCTTGAGAGGGCTGAAGCGATGAAGGTCACGCTCGTCCACCCCTGCATCGGGCGGCGCGCGGGGGACCGCTCCTACATCCGCACCTGGCAGATGGAGCCCCTCCCCCCGGGCCTCCTCGCGGGGCTCACCCCGCCGGACGTCGAGGTCCGTTTCTACGACGACCGGATGGAGGAGATCCCCTTCGACGAGCCCACGGACCTCGCGGCGCTCTCGGTCGAGACCTACACGGCCCGGCGGGCCTACCAGATCGCCACGGAGTACCGCCGCCGGGGCGTACCCGTCGTCCTGGGCGGCTTCCACGCCAGCCTCGCGCCGGACGAGGTGGCCCTCTATGCCGAGTCCGTGGTGGTGGGCGAGGCCGAGGCCCTCTGGCCCGAGGTGATCGACGACTACCGCCACGGCCGGCCGAAGAAGATGTACCGCCAGGAGGGACGCACCTCGCTGGCCGGCGCCCGGCCGGACCGGCGGATCTTTCGCGGCAAGCGGTATCTTCCGGTGGGGCTCGTGGAGGCCGGACGCGGCTGCCATTTCAAGTGCGACTTCTGCGCCGTCCAGACCGTCTTCGGCACCACCCAGACCCGCCGGCCCGCCGACGAGATCCTCGCCGAGATCGCCGCCCTCAAGGGTTCCAAGCGGCTCCTCTTCTTCGTGGACGACAACATCACGTCCAACATCGACCAGGCCAAGGACTTCTTCCGCGCGCTCATCCCCCTGAAGGTCCGCTGGGTGAGCCAGGCGAGCATCAACGCGGCTCACGACGAGGAGTTCCTGGATCTGCTCCGCCGCAGCGGCTGCATGGGCGTGCTCATCGGCTTCGAGAGCCTGAACCCCGAAAACCTCCGCGCCATGAACAAGAGCTTCAACTCCATGCGCGGCGGCTACCTGAAGGCCCTGGAGAACCTGCGGCGGTACGACATCCGCCTCTACGGCACGTTCGTCTTCGGCTACGACCACGACAGCCCCAAGGACTTCCCCGAAACCGTCGCCTTCGCCCGCGAGCACGGCTTCTACATCGCGGCCTTCAACCACCTGACCCCGTTCCCGGGGACGGCCCTCTACCGCCGGCTGGAAGCCGAGGGCAAGCTCCTCTTCGACGCCTGGTGGCTCGACGAGACCTACAGCTACAACCAGGTCCCCTTCCGGCCGGCGGGAATGGCCCCCGAGGAGGTGGAGCGGGGCTGCGTCGAGGCGCGGCGGGCGTTCTACTCCTGGCGGAGCATCGTCGGGCGGTCCGTCGACCCGGTGAACCGGTCGGACTTCTTCATGTTCCGGAACTTCTTCCTGATCAACTACTACCACCGGGCGGACGTCGACGGCCGCAACCACTTCCCCCTGGGCGACGCCGGCTTCCCGGGCCCCCTGCTCCAGGCATCATGAGCCGCGGCGGCGAGTCGCTTCCCGGGCGCGGCCCCCGGCCGCGGCGCGTGGGGGAGATCATGGTCGAGCCCGCCCTCCCGGAGGACGAGCCGGAGATCCGGCGCCTGCTGCGCGACAACCCCATGGACGGCGAGATCCGGATCTCCCTGGAGCGGGAGCCCGACGCGTTCCTGGCCGCCCGGGTGGAAGGGGAGCCGCACCACACCATCGTGGCCCGGGACCTGAGCTCGGGAGCGGTCGTTGGAATGGGGAGCCGCTCCGTGTGGAACGCCTTCGTCAACGGCCAACCCCGGCGGCTCGGGTACTTGAGCCAGCTCCGGGTGGATGCGGTCCACCGGGGAAGAATGCGCCTCCTCGCCGCCGGCTACGACCTCCTCCGCAGCCTGCGCTCCCCCGGCGAGACACCCTTCGACGTGACGAGCATCATCGCGGACAACGCCGTCGCCCGCCGGCTCCTCGGCGCCGGGCTGCCGGGTCTCCCCACCTACCGGGAAATCGGCCCGTTCAGCACCCTCATCGTGCCGGCCGGCCGGACCCGCCGCGCCCCGGGCGGCGTCCGCATCGAGCGCGGGCCCCGCGAGCGGATGGCCGACATCGCGGCCTGCCTCGAGCGCAACCGGCGGCGCTACCAACTCGCTCCGTTCTTCCCCCTGGACGACCTCCTCTCTCCCGAGCGGAGCCGGGGCCTTTCCCCGGAGGACTTCTTCGTCGCGATCGCCGACGGCCAGGTGGCCGGCTGCCTCGCCCTCTGGGACCAGAGCGGCTTCAAGCAGGTGGTGGTCCGGGGCTACAGCCCGCGCCTCGCCCGCTGGCGGCCTTGGATCAACCGCCTCTCCCCCCTCCTGGGCACGCCCCGCCTCCCCGACCCCGGGCACATTCTCCCCCACGCCTACCTGTCCCATGTCGCTGTGGACGGGGACGACCCCCGCCTGTTCCAGGCCCTGGCCGAGGCGGCCCACGGGCAAGCCCGCGCCCGGGGGTACGCCTACGTGGTGATCGGTCTCGCGGCAGTCCATCCCTGGGTTCCCTGGCTGCGCCGCCGGTTCCGCCCCCGGGAGTACCGGAGCGTCCTCTACGCCGTCCATTGGGAAGACGGCCGGGAGGCGGCGGAGGCCCTGGATGGGCGGCTTCCCCACGTGGAGGCGGCGCTGCTGTGAGGAGCCGCCTGGTCCGCCGGGAGGATCTCACCCCCGCCGAGAGGGAATCCATGCTCGCCCTCCTCGACGCCCACTTCCTCGGGGTGGCCCCCGAGCGCTTCGCCGCCGACCTCGCAGAGAAGAACTGGGCCCTCCTCCTGGAGGAGGACGGCCGTCTCCAGGGCTTCTCCACCTTGCTGATCTACGAGACCGTCCCGCCGGGAGGCGAGCCGGTCACCGTGGTGTACTCGGGGGACACCATCGTCGAGCGCGGCGCCTGGAGCACGGCGGCCCTCCCGAAGTCCTGGATCGCCGCCGTCCGCACCCTCCGGGAGCGCCACCCCCGTGGCCGCTTCTGGTGGCTCCTCCTCACCTCCGGATTCCGTACCTACCGCTTCCTCCCGGTCTTCTGGAGGGAGTTCTGGCCCCGCCACGACGCTCCGATGACACCGGCGGTCCAGAGGCTCGTGGATTTCCTGGCGAGGGAGAGGTTCGGAGAACTGTATTCGCCGGAGACGCGGACCGTCCGCTTCCCAGAGCCGCAGATCCTCCGTCAGGGCTTTGACGAGGTCCCCGAGGGGCGCCTCGCCGATCCCCACGTCGCCTTCTTCCTGGAGACGAACCCCGGGTGGGTGCGGGGGGACGAGTTGGTCTGCCTGACGGAAATCGCGGAGGGGAACCTGACGTCGGCAGGGCGGCGGATGTGGGGGGCGGACCCGACTGTCAGGTCAAACCGTGCTTCTTCTTGACCTCTTCGAGGGTCAAGGTCGCCGGCTCTCGGAACCGCTGATCCAGAAATTCCATCAGCTCCTTGTTCTGGGCGATCGCCAGGATCTCTTCGTCGTCCGGGTCCTCTGAGTCGTCAACCTCCACAAGCAGGAACTCCCGACCTTCCGGAAGCCTCTTTCGGTTACGGGACTGACTAGAGGGCTCGTAGGCAAGCAGACTTTCCACAGCCTGTAGAATGAAGCGCCGCTCGGACTTGCTGAAGAAGCCCAAGTCCTCGTCTGCCTCGCTTGTGAACTCATGGCGAAATCGCGAAGATCGGATACACACGCCCCCTGTTCTCTTTCTCGGCGTGGATCATCCCAGTGTTCGAGATCTTCTATCCGTCTGAGGAGACGCGGGAATGACGAGCCTTCCCTGGATCGCTCTCAACGCCCCCGGCTACGCCCGGTTTCGCTCCGCCCTGTCCACCCCCGAAACCATCCAGCGCTCCCTCCTCCGCCGCTATCTCCGCGACAACGCCGGCGCCGCCTTCGGACGCACATACCGCTTCGCCGACATCCGCACTCCCGAGGCGTACCAGTCCCGCGTCCCCCTCTCCTCCTGGGAGGACGTGGCTCCCTGGGTAGACCGCATCGCCGCCGGGGAGCCCGCGGTCCTCACCCGCTCCCCGGTCCGGACCCTGGAGCCCACGAGCGGGTCGTCCTCGGCCGCGAAACGCATCCCCTACACGGCGGAGATGCAGCGGGAGATCCGCCGCGCGGTCGCGCCCTGGATCTTCGACCTCTACAAGGACCGTCCACGGCTCGCCCGGGGATGCGCCTACTGGTCGATTACCCCCGTGGCCCTGGACGAGGACGATGGATCGTCGGCGGTCCGGGTCGGATTCGAGGAGGACGCCGAGTACCTGGGGGGATTCTGGCGACGGCTGGTGGACTCCACCCTCGCGGTGCCCGGGTCGGTACGGCACATCCGGGACATGGACTCCTTCCGCTACGTCACCCTCCTGTTCCTCCTCCGCCGGTCCGATCTGTCCCTGATCTCCGCCTGGCACCCGAGTTTCCTGACGTTGCTGATGGGAGCCTTGCCGGAATCCTGGGATCGGCTGATCGCGGACATCGAACGGGGGACGCTCACTCCCCCCTACCCGCTCTCCTCAGCGATCTCAACTCCCCTCGCCTCCCGCCTCTCTCCACTCCCCCGTCGCGCCGCGGAGCTGCGGCGGGTCCGTCCGGACGAGCCGGTCCGGATCTGGCCCCGCCTGGGCCTCCTCAGTTGCTGGGGGGATGCCCACGCCGCGCTCCACCTGCCGGAGCTGCGCCGGACGTTTCCCGGAGTGGAGATCCAGCCCAAGGGGCTCCTCGCCACCGAGGCCTTCGTGACGATCCCTTTCGCGGGGAAGACGCCCCTGGCGATCCGCTCCCATTTCTTCGAATTCCTGCCGGAGGATGGAGAAAGGCCCCGGTTCGTCCATGAATTGGAGCCGGGTGGGGTCTATTCGGTCGTGGTGACCACGGGCGGCGGGCTCTACCGGTACCGGTTGGGCGATCGGGTCGAAGTGACCGGGTTCGCCGGGCGGACCCCCTCTCTCCGGTTCCTGGGTCGGGAAGGCCACACGTCGGACCTGCGGGGAGAGAAGCTCCACGAGGGGTTCGTGGCCGGCGTCCTGGAGCGGGTCTTCCGCCGGCTCGCGATCGTTCCCCGCTTCGCGCTCCTCGCGCCGGACGTCCCGGACGATCCCGCGGCGGCGCCGGGCTACGTCCTTTATCTGGAGGTGGGCGGCCAGCCTCCCACATCGCTCGCCCGGATCCTCGAGGAGGAGCTGGAGGCCAACCCCCACTACCGCGCCGCCGTAACCCTCGGGCAGCTCACCCGGGCGAAGACCTTCCTGATCGAGAAGGAGGGGTTCTCCCTCTACCTTCAGCTCTGCCGGCAACAGGGGCAGCGGCTGGGAGACGTGAAGCCCATGGCGCTCTCCCCCTGGACGGGGTGGCGGACGATCTTCCCGGGGCGGCTCCCCCCGTAGAGGAGCGACTCCCCTCGAAGTCTCTGTCGCAGGCGCCTGGAGGAGAAAGGCTCCCTACGGCATGTCTGTCGCAACCCCCCCGAGGGGAGCCGTTCCCCCCGGGGTTTCTGTCGCCGCCCCCGAGGTATTTGCCGCAATCCTCGCGAGGGGAGCCTCTCCCTTGGGGAGGGGAGCCTCTGGCAGCGCGGTCGCAGCGTCTCCCCTCGGGAGGGGAGTCTTCGCCCCGTGGCGGGGAGCGGTCGCCTCCGGGAGCGGAACGGCTGTCGACCCGACGGGAGCGGCCGCCGCCTGGAGGGGAGCGTCTCCCCTCGCGAGGGGAGACGCTCCCCTCCAGGCGGCGGCCGCTCCCGTCGGGTCGACAGCCGTTCCG
>DASQEB010000182.1:0-8037 GCA_035633875.1 Thermoanaerobaculia bacterium
GGCCGTTCAGGCTCAGGCGATAGTCGAGGGCATCCAGCACCAAGCCGACGGCGTTGGGGTTGTCGACCTCGAACTCGAAGAGGAACTCGGCGCCGTTGAGGTGGGCTTCCTCCAGGTGGACGCCGGTGATGCTCACCGAGGGCTCGACGATGCTCCGGCCGAGGCCGGCGCAGGAGGAGAGGACGAGAAGGGCCGCGAGGGCGGCGGCCATATGGAGAAAGGATGTGGTCCTGAGATGTCGGTTCATGATGGCTCCCTTTCCGGACCACGAGGGTGGCCCACAGGATGGGGTGGGGCAAGATCCGTGCCGAACCCCCTGAGATCTTCCGGCAGCCGCCAGTCCTCCCGGCGGATCCGTTCCCAGGAGAAGGACGGGATCAGCTCGGCCGGCCGGCAGGGCTCGGGATGGTCCAGCAGACCGAGCGACCATCCCAGGGACCCCACGAGCACCTCGGAGTGGACCCCGGCCTCCCGCAGCGAGCGCAGGGTGATCCCATGGTCGCGCTTGGAGAGCTTACCTCCCTGCGCATTGACGACGAGGGGGATGTGGGCGTAGGCCGGAGGCGCGCCGCCGAGGGCTTCTATAAGCTGGATCTGACGGGCCGTGGAGGCCAGGAGGTCGGCCCCGCGCACGACATCGTCGATCCCCATGAGGAGATCGTCCACGACCACGGCGAGCTGGTAGGCGTAGAGGCCGTCGCGCCGCTTGAGGACGAAATCCCCCACCGCGAGGTCCACCCGCTCCGTGATCGGGCCGCAGACCCGGTCCACGAAGGAGACCGGCTGGCCATGGACGAGGAAGCGGATGGCGGCGTCCGGCCTCTCCGCTTCGCACAGGCGCTCGAACCAGTCCGGATCCGGGTCGCGGGGGCGGAGGGCGGCCGGGTAGGGCGCCTCCTCGCCGCCGTGCGGGGCCGAGGCCATGGCCTGGAGGTCCTTGCGGGAGAGGCGGCACGGGAAGAGCCTCCCGGCCGCGGCCAGGGTTCGGAGAGCGTCCTCGTAGAAGGACGATCTCTCCGACTGGGAGTACGGCGCGTGGGGGCCGCCCACGTCCGGCCCCTCGTCCCAGTCGAGCCCCAGCCAGAGGAGGTCCTCCCGCTGCGCTTCGGCCATTCCCGGAACCACCCGGGGTGGATCGAGGTCCTCCAGCCGGTAGAGGAAGGTCCCGCCCCGGCTGCGCACGGAGAGCCATGCCGCCAGGGCCGTGCGGGCGTTGCCGACGTGGATCATCCCGGTGGGAGAGGGGGCGTAGCGTCCGCGGATCATCCAGGGGCCTTCTCCATGGCTTGGGGTATCATCCCCGAAACCGGTCGCCATTGCCGATGTTCCGGACGCCGTTCCGCCCGCTGGCCCCCGTCTTTCTGGGGATCGTCCTCGCCGCCTCCGCGCCGGCGCCGGAGACGCTTCCCCTCGAACCGGGCAAGCCCCGGGAGCGCACCCTCGCGGCGGGAGAGTCGCAGGCCTGGCGCGCCGGCTTCGCGGCCGGGACTCCCGTCCTCGTGCGCGTGGAGCAGCGCGGCGTGGATGTGGTTGTCGAGGTCTCCGCGCCGGACGGCACGCGCACGGCCGTGGACGGACCGTTCGACCGCCAGGGGGTGGAGTCGCTGCTCGTCGAGCCGGAGCAAGGCGGCGTGTGGCGGATCGAGGTGCGGGCTCGGGAGATCGGAGCGCCGCCGGGCCAGTATGAAATCCGTCTGGAAGAGCTGGCCGGGGAGGACGACGGCCGCCTCGCCGCACAGCGAGCCGCGACCCGGGCGGGACGGCTCTATGCGGAGGGCTCGGGCGAGGCGCGCCTGCAGGCGGCCGCGGCCTGGCGGGAGGCCCGGGAGCGCTGGCGGGCCGCCGGAGACCGGCGCGAGGAGGCCCGGGCGCTCTACGCGGAGGCCGTCCTCCTCCGGCTGACCGGCGCGGCGCGGGAGGCCCTGGCCCTCGGCCGGGAGGTCCTCCCCCTCTGGAGCAACCTCGGCGAACAGCTCTGGGAGGGCGCCACCTGGAACGAGATCGGCCTCGATCGCTGGCTCCTGGGAGAGACCCCGGAGGCCCGGCACGCCTTCGAGAGGGCGGCGGAGCTTCAGAAGGGGAGCGGGGATCGCTACGGCGAGGCGGCCTCGCGGAGCAATCTCTGTCTCATGGCCCTCTCCCGGGGCGCCCTGCGGGAGGGTGCCGCCTGCTACGAGCGGACGATCCCCCTGCTGCGGGAGGCCGGGGCCCCGGCTCTGGAAGGCGCGGCCCTCACCAGCGCCGGCCGGGCCTGGGACGTGCTGGGCGAGCCGGACCGGGCGCTCGCGAGCTACCGGCAGGCCCTGGAGCGGATGCGCTCCATCGGCGACCGGGGAGGAGAGGCGCGGACGCTCAACCATCTCGGCCTGCTCTATCAGGAGCGGGGGGATTCCCGGGAGGCCCAGGCCCATCTCGGGGAGGCCCTGGAGACCTTTCGTTCCCTGGGGGACCGCCGCTGGCAGGCCACCGTCCTCCACAACCTGGGTCTGGTCTACCAGGGGCTGGGGGAGTGGTCCCGGGCCCACTCCTCCCACGAAGAGGCCCTGCGGCTGTGGAAGGAGACCGGCGACAGGAAGGGGGAGGCCGATTCCCTGACGAATCTCGGTCTGGTCGCCCTGTTCCGGGAGCAGCCGCGCCAGGCGCTCGAGCTCCAGCGGCAGGCGCTGGAGCTGAACCGTACGACCGGGGACCGGCGGGCCGAAGGGATCACCCTGGCCCAGCTCGGCCGGACCTTTCTCCATCTGAAGGAGCCCGCGGCGGCTCTCTCGGCCCTCGAGGAGGCTGTCGCGCGGCTCCACGAGACCGGAGCCGGTGCCGAGGAGGCCGAGGCCCTGCGCAGCCGGGGCCAGGCCCTGCTCCAACTCGGCAAGCTCGGAGATGCACAGGAGACCCTGGAACGGGCCCTCGCGCTCGCCCGCGCCGCGGGACACCGGGCGAGCGAGGCGCAGATCGAGCTCGTCCTGGCCCAGACGGTCCACCGTCTCGGATTTCTGGACGGCGCCCTCGCGCACTCCGGAGCGGCCCTCGCGATCCTGGAGGACCTGCGGACCGGGATCGGCAGCCCGGACCTGCGGGCGTCGTTCTCCTCCCTCCAGCACGACGCGTACGGCCTCCACCTGGACCTCCTCCTGGAGGCCCACCGGGCGGCACCCGCGGCCGGGCACGACCGGCAGGCCCTGGAGACCCGCGAGCGGGCTCGCGCCCGGACCCTCCTGGAGCTGCTCGGCGAGGCCGGCGTGGACCTGCGCGTGGGGATCGACCCCGCGCTGCTCGAGACCCGCGCCTCGCTTCTGCGCCGCCTGAGCGCCAAGGCCGAGCGTGCCCTGCGCGAGCGCCCGCGGACGGAAGCCGAGAGAGCGGCGCTGGAAGAGGAACGCTATGCCCTCCTGCGGGAGCTGGACGTGGTGGAGGCCGGCCTCCGCGAGCGCAGCCCCGGCTACGCGGCGCTCACCCTGCCCCAGCCGCTGACCGCGCCGGGGATTCAGGCCCTCCTCGATCCGCAGACGGTCCTCCTCGTCTACGCCCTCGACGAGCCGCGGAGCGCCCTCTGGGCCGTCACCTCGAAGAGCGTCGAGCTGTTCGAGATCCCCGGGCGCGCCGTCCTCGACGGGCTCGCCCGCCGCCTGCACCAGGATCTGAGCACCTTCGATCCCGCGGACCGGGGGCGGCAGACGACGGACGCCGAGGCCCTGGGTCGCGCGCTCCTGGGGCCGGTGGCGGACCGCCTGGACGGCCGGCGCCTGGTGATCGTTCCCGACGGGACGCTCGAGTACCTTCCCTTCGGAGCCCTGCCGGACCCGCGGCAACCGGCCGGGGGGGACGCGGCGCCCGCTCCCCTGCTCCAACGTCACGAGATCGCCTATCTCCCGTCCGCTTCGGCCCTGGCCGTCCAGCGGAGCATCCTGGCGCAGCGCCCTCCGGCGCCGAAGCGGCTCGCCATCCTGGCGGACCCGGTGTTCGGACCGGGGGACGCCCGGATGGCGGCGGCCGGAACCGCGCAACGGACGAGGAGCCCCGGAGAGGAAGGGGCGCCCGTGTTCGAGCGTCTCCCCGGCAGCCGCCTGGAGGCGGAGGCGATCGCCGCCCTCGCGCCTCCAGGCGAGTCCCTGGTGGCCCTGGACTTCGACGCCAGCCGCTCCCTCGTCCTCGGCGAGCGGCTGAGCGCCTTCCGGACCCTCCATTTCGCCACCCATGGCGTGATCGACGCCGAACGCCCGGCCCTGTCCGGCCTCGCTCTCTCCATGATCGATGCGGCGGGGAAACCCCAGGAGGGATTCCTCCATCTGCACGACATCTACAACCTCCGGCTCGACGCCGACCTCGTCGTGCTGAGCGGGTGCCGGACGGCGCTCGGCCGGGAGGTCCGGGGAGAGGGCCTGATCGGGCTCACCCGCGGCTTCCTGTACGCCGGCGCCTCGCGGGTCGTGGCGAGCCTGTGGCGCGTGGAAGACCAGGCCACGGCCGCGCTCATGACCCGGTTCTACCGCGCCCTGTGGGAGGAAGGTCTGCCGCCGGCCGCGGCCCTGCGCGCGGCCCAGCTCGGCGTGCGGGAGGAGCGGCGCTGGCGCGACCCGTACTACTGGGCCGGCTTCGTCCTGCAAGGAGATTGGGAATGAGCGGCGCGGATGCGATCCCGGACCATTTCATCCCACTGGTGCAACAGGAGGAAAGGAGACCGTCATGAGCGTGAACGTCGGGGATTTCGTGGGCAGTTGGAAGATCAGTTGGGCTCCGGGTCCCGTCCAGGAGAGGCTGCAGGCTGGCTGGATCCTCATCGGCACAAACAGCCCGTACGGGGACACCGCCCCGGTTTTGAACGAGGAGTTCGCCATCCAGGTCGGCTTCGCGATCCTCGGCCTGGACGGCGCGCCGGTGCTCACCTCCAGACAGCAGAAGGAGGAGAATGCGAACCAGCCGCTGGCCTTCCTGTTCGAGGGAAGCGTCATCCGCTGGAAGGGCTACTTCGATCAGGAGCCCCTCTACATCGACATCTCCGCGGCGGAGGTGGTGACGCCGCAAGGCAACCGCTACGTCTCGATCTACGGCAATACGACCCAGGGAGACCCGGACCAGGTGGGCGTCTGGGGCGGGACCGGCAGCCCGCCGCCGCCCCCCGACGGCGCGCCGCCGACCCTCTCCGGCTCCTGAGCCGCGTGCTAGAATCCGTCGCGCTTCGGAGCTTTTTTCAACAGCAAGAGCGCGCGTCTGGCCAGCCAAGAGACAGCCCGCATCGCGGCGAGCGACCGTCCCGAGGATCTCGTCGCCCGGATCCGAGCGGGGGACCGGCGTGCCGAGGAGCGGGTCGTGGAGCTCTACGGCCGCGCCGTGGCCCTCCTCCTCGACCGGCATACCAACGGCCGGCCTGAAGCGGAAGACCTGTTCCAGGACACCTTCCGCACGGCCCTGGAGAAGCTCCGGCGCGGGGAGCTGCGGGAGCCCGCCAAGCTCCCCGGCTTCCTCGCCGGCATCGCCCGCAGCCTCGCCATCGAGCACTACCGCAAGACCGCCCGCCGCAGGACGGAGCCCGACAGCGACGCCCTCCTGGACGTCACGGCCGCGGGCTCCGGCCAGCTCGGCCAGATCCTGGAACGGGAGAATGCGGCGATCGTCCGCCGGGTCATCCGCGAGCTCAACAATGCCCGCGACCGCGAGATCCTCCTCCGCTTCTACATCGCCGAGGAGGACAAGGACCGCGTCGCCGCGGACTACGGCCTGACGAGCCTCCAGTTCAACCGCGTCCTCCACCGCGCCCGCGAGCGCTACCGCGAGCTCTTCCTGGAGAGGACCGGCGGGGGCCTGCCTGGGATGATCGTCCTCCTCGTCACACTCTCCATTCTGGGAGCGATCCGGCGCGCCGCCGGTTGACGCCATGGACCATCAGTCCGTCGAGGCGAACGGCCTCATCGACCTCTACCGCCGGGGCGCCTTGCCGCCTGACGAGGAGGCCCGCTTCGAGGAGCACTTCTTCGGCTGCCCCGAGTGCATCGCGCAGCTCGAGGCCGCCCGGGGGTTCCAGACCGGCTTGAAGGCCATGGCCGCCGAAGATGCGGCGCGGACGGTCGTCCAGGCGGGCCTGCTCGCCTGGCTCCTCCAGCGCGGACGCCTCGCCCGGATCGGCGTGGCTTTCGCCGTGCTCCTCGCCGCTGCCCTGCCGGCTCTGTGGCTGCTGGGAGAGAACCGCGAGCTGCGGCAGGCCCGGGCCGCGCAGGACGAGAGGATCGAGAAGGAACGCCAGGCGGCCGCCGACCGCCTCGCCGAAAGCGAGCGCCGGAGGCGCGAAGAGCGCCGGCAGCTCGAAGACCGCCTGGCCGCGGCGCAGGAACCCCCCGACGATCCCGTCCCCGAGCCCCCCCGCCCCCTTGTCCCGGCCGTCTTCCTGCTGACCGCGGTGCGCGGCGAGCCGGACGAGGCCGCGACGATCGATCTCGAAAAGACCGGCGAAACGTTCTCCCTCGCCGTGGACCCGGGGGCTTCCGCCAGCTACGAGACGTACCGGATCACGATCATGGAGGCCCAAGGCCGCCGCGTCTTCCGCCAGGAGGGATTGCGGCCCAACGCCCTGGAGGTCCTGATGATCACCTTCCCCGCCTCGCCCTTCTCCCCCGGCACGTACCGGCTCGCCCTCGAAGGGCTCCGGCCGGACGGCACCGCCGCCGATCTCGGCGGGTATCCGTTCCGGATCGTCCGCTGATCCTCGCGCGGTCCGGCGGAAAAGTTCCGCGAGGGGTGCGATACCTGGCGCGGACGTCCCACTCCCGGAGTGTCAACCAAAACCGCTCCGGAATCCCGGACGCAACCAAGGGAGGATGAAGACGATGAGCACGATCGCCGCAACCGCTGCCAACACGGTGTCCGTCACCGCTTCCGGCCAGACCGAGATCACCAGCGAGAACAGCGCCCAGAGCTCCCTGCCGCCGGCTCTGGCCGTCTACGGCAACGAGCTCTACATGGCCTATCTGGGCTGGGGGGCCTCCTCGAGCCTCTATTCCTGCTACTTCGACGGCTCCACGTGGCACCCCCAGATCAACATCACCGACCAGAACGGCGCCAAGAGCTCCACGAACCCCGCCCTGGCCTCCTTCAACGGCAAGCTCTACATGGCCTACAAGGGGTCAAACTCGAACAACCTCTACATCTGCTCCTTCGACGGCTCCGAATGGGGGGACCAGACCAAGATCTCCGACCAGAACGACGCCCAGACCGGATCGGCCCCCGCCCTGGCCGCGTTCAACGGCAGGCTCTATCTCGCCTACCGCGGGTGGGGAGCGTCGACCAGCCTCTACGTTTGCTCCTCCTCCGACGGCGTCAACTGGGGCTCCCAGACCAACGTGACCGATCAGAACGGCGCCAAGACCACGACGACGGCGGGGCCTGCCCTGGCCGCCTTCGGCGGCAGGCTTTACATGGGGTATGAGGCGAGCTGGGGGACCTCCGTGAACGGGGCCGACCTCTACGTCTGCTCCACCTCGGACGGCACGACCTGGGGCTCCCAGACCGATGTGAACGACATCAACGGCGCCCAGTGCTTCAACGGCGTCGCCCTGGCGGCCTCGGGCAGCCTGCTGTTCGCCATCTATCACGGCGCCCACACGGCCCAGCTGTATGGGTGCGCGTTCAACGGCAGCACCTGGAGCTCGAATCAGATCGACTTCACCGATCTCAACGGCGCCGCCTCCGCGCAGGGGCCGGCGCTGGCGTTCTTCCAGAACCAGTTCTACACCGCCTATCAGGGAACCCTGGTCTCCACGAGCCTCTGGGAGTTCCCCTTCACGGCCACCTGGAACGACTGAGCGGTCAGACGTCCTCGCCCCCCGAGACGGTCCGGGACATCATCACGACATCGTCCCGGACCGTCCACCCCACCCGCTTCCAGAACGCCCGGGCCTCCGGGTTGTCCACCCGGACGAAGAGGTGGCACTTGAAGATCCCCTGCTCCGCGAGCGCCTCGAGGCACCGCCCGGCCAGCGCGGCCCCGATTCCCCGGCGGCGGTGGGAGGGAGCCACCGCGAGGTGATGGAGATCGCCGCGGCGGCCGTC
>DASQEB010000183.1:0-12925 GCA_035633875.1 Thermoanaerobaculia bacterium
CCCGCCTGGGCCTCCTCGCCCTCCCCTTCTGGCTGACCCTGACGGTCACGGGGCTCCTGTGGTTTGTCGAAAAGCTCCGCCACCGCCGCGAGCCCTGGAGCCGGACGCTCCACGAGGCCGAGCCCTCCCCCACCCTGCTCCGCGTCCTCTGCGGGGTTGTGGTCGTTCTCTTCCTTCTGGAAGTCTGGGGGGCAACAACGGACCGCAACTTCAAGGCGACGGGAACGACGATCCCGGGGCGGCAGTACCTGGACCGGGACCAACCGGTGCGGTTGGAGGTGCTGCCCCGGTGAGGCGCGGGCCTACTCCCCCGCCACCTCGTGGATCACGGCCTGCAGCGAGTCCACGTTGATCGGTTTGGTGAGGTGCTTTTCAAAGCCGGCCTCCCGGCTTCGGCGGAGATCCTCCTCCATCCCGTAGCCGGAGAGGGCGATCCCCTTGAGGCCGTAGCGGTGGCTCAGCTCCCGCATCAAGTCGAGGCCGCTGCCATCGGGCAGGCCGAGATCGCTGACCAGGAGATCGATCCCCTGACCCGGGCCATCCTGGAGAGCGGCGGCCGCCGCGAGGGCCTCCGCAACCGTCCCGGCCACGGTGACCCGGTGGCCGAGCACCTCCAGCAGGCCCGCCATGGCCTCGGCCGTGTCGACGTGGTCCTCCACCAGGAGGATGTGGAGCGAAGCCCGATTCTCGACATCGGTCTGGCCGGAGTCGCTGGAGGTTTCCAGGTCCTCCTGGACCCGCCCCGGACCGACGGGCAGGCAGACCGTGAAGACGGCGCCCTGGTTCGGCCCCGGGCTTTGGACGCTGAGATTGCCCCCGTGCAACTCGACGATGGCCTTGCTGATGGCGAGCCCCAGGCCGAGGCCACCGAACCGGCGGGCCATCACCTCGCCCTGCTCGAAGGCGTCGAAGATCCTCGGCAGCAGGTCCGGCTCGATCCCGACCCCGGTGTCGGCGACCTCGACGGCGACCCGGTCCGCGTCCTTCTCCTTCCACGAGCGCACGGTGATGGTCCCCCCCGCAGGGGTGAACTTGACCGAGTTGCTGAGCAGGTTCCAGAAGACCTGGGTCAGGCGCGAGCCGTCTGCCCAGAGGTGGTGGTCGTGGGCGGCGAGCTCCATGACGACCCGCAGCCGGCCCGCGGTCGCCTCTTCTCCGCAGCAGGTCTCGACCGCGTGCTCGAGGATCCGCCGAAGGTTGATCCCCTGCCGCCGCAATTCGAGCTTGCCGCGGGAGATGCGGGTCAGGTCCAGCAGGTCGTCGATCAGCCGGGCTTCGAGCTCCACGTTGCGCCGCACCATGTCCATCTCGTGACGCAGCTCGGCGGGACAGCGACCGCTCGCCTCCAGGCTGGAGATCACCGCGAGCACCGGCGTCAGAGGTGTGCGCAGCTCATGGCTCAAGGTGGCCAGGAACCGGTCCTTGGCCGCGTTGGTGGCCTGGGCGGCGGCCCAGGCTCTCTCCAGCTCCCGCTCCGTCTGTCGGCGCGCGGTGATGTCCGTAAAGGTGACGACGCACCCCTCCACCTGACCTCCCGCGCCCCAGAGCGGCCCGGCGGAGAGCAGCAGGTCCAGCCGGTCTCGGCCGCTCCCGCCGAGGCCCGCCTCGATTCCCTGCAGCCGCTCTCCCGCCAGGGGGAGGGCCAGGAAGGAGCGGGCATCGGGGATCTCACCTCCGCCGAACTCGAGGGGGAAGGCCGTTTCGAACGGCTCCAGCAGCATGTTGCGGCCGCACAGGTCGTGGGCCTCCCGGCTGGCGCGGAGGATTTTGCCCCCGGTGTCGCACACCACCATGGCCTGGGTCGCGTGCTCCAGGATCGAGCGGGCCAGCTTCTCGTCCGCGACGATCTGCTCCCCCTTCTTCTGCTCGGTCAAATCGGTGACGACAAGGCAGGTGACGGGCTCCATGCCGTCCTCCAGCACCAGCGCGGTGACGGCGACGTAGGCCGGCACGAGGGTGCCGTTCGCAGCCCGCAGCGCGACCTCGCCCTGGGCACCGTTGCCTTCCTGGCGCAGCAACGCCTCGAAGAGGTCCCGGCTGCCGGCATCGAGGAACGAGTGCAGCGAGCCGCCGATGACGCTCTCGAGCCGCCTCTTCATCATCTGGGCGAAGCAGGTGTTGCAGTAAAGGATGGTGCCGTCGGCCGTCAGTGTCACGGCCCCCTGCCCCATCCCTTCGATCATCATCCGGTAGGGGCGGTCCGCGCTCTTGAGGGTGTAGACCTTCTCTCCGGCCCGCTCCGTGATGACGAGCGCGTCCACCTCGCCCTGCTGGATGGCGCGCAACGTCTCCTCCGCCTCCCGCAAGCGGGCGCGGAGCTCCTCGACCTCTCCTATGACCTGCTCTCGCGCACGTTCCAATGGCATGTCCAAGCCTCGTTCCAACAGGCCGCCCGGGTCAGGCTCCGGGCCGGAGGTCGAGCCCGGTGAGGAGCCGGGAATCGTTGAGGTCCCCGACCAGCCGCCACAGCGGAAGGGGGAGCTTCTTGACCAGCGTCGGCGTCGCGAGGACGTGCTCCTCCTTGGCGAGAGCCGGCTGCTGATAGATATCCACCACCTCCAGCTCGTACCGTCCCTTCAGATGCTCCTCACAGAAGCCTTTCAGGTTGGTGATGGCGCGGAGGGAGGCCATCGTCGCCCCGGTGACGAAGAGTCGCAACGTGTACTGCGGCTCTGAGGGTTCCGGAGATCGACGTTCGGCGGTCCTGGCAGGGTTGGCCGCCACGACGCTTCAGCCTCGAGGCTCGATGTTGAGGCCCACCAGCACGCGCTCGGAGTTCGAGAGGTCGCCGATGATCTTGCGGATCGGCTCCGGCAGCCGCCTCACCAGCGTCGGAATCGCCAGGATCTGATCGCTGCGCGCGAGCTGCGGGTTCTTCATCAAATCGATCACCTCGATCCGGTACTGGCCGGCCAGGTGCTCTTCGCAGAACTTCTTCAAGTTCGCCAGGGCGGTCACCGACTTCGGAGTCTGGCCGGCCACGTACAGCCGCAGGTCCCAGAAGCCTTCCGCGCCCGATCCTTCTTCGAACGTCTCCATCTTGACGTGCGCGGTCATGGCCGCCTCCTTTCCGTTCGACTCATTTGCCGGTTCCGAAGATCTCTTGGACCTCGACTCCCCGGCGTCTCGCCATTTCCATGCGGTCTTCCCGCAGCCGTTCCTCCCGGGCGAGCTCCAGGGAGATGAGGCGCTCCGCCTCCTCGGCCTCGACGTCGAACTCGAGCCGCAGAGCCTCGATGCGGGCCTCGAGCGCCTGGCGCCTCCTCTCCAGCTCGCGCTTGCGGCGCTCGATCTCCTGCTGGCGCGTTATCGAGGAAGCCCTCTCCTGCGCCTCCTGGGCCAGCCGTGCCGCTCCGGTGAGAGTCCCCCCGGGCCCGAGATAGACGTCCACCAACTGGATCCCCTCGCTGGTGAGCAGGACCTCCCGGAGCTGGTTGGAGTGGGCCATGCCGCGCGACTTGATCACGTAGAGGGTGCGGTTGCGCTCGCCGTTGATCTCGGCCTCCCGCAACACCAGCCAGGTGTCCATCAACGAGGATACAGCCACGTCCGTCCTCTCGAGGTCGTTCCCGTGGGTCAGGCTGGTGAAAAGGCAGGTGACCTGTTGCGACTTCAGGAAGTCGATCAGGCGCACCAGCATTCCCTTCACCTCGTCGGAACCTCCCACCGAGAGGAAGTTGGTGATGGGGTCGACCACGACGATGCTCGGCTGGAAGTCCCGGATGGTCTTGTACATCGTCACCAGGTGGCGCTCCAGGCCGTGCACCGTGGGCCGGGCGGCGTGGAAGCGGAGCAGATCCTTGCGGATCCACGGCTCCAGGTCGACGCCGATCGACCGCATGTTGCGGACGACCTGGCTCATCGACTCCTCGAAAGCGAAGTAGACGCAGCGCTCTTCGCGCCGACAGGCCGCGTTCACGAAATGGGCTGCCAGGCTGCTCTTGCCGGTCCCCGCCTTGCCGGAGACCAGAACGCCGCTGCCCCGGTAGTAACCCAGCCCTCCGAGCATGTCGTCGAGCTCGGGGATCCCGCTGGAGATCCTCTCGTTGGAGACGTCGTGCCCCAACCCCAGGGAGGTGATGGGCAGGACCTCAATGCCGCGCTCGTCGATCAGGAAGGGGTATTCGTTGGTGCCGTGGATACTGCCACGGTACTTGACCACGCGCAGACGCCGGGTGGCGAGCTGGTCGATGACCCGGTGGTCGAGCAGGATCACGCAGTCGGAGATGTACTCCTCCAGGCCGTGGCGGGTCAGCGCTCCCTCCCCCCGCTCGCCGGTGATGACCGCCGTCACCCCTTTGTCCTTGAGCCAGCGGAACAGCCGGCGCAGCTCCGAGCGCAGGATCGACTCGTTCTTCAGGCCGCCGAAGAGGACCTCCAACGTGTCGAGAACGATCCGCTTTGCGCCAATCGAATCGATGGCGAAGCCGAGGCGGATGAACAGACCTTCGAGGTCGTACTCGCCGGTCTCCTCGATCTCGCTCCGCTCGACGTGGACATAGTCCACGACGAGCTTCTCCTCCCGCATCAGCTCCTCCAGGTCGAAGCCGAGCGAGCGGACGTTCTCGGTCAGCTCCTCGACCCCTTCCTCGAAGCTGATAAAGACCCCGGGCTCGCCGAACTCGGTCGCGCCCCGCACCAGGAACTCCATGGCCATCAACGTCTTGCCGCAGCCAGCGCTGCCGCAGATGAGGGTCGGCCGGCCTGCGGGAAGGCCGCCGGCGGTGATCTCGTCCAGTCCAGGGATTCCCGTCGGGGCCTTGCGAAGAGCCACCGACGTGCTCGGAAATACAGCGGCTTCCATGTGCTCTTGTGAAACCTCGCTTCGAGGTGGGTCAATTACCAGAACCTATTATGTGACGAAACAGGGGGCCTGGCGCAAGCCGGGCGGAGGACCTGGGCGGTATCACCCTTGCAAAGCCCCTTTTCTGACGGACGCCGGGAGCGGGCGGTCGCCGCTCCGGAAGGTGTCGGAAGGTGAGGAGAATGAAGCGAGCCGAGCCGATCGGAGCCACCCGCTGGGCCATCGCCGAAGGGTACATCCCGAAGGGGAGCCACGGGCCGGAGCCGCAGATGACGAGCCACGAGACGGTCTGCCTGCTCAACGCCGGCGACCGGGACGCCCACGTGGAGATCACCATCTACTTCTCCGACCGGGAGCCCAGAGGGCCCTACCGGGTGACCGTGCCGGCGCGGCGGACGCGGCACGTCCGCTTCAACGACCTCCAGGATCCCGAGCCGATTCCCCTGGACACCGACTTCGCGAGCCTCATCGAATCGGACGAGCCCGTCGTCGTCCAGCACACCCGGCTCGACTCCCGGCAGGCCGAAAACGCCCTCCTCTCGACGATCGCCTACGCCAGCACTGCTTGAGAGGGGAGGGGGAAACCATGGCGCCCGTTACCAAGAAAGGAGGAATCATGAACCGCTCGAGAGACCTGGTGATCCATTCCGAGGAGGGCGCGAAGCAACGGCTCCTCGTTCTCGTCAACCTGCTGACCGCTCTTCTGGTCCTCTTCACTCTCGCCGGCTGCGGCGGCGGACAGGAGCAGGCCGAGGTCCCCGCCGAGACCGTCGAGGTCAAGCTCGCCGGCCACGACATCGACATGCCGGCCTCCGTCCACGCCGGCCCCACCACGTTCGAGGTGACCAACGGGGGAGACTCCATCCATGGCTTCGAGGTCGAGGGGCTGGGCCTCGAAGAGGAGATCGAGCAGATCCCGCCTGGCGAGACGCGGACCCTCGAGGTCAATCTCGAGCCTGGGACCTACAGGGTCTACTGCCCGGTGTCGGACCATGGGCGGAAGGGCATGGAGCTGCCCCTGAAGGTCATCCCCCGCGAAGAGGCGACCTGATGGGGAGATCGCGGGAGCCGCAGGTCGTCGTCATCACTGGAGCGTCCGCCGGCGTGGGCCGGGCCACCGCCCGCGCCTTCGCCGAGCGGGGAGCGCACATCGGCCTGATCGCCCGCGGGCGCGACGGCCTGGAGGCGGCCCGCCAGGAGGTCGAGGAGCTCGGGGGCAAGGCGCTCGTCCTGCCCCTCGACGTCGCCGAGGCCGACAGGGTGGAGCTCGCCGCCGCCGAGGTGGAGGAGAAATTCGGACCCATCGACGTCTGGATCAACAACGCCATGGCGTCGGTCTTCTCCCCGGTTCGCGAGATGACGGCCGAGGAGTTCCGGCGGGTCACCGAAGTGACCTATCTCGGCTACGTCTACGGCACCCTCGCGGCCTTGCGCCGGATGCTCCCCCGGGACCGGGGCGTGGTCGTCCAGGTGGGGTCCGCCCTCGCCTACCGGGGCATCCCCATGCAGGCGGCCTACTGCGGGGCCAAGCACGCCATCCAGGGTTTCTGCGACTCGCTCCGCTCGGAGCTCCTCCACGACGGCAGCAAGGTCCGCGTCACCATGGTCCAGATGCCGGCGATCAACACCCCGCAGTTCGGCTGGGTCAAGAGCCGGCTGCCGCGCAAGGCCCAGCCCGTGCCCCCCATCTTCCAGCCCGAGGTGGCCGCCCGGGCCATCCTCTGGGCCGCGGACCACGACCGGCGGGAGCTCTGGGTGGGATGGCCCACGGTCAAGGCCATCGCCGGCAATCGAATCGTCCCCTGGTACGCCGACCGCTACCTCGCCAAGAACGGCGTCGAGTCCCAGCAGCACGACGGCCTGGAGGATCCGAACCGGGCCCACAACCTCTGGGAGCCCGTCCCGGGCGACCACGGCGCCCACGGCGACTTCGACGACCGGGCCACCGACCGCAGCCCGCAGCTCTGGGCCACGACGCACCGCGGGCTCCTCGCCCTGGCCGGAGCCGGCCTCGCCGCCGCGGGCCTCGCGCTGGCCGTGCGGTCCCGCAACGGGGATTGAGGGGCGGCTGACCTGGCTCGGCTGCGCAGGGTCGAGGCACTTTGATTCTTAAGAGCCTATCATCTCAAGAAAGGAAGGAACTCATGAGAAAGAGCCTCCTGCTCGCTACGTTGGTTTCCGCCCTCGCCCTCGCTTCCTGGATGTCCGGACTCGGAATCTCTCAGGCCGCCATCTGCTCGCCCAATTGTGATGACGTGCATGGCACGTTCTGCAGTCATGGATCGAGGACGTCGTGTTATGTGCAGAAACACACCGGGACCTGCCTGGGACCGTTCACGTGCACCTGCTCCACGACCGGGAGATGGAGTTGCCCCTGAGCTCTCGCCGGGGGCGGCTCCATGGAGCCGCCCTGGCACCTCCCTCCACCCTCTCCGCGCGCAAGCCCTCCTCCGGCGCCGCCCAACTTCGGGCTTGCAGCTTTTGAAGTCCTGGGTCAAAATATGCCCCCGCCAGGATGCCGCCACCCGAATTTCGCCTACCCACGTGCTCTCTCCATGACCTGACCTGACACCACGGAGACATCTTTGAGCCGCAGAATGCTGATCAACGCGCAGCGGGAGGAAGAGCTGCGCATTGCTATCGTCCAGGGCAACACCCTGGAGAACTACAAGGTCGACTACGCCGAGGCCGGGCTCACCCGCGGCAACATCTACCGCGGCGTGATCGCCAACATCCAGCCGAGCCTCAACGCAGCCTTCATCGAGTACGGGGCCGACCGCCGCGGCTTCCTGGCCATCCAGGACGTGGTTCCCGAAGCGTATTACCGCCAGCCCAAGGGCGGGCATCCCCGCATCGAGGAGGTCCTGGAGAAGGGCAAGCCCATCGTCGTGCAGGTCGAGAAGGACCCCATGGGCACCAAGGGGGCGGCCCTCACCACCAGTCTCTCCCTCGCCGGCCGGTATCTCGTGCTCACCCCTTTCGACGACACCCGGGGCGTCTCCCGCAAGGTCGAGGACGAGGACGTGCGCAAGAAGCTCAAGGCCATGGCCGCCAGCTTCGACCTGCCCCGGGGGTGCGGCGTCATCCTGCGCACCAACGCCCTGGAACAGACGAAGACGACGCTCGCCCGCGACCTCGCCGCCCTGCTCCGGCTCTGGAAACGGGTGCAGGCTGCGGCCGTGGACGGCAAGGGGACCCGCCTCCTCTACACGGACCAGGACCTCATCCTCCAGGCGCTCCGGGACTATCTGGACTCCTCGATCGAGGAGGTGGTGATCGACGACGAGGAGGCCTTCCAGAAGGCCCTTGCCTACATGCGGGCGTTCATGCCCCGGGCGAAGACCCGCCTGGAGCACTACTCCGACCGCCTGCCGCTCTTCACCCGCTACGGTCTCGAGCCGCAGATCGACCGCATCTACGAGCGGCGGGTGGAGCTGCCGAGCGGCGGCTCGATCGTCATCGACGCCACCGAGGCGCTGACCGCCATCGACGTCAACTCCGGCCGCTCGACCCGGGCCGCCACCCAGGAGGAGACCGCGCTCCACACCAATCTGGAGGCGGCGGCCGAGGTGGCCCGCCAGCTCCGCCTGCGCGACATCGGCGGCATCGTGGTGGTGGACTTCATCGACATGCGCGCTTCCAAGAGCCAGCGCAAGGTCGAGAAGGCCCTGAAAGACGCGATGAAGATCGACAAGGCCCGCTCCACGGTGGGCCGGATCAGCCCGAATGGCCTTCTGGAGATCAACCGCCAGCGCATCCAGCAGTCCCTCCAGACCCGCACCCACCACCGCACCTGCCCGACCTGCAACGGGGTGGGCCGGCTGCCGAGCCAGGAGATGGTGAGCCTCTCGCTCCTGCGCCGGATCGAGGCCCGCGCCGCCACCGGCTCGATCCAGGGAGCGAAGATCGGCCTCCACCCGGAATTGGCAGACTCTCTCCAGAATCACTACCGCCGGGAGCTGGCCGAGCTCGAGGCCGAGTTCGACATCGACATCCAGATCATGGCCACCCCGGGCCTGCACCGTCCCGACGAGCAGATCGAATGGCTCAAGCGGGAAAAGCCGCTCCCGTCACTCCGTCAGGCGAAGCCCGCGCCTCCCACCCTCCACGCCTGGGACCTGGCCCTGCCCGAGGAGGACGAGGAGGACGAAGAGGACGAGGAGACCGCCGAGGTCGGCGGCAGAAGCGAGGAGGGAACGGCTGCGGGAGAGGGCACGGCAAAGCGCCGCAAGCGTCGCCGGGGAGGCCGCAAGCGCCGGAAGGGCAAGACGGCGGCGGGTGGGGAGATCGGAAACGGAACGAACGGGGAGCACGGAGCGGAGCTCCAGACCTCGCAGCCTGCGGAAGAGGAAGAGCCCTTCGAGCCGGAAGGCGAGGAAGAAGGGGACGAGGACTTCGAGGATGGTCCGGAGACGGATCAGGGAGCCGAAGGGGGCGCGGAAGCGGGGAACGGGGGCGCGGCGGGACGTCCCCGGCGGCGGCGCAGAAGGCGGCGGCGGCGGTAGGCGCGCGATCCCCCACCCCCCTCACCCCGGCCCTCTCCCGGAGAGTGAGGGGTGAGTTTTCTGTGGGTTTATCAGGTTGCCTCAGCTCAGCTTAGACTCGCTGTAAGTCTCAGTCTTTTCAGAGGTTACGGCGTATCATGCTGTCTCAGAGAGGTTCAGGCAGTCTAATACTTGACAATGCCTCCCGTTACAGGTAGGATACAGCTTACAAGGGCAGTACCACATACCACGCAACGGGAGGCAAACCCATGCCGGAGAAGCTGACCGAGAAGCGGATCAGGAGCCTGAAGACCACTCAGGCCCAGGTCGAGATTCTACACTCCCTCACCCCCTCGGCGGGAATCCGCGTCACGAAGGACGGGCGCAAAACCTTCTTCCTCATCTACCGCTCCCCCGAGACGGGCAAGCAGAAGCGCCATAGCTTCGGCTATCACCCCTCGGGCCGGAAGGGGCCGGGCCGAGCGCCAGAGACTCTCCTCCCCATGACCCTGCAGGAGTTTGAACGCGCTTACGAGATCTTCCGGGGCGAGCTCGCCAAGGGACGAGACCCCAAGGGAGCACCCGTACACGGCCTCGCCCCGAAGTGGATAGGAGCCGAGAGTCTGCCCGAGGATCTCCGGGAGATGTTCTCGGAGGGCGTCATTGAGGGGACGGTAGGCGCTTTGTTGGCGGAGTACTTCGCTCATGCCAGGAGCCAGCTCGCCCCGCGCAGCTACAAGGGTTATCGGGCGGCGGCGAAGACCTACCTCGTTTCCCGCTATGCCAAAGTTCCTCTTGCCCTCTTCAGCGAGGAAGACGTCCGGGTCCTCCTCTCGGAGGTCACCAAACGGGCGCCGCAAATGGTGCGGGAAGTCAAGAAGGTTCTCTCCTGTGCCTTCACCTATGGCAAGGCCCATGTTCCCGGAGTCAAGGTGAATCCCTGCCTGGGAGTGCCGGTCACGGTGCCCAAAGGAAAGCGGGATCGGTGGCTGACGGAAGACGAGCTGGTAAGCTTCTTCCAAACGCTCCCCAAGATGGACGATCAGAAGGCGGCGGACTGCTACCTCCTGATGCTGTCCTCCCTATGCCGTCCCTCCGAGGCCGCCAGCGCCAGGGCGGAGGACCTCATTCTTATGAATGGGGAACGGGTCTGGCGGATTCCCGACACCAAGAACGGCCGGGACTTCCTGGTGCCGCTGCAAGGTCCCATCGCCGAGATCCTCCTGCGGAGATCGATGCAGGTCGGCGGAAAGGGGCCCTTGTTCTGGAAGTACAACGCCGACCGGGACTATCCCGATCAGTTGACGGATGCGAATCGGAACTTCCGGGAGCTTTCCGGGCTTGAGAACGTCAGGCCCCACGACTGGAGACGGACTGGTCGGACTCATCTCAGTTCCTTGGGTGTGCGGGAGGAAGTCGCGGAAGCCGTGATGAATCACTGCAAGGAGGACCTGAAGAGGGTCTATAACCTCTATGAATTTTGGCCCGAGCGCAAGGAAGCCCTCCGGCTCTGGCACGAGAAGCTAGAGCGCCTTCGCGTGGAGGCTATGACTAAAGCAGCATAGCCGGAGATCGAGGCGAACCCTTCAAGAGCCCCTCAGCTAGGATAGGGGGCTTCCTCTTGCCGCCGGCCGCGGCCCTTGGAAATTCGGGATGAAGTGGCCGAAGCCGTATTGAACCACGCCAAAGAGGATTTGAAGAAGAATTATAAACCCTATGAGTTTTGGGCAGAGCGAAAAGAAGCCCTCAAAGTTTGGCATGAGAAACTCGGAAGGCTTCGGATTGAGGCGCTAAGGCTAGCCTCCTAAAAATCTTTTGGCTACCGGCCGGGCATCGGAGGCCTTCAGGACCGGGAGCCCACCGCGCCAGCGGCCCTCGGTCGCTTCGCTCCCTTGCCAAGCCCTAAAGCCCGCCGGCGGAAGTTAGTCGGGTCCGAGCGCTTCGCGCCTCGGAACGGGAATGAGGCTCATGGGGGCGTTACGTCTCCGGGTCAAGGACATCGATCTCTCCTTCGACCTGGATTCGATGTAGTGTCCACTTCAATTTTATCGTCGGCATGTTATACCGGCGCCAAACGCCCCGTATAACATGCCGGCCCCCATGCCCACTGGGTGTGCTTACCGTCTTGGCATAGACGTATAGGTCCTTTGAGCCCCGATGCTGCGGAGTGCCTATCCACCGGGTTCGATCGATCCGGAGCGACAACTCCTTTGATTGCAGGACATTCGCACCACGCAGCCTCGTCTGGTCTGTGCGTGTAAACACATCAGGCAAGTGGGCGGCGAAGGAGTGCCTATGACGCCAAATTGACGCCAACGCCGCGTTGACGTCTCTACCGAAATGGCTTAAACTAGACGGCTAAGCGGTGGAACACGAGCAGGATAGGCCTGTTGCTATATTTCGACGATCTGGCGGGAGGCGTTGAAAATCGGGGATATGGAGGACGGGTTGGGAGGAGGGAAAGCGTTGAAACTAGGTTGAACAAAACCGCTCCGCAGTGGGGCCCACCATAACCGAATTGCCCACTTTTTAGCTTCCTATTTCTCCGAGCAGACAACGCATTCTGTTGGGTCTATCTTTCGGGATTCACCTTTCCGAAAGGAGACCTCTATGTCAGAGATGCGCCGCAGAATGGAAGTGGAGTTGAAACTGCAGGGGTGCAGCCCACGCACGCAGGGTACTTACATCGCTTGGGTGCGCCGGTTCGCCGAGCATTATCATCGGCCGCCCGAGCGCATGGGCAAGAAAGAGGTTCGCGGCTTTTTGGTTTACCTGCTCGAGGAGCGCAAGTTGTCGCGGTCGTCCGTGGTTCAAGCCTTCTGTGCCATCAAATTTTTCTATGTCCATGTCTTGCATCGCCCGTTCGAGTTGGAGGATGTTTCCTTTCCGAAGAGGAAGAGGGCACTACCGTTGGTGCTGAGCGAGCCGGAGGTGAAACGGCTTTTGGCGGCTGCCGAGACGTTAAGAGATCAGGCCATGGTGATGACCCTGTATTCGGCGGGCCTTCGCCTCAATGAGTTGCTGAACCTCCACGTCAAAGACATCGACAGCTCGAAGATGCAGATCAGGGTCCGCCAAGGCAAGGGCGTGAAGGATCGCAACGTGATCCTATCGCAGACACTCCTGGAGACTCTGCGGCGCTACTTTCGCCAGTACAGGCCAGAAAAGTGGCTGTTTTATGGCAAGACTCCGCAGCAACGGCTCGACCAGCGGGTTGTCCAGAAGATGGTCCGACGGATCAGTCAGAAGGCAGGCTTGCGCCCGGGAGTCACCTGCCACACACTGCGGCACAGTTTTGCCACTCATCTTCTGGAGCACGGCACAGAGTTGCCTTACATTCAGGAGCTCCTCGGGCATCGCAGCATTCGTACGACGCTGTTGTATACCCGTGTCACTCCGCGGGCTCTGAAGCAAGTGACCAGCCCCTTGGACCGGTTGGACTGGAAAGCTCCCGAGCTTTCATAGGCCCTCCCGGTGGCGGCCCCCTCCGGACTGGAGGTGGCCCACATCTTTCGGCTCTACGGCGAGGAGTACCGGCAAAAGCACCGGCTCGGCCGCGCGTCGTTGCGAGCCATGGGGGCCATCGAGACGTGCCGCACCGCCGCGCTCGGCGGTCACATGGGTCAGTGTGACCACT
>DASQEB010000184.1:0-1591 GCA_035633875.1 Thermoanaerobaculia bacterium
CTTGCTCGCCTCGTCCAGGATGTAACGGGCGGTTCTCGGCGATTGGCTGGAAAAACCGGCCCGGTGGACGGAGAGAGGTTTCGGACAGAGGGTTCTGTGATGTAATGAGAGTCGCTTTGGGTCGAACAACCTTCTTCTGGAAAAGAAGAAAAGCGGTCTCCGTCTCGTCCGAAGAGAGGGTCTTCACGGACTACGTCCGCACCCTTTCGGAGGGGAGGGAGCCGGGCCCGGACCTCGTCCAGTCCCTCGAGGAGGCCTTGCGCAGGGCCCTGGTCACCGAAATGAAGCGGCGCGGGCTCTGGGAGAGCCCGCCGAGCTGGCTGGGTGTGTTCGGTTGGGAGAGATGGGAGCCGCGCGGCAGCGGCCCGGGCGGCGAGGGGGCTCTGGAGGAGCTCCTCGCCGAGTGCTACGCCTTCATCTTCGTCAGCCGGCTCCGGAGCCTCGAGGCGCAGCTCCGGATCAAGCCGAACATCGACGGGCTGGTCTTCTTGAACATCCGCCACTTCCTCCACGAGCGGCAGAAGACCCACGACCCCTTGGGCTCGCAGGTCTTCGAGGTCCTGCAGTCCGCCGTCCGGGATGCGGTGGAGTCGGGCAAGCTCCGGGTGGTGGAAGGGGACGAGCGGATCCGCAACGACACCGTCCTGGCTTTCGGGAAGGAGGAGACGGGGCCGGGGGCGGCCCCGGCCCTGCGGGAGACCGTGGCCGCCTGGAACGACGAGCTGCTACCCGACCTCGTCACCCTCCGCGGGCGGCGTCAGGAGGAGATCGTCCGCCGCCTGCGGGACCGCCTCGCCGATCTTCGGACGAAAGGGATCGAGAGCTTCCGCTTCAAGGATTTGGTGGACCCGATGAAGGCGGACGTGCGGGCCCGCTGGGGGGCTGCGCTGGAGTTGGCGGGGGGGGAGGTCGCCGAGGAGCACGAGTCCAAGGAGAGCCGTGGGGTACCGCTGGTCTTCCCGGACACCGGGATCGAAGAGCGGCAGCTCTTCCGCTGGCTCGTCGCCTGCGTCCTGGATCGGATCGAGCGATTGGACGTGAACGACAAGACCCGGCGGTACCTGCTGACCCTCTGGAATTTCCTCCGCATCCGCGCAGCCGGCGCTCCCGTGGCGGGCTTGGACCTCGGTGAGGAGGAGGAGAGCCCGTCCCTGCGGAAAATCTCCGATCTGCTCCACATCCCGCGCGAGCGGCTCCCCGTTCTCTACAAGATCCTGGGCAGTCTGCTGAACGACTGCCGGGATGCGTCCACGGCCTGGAATACCGCGGCTGCGTTCCGGCCAGGGGAGGTGAGGACATGAGCCCCGACCGCTGGGACGACCTCCACAAGCAGGCCCGGGAGCGTTCGATGCGACTCCGCTCGGGGCGGGAGGAGCGCGGCGGTCGAGGGCCGGAGCCCGGCGACCTCTTCGTCCTGCCGGAGACCGCCGACCTCCCCGTCGAGTGGGCAGTCCTGGACCGGCACCCCCGGGACCCGGGGCTCCTCCTCGCCGTTCCGACCGACGCCAATCCCCTCACCGGCAGTGCGGACGTGGAGGTCTCCGAGGGCGAGCCGGGAGGACCGCTCAACCTTCGCTGCCGTGTCGGTGTC